>CAZVUN010000089.1:0-12877 GCA_964629975.1 uncultured Acidiferrobacteraceae bacterium | reverse complement strand
GCAGGTCGTAGATCTCCACCCCCCACGGCAGGCGCAGCACATCGGTCAGGATGCGTGTCTCGGTCTGCGGGATGTTGACCGGGTCCTGCTTCTGGTAGATGCACGCCTTCATGCAGTCGTTGCAGATGCGGTGCCCGGTGGCCGCGCACATCGGGTTGTCGACCGTGATCATGGCGAGCGCCGCGATCGTGTGCCCGGCACGCTTGAGCGTGTGCATCTCGGAGATCTTCTCGTCGAGCGGGCAGCCGGTGAGGGTGACGCCGAGCGCATTGACCTTGAGCCCCTTGTCCGGCTCGCCCTTCTTCTCCGGGAAGCCCTTGGAGCAGAAGTCGCCATCGTGGTCGTGGCAATAGATGCAGTAGTGGATCTCGTTCTGCACCTCGCGTGCACCCATGCGCGGATCGGTGAGCTTGAAGCCGTCGCGCGCGCGCCGTCGCTCGGCCGGTCCCTCGAGGCGCCCAATCGGATCGTTCGCAACCGGCACGACCGGCACCAGGCGCTGGGGGTCGAGGCCTTCCGGCAGCTTGAAACTCACCCAGCCGTGCACGGCGGCCTTGCCCTCGGGCGTGGTGAGGGCGCGGATGCACCAGCGCACGAGCTTCTCGACCGCGTCGGCATGCGCCTTCTCGTCGGCGAGCAGCCGCTCGCCCAGCCGGGCGATCGCCAGCTCCCGATCCGCGTCCGTCAGACCGGCCTGCGCGAGCGCGCCGCTCAGCCACGCGTCGAGCGTGGCGAAACTCTCGAGCGCCTCCTGCTTCAACAGGCGCCGGCGCGCGCGCCGCTGCACGAACTGCTTCTTGAAGGCAAACACCGGGTCGTGCGCCTGGGTCGCCGCGCGCGCGGCGGCCAGCTCGCTCTGCACCCCGAACAGCTCGGCGATGAGCGCCTCGAGCACCGGCCCGCCGGCGAGCAGGAGCTCGCTCAGCTCGAGCGCTGTCAGTGTCTGCCCGGCACGCAGCGCGCGCAGCTGTGCGCAGCGCACGGGGTCGTGGGCGTGGAAGCGCTCGAGGAACATCTGGTCGAGGCGCGCGAGCGCGTCCTCGCGCAGCAGGTCGGCGAAGGTCATGCCGAAGTTGAGGCGAAGCGGGGTGGACGACATGGCGGCGCAGGGTGCTGGGCAGGATCGGGCGGGGCGCCAATTCTAAAGGCTCGGGCGCGCGATTGCATGCGCGGCCGCCCGGTTGGCGCTGCGCCTCGGAGCGGGCCAGCCGGCGCACTGCGCGGCGCGCTCAACGCGGCTCGGATCGGTGCCAGTCGCCGGATTTGCCGCCGGTCTTGGACAATAGACGCACCTCGCCAATGGTCATGCCGCGGTCGACCGCCTTGCACATGTCATAGATGGTAAGCAGCGCGATCTGCACCGCGGTGAGCGCCTCCATCTCGACGCCGGTCTGCGCCCGGGTGCGTACCGTGGCGCGGCAGTGCACGCGGCTGCTCGCCGCATCAGGTGTGAGGTCGATCTCGACGGCGGTGATGGGGATGGCGTGGCACAGGGGAATCAGCTCGGCGGTCTTCTTGGCCGCCTGGATGCCGGCGATGCGCGCCACCGCCAATACATCGCCCTTCTTGTGCCCGCCCTCGACAATCAGGCGCAGCGTGGCGGCCTGCATGTGGATGCTGCCCGCGGCCACGGCCTCGCGCGCGGTCACGTCCTTGGCGCCGACATCGACCATGTGCGCTTCGCCTTGGGCGTTGAGATGGGTGAGCGTGTCGGTCATTCTGCAATCCGAAACTCGCGCCTACGATTCGCTGGGCGGCATGTGCACCAGCTGGCGCAGCGCCGCCACATCGCGCACCAGGATGTGATTGCCCTCGACCTCGATCAGGCCGCGCTTGCGCAGCTTGGCCAGGATGCGCGACAGCGTCTCCGGCTGGATCGCGAGCTGCGAGGCGATCACGCTCTTGGGTGTGGTGAGCTGCAGGTCGGGCGAATGCTTCACGCCGCCCGGGATCTGCTCGAGCAGGTACGCGACCAGGCGGTAGGTCGCGTTCTGCAGGGTGAGGCTCTCGATCTGGTTGACCAGCATGTGCAGCCGCCGGCTCATCGACGCCAGCAGCCCGAAGCACGCCTCCTGCGACTCGTGCAGCAGGTTGAGAAACGCCTTGCCCTCGAAGCCGTACACATGCGCCTCGCTGATCGCCTCGGCATTCACCGGGTAGCGCGCGCGTGCACCCATGAACATCACCGCTTCGCCGAACGTCTGGGTGGGCTGCACGATCTCGATGATCTTCTCATCGCCCTCGGGCGACAGCCGGTAGAGCTTGATCATGCCGTCGCGCACGAAGAAGAAGCGCTCGGCCGGCTGGCCCTGCTGGAACAGCGTGTCGCCCGGTTGCAGGTGCACGACCTGCATGGCGTGCGTGAGCTGCGCCAGGCGCGCCTCGCTCATGTCGGCGAAGATGTAGTTGCGGCGCAGTTCCGCGTGCGCGTTCCCGAGCGGGTTCATGTGGCAATCATACCCAAGTCGATGGCCGCTTGATCAAGGTCAATGACCCCGCGGGGACCGGACGCGACAGTGCGTCCATTGTGCCGAACGCCCGGGGGGCGACAGGGATGAAGGTCGAATTGCTGGTGTGCGCGGGCTCCGCGCCGTGCGAACGCGCCGAGCGGGTGTGGCGCGCGCTCGCCGCCGAGGGCGGATTCGCGCTCGAGGTGATCGACTTGCGCACGCCGGCCGGCGAGGCCATCGAGGCGCGCCTGCAGCTCACCGCGATTCCCGCGGTGGTGATCGACGGGCAGCTCGCCGGGGTCGGCGTGCAAAGCCCGGACGAGGCGCGCGCCCTCGTGCACCGCGGCACGCGCGCCTAGGCTGGTCGATCCGCACGAAACCGGCTACCGTACGGCACGGTTCCCCGTCCGTACGTCGCCATGCTCACGCTCGAACAGGCCCAGCAAGCGCTCTGCGCCGCGGTGCGCCGCGCCGAGCGGCACGAGACCGTGCCGCTCGCCGAAGCGCACGGGCGCTTCCTCGCCGCCGATGTGCACGCGCGCGTCGACAACCCGGCGTTCGACAACTCGGCCATGGACGGTTACGCGGTGGCGATCGCCGACCTGATCGCCGCCGACTTCGTATTGCCACTGGCCGGGGTGTCGCGCTGCGGGGATGCGCCCGGCCGCCTGACGCCCGGCACCACCATGCGCATCTTCACCGGCGCGCCGCTGCCGGCCGGTGCGGACGCCGTGGTCATGCAGGAGGACATCCAGCGCCGGGGCGAGGCCATCGTGTTCCCGCGCACGGTGCAGCCCGGGCAGAACCTGCGTCACCGGGGCGAGGACTTCCATGCCGGTGACCGTCTGTACGCGGCCGGGCATCGGCTGTCGGCGTATGACATCGCGCTGCTGTCGGCGGCCGGCGTCGCCGAGCTGGCGGTGTTCACGCGTGCGCGCGTGCTGGTCGTGGCCACCGGGGATGAGCTGGTCTCGCCCGGCACGGCGCTCAGGCCCGGGCAGATCTACGAGTCGAACCGCCTCGCCACACTGCTGCAGCTGCGCGCGTTCGGGGTCGAGGCGGTCGATGGCGGCACGGTGCGGGACGATGCCGCGGCCCTGCGCGCACTGCTCGCGCGCTCCGGCGACTTTGACTTCATCATCACCAGCGGCGGCGCCTCGGTCGGCGAGCACGACCTGGTCAAGCAGGTGTTCGGCGAGATCGGCACGATCGAGTTCTGGAAGGTGAAGATCAAACCCGGCAAGCCGATCGCCTTCGGGCGCCTGGGCAGCCGCACGCACTTTCTCGCGCTGCCGGGCAACCCGGTATCGAGCCTCGTGACGTACAAGCTGTTCGTGGAGCCGGCGCTCGTCGTCTGGCACCACGGCACACCGCTGCGCCCGGAGCTGCCCGCGCTCGCCGCCAACGGCTTTCGCCGCCATGCCGGGCGCACCGAGTTCCTGCGCGGGCACGTGTACCTCGAAGGCGGCCGGCTCATGGCGCGCGCGCTGCCCGGGCAAGGCTCGCACCAGCTCGCGGCGTTGCGCGATACCAACGCGCTCATCCGCGTCGAGGCCGACAGCCAGGGATTCCAGCCCGGCGACAGCGTGCGCGTCACGCCACTCACCCTCGACATCCCGTGAGCGCAGGGCGGCATTGACCGGGATCAATGTCGCACCGCGTGGCTGTGATAGCGTCAATTCGCCAAGCGAGGTGCGTGTCATGACTCTCAGCGACAAGGATATTGCCCGTCTGCGCGAGCAGCTCAGCCAGCGCCGCGAGGCGTTGCGCTGGCTGATCCACGACACGCTGCTCGAATCCAAGCGCGAGGACTTCGTCGATCTCGCCGGGCAGGTGCATGATGCGGCGGAAGAGTCGTTCGCCGATCTGCTCGTGGGGGTGAACCTCGCGCACCTCGACCGCGAAGTTGCCGAGCTCGCCGATATCGAGGCGGCCTTGGAACGTATGCGCGAGGGCAGCTACGGTGAATGCGTCGACTGCGGCGCCGACATCGCCCTCGCCCGGCTCGAGGCGTATCCGACCGCCAAGCGCTGCCAGCCCTGCCAGTCGCGCCACGAAAACGGAACGCGTGGCGGGCGCGACGTCACCCCGAGCCTGTAGCGGGAATCTGCTTCTTGCGGCGCGCGACTTCGACGGGCGCTGACCAAGCGCCGCGTCGATCGTTACCGGTCCTGTGCCCTGTCGGCAACAACCCCGGCGGCCGGCAGCAGGATCGTCACCTCAAATCCGCCCAATTCGCGCGAGCGGCCGAACGCCAGGCGCCCGGCATAGGAGGCGACAATGTCCTGTGCGATCGCCAGCCCGAGACCATGTCCCGGGGTTGACTCGTCGACGCGCACACCGCGCCGCGCGAGCCGCTCAAGCTGCTGCGCCGGACACCCGGGGCCATCGTCCTCGATGGTGACGCACAGCGGCTCGCCAGATCCAACGGTTACGCGCACGGCGGAGCGCGCCCACTTGCAGGCGTTGTCGAGCACGTTGCCAAGCAATTCGAGCATGTCCTCGCGATCGGCTCGGTACTCGACCGGTCCGCGCGGTGCGCGGACCTCGAAGTTGAGCGCCTTGTCGTGGTGCACGGCCTGCATCGTATCGCGCAGCGCCGTCAACTCGCTCTTGAGATCGAGGCGCGCGCCGCCCGGCGCGGCACCGGCGAGGCGCGCGCGCTTGAGCTCCCGGTCGATGAGCCGAGCGATGCTTTCCGTATTGGCGACCAGCGGGCGCCGAAGGTCGGACCAGCGGCGCAGGCGTTTGTCGCTGCCCAGAACGGTAAGCACGGTGAGCGGCGTCTTGAGGGCGTGCGCAAGGTTGCCGAGTGCGCGCCGCGAGCGCTCCAGCCGCCGGCGCAGCGCCGTGAGGGAGACGTTGAGCTCGCGCACCAGCGGCTGGATCTCCGGCGGGGTATCCTCATCCAGGCGCTCGCGCTCGCCACGCGCGACCTGCTCGAGCGCGCCGCGAATACGCGCCAGCGGCCGCAGGCCGACACGCAGCGCGATGCCCTGTACCGTGAGGAGCACAACGAGTGCGGCGGCCGAAACCAGCCCGAATTGCAGGCTGAAGCGCCGCAAGTCGGCTGTGAGCGGCGTCAGATCCTCGGCGACGCTGATGGTCAGCCGGTTGTCACCCGCGCTGACCCCGCGGGTGAGCACCAGCAGCGTCTGTTCCTGCGGACCGGGCATGCGCTCGCGTCGGGTGGCGCCGGGGTCGGTCGGCACGACCGCGAGGTCCTGATCCCACAGGGAACGCGAACGCACCACATGCTCGCCAACCGCGACGCGGTAGTAGTGGCCGGAATATGGTCGCTCGAACACCGCTCCGAGCCGAGCGCCCTGTAGCGCCGGTCGGCCGCTGGCGTCGAAGACGAGCGCAGCGACCAGGCTGTCCGAGTCGTGCTCGAGGCGGCTCGCCACGTAGGACTCGGCGACCGCGCGGATGGCAAATGTCACGACCAGCCACTGCACGACAAAAACGGCGGCGAGGCTCGCGGCCAGGCCGATCGACAGGCGGGCCCGCAGCGAACGCATCAGCGGCGCTCCGCGAACACATACCCCTGCCCGCGGCGGGTGCGGATCAGATCCGGGCCGAGCTTGCGGCGCAGCCGCCGCACGTAGGCCTCGATGACGTTGCTGTCCTTGTCGGAGTCGTAGTCGTAGACGTGCTCCACCAGCCTGGTCTTCGATAAGGTACGGCCGGCGTGCAACATGAAGTAGCGCAGCAACCTGAACTCGGTCGCAGTGAGCTCGATGGAACGCGCCCCGTGTTGTACCGTCTGGCGTTCCTCGTCGAGCACCAGGTCGGCCACGCGCAGCTTGCCCGTCGGCTGCGCGTGCCGCCGTCGGATCACCGCGTGCAGGCGCGCGGTCAACTCTTCGACATGAAACGGCTTGCCCAGGTAATCGTCCGCGCCGGCCCGGAAGCCCTCGACCTTCTCCTGCCACGAATTGCGTGCGGTCAGTATCACGACCGGCACTGCGTTGCCGCGCTGGCGCCACTGTGCCAGCACCTCGAGGCCGGAACGGCGCGGCAAGCCCAGGTCGAGCACTACGGCGTCGTAGGGTTCTGCAGCGCCGAGATGGGCGGCATCGATCCCGTTGTCGGCGGTGTCGACAGCGAAGCCGGCACACGCGAGCGCCTGTCGCAGGCGCTCGCGCAACTCGGCATCGTCTTCGACCACCAGCAGTCGCACTGGCTAGTCTCGCGCTCGCTTGTCTTCGCGCTTGATCAGCTCGCCTGTTCGCGCGTCGTACTTGAGCTTGCGTATGCCGCCCTTGTCGTCGACGATCTTGATCTCGTAAACGTAGCGCTCGCCTTTGCGTTCCAGCTCGGATTCGACCACGCGCCCGGGTTGGTCCTTGCGCGCCTTTTCCAGGATCGTTTCGAGGGACAGGATGTCACCATGGTTCTTGAGGGCGCGCGCGCGGTCGTGCTCGCTGTCCGACAGCGCCGGTTCTGTCAGGGCGAGCAGCACGGCGGCGCCAAGGGCGGTCGCAGCGCTCTTGATAGGCGTTTTCATGTCGATAGCTCCTCTTGGGTCAATGTTAGACATGTTTGCGCCCGGTAAACATGGCGCGGACCAGGTTCTCCCGGTGCAGCGCGCTGCCCAACGCCACCCCGGCGATGTGCGCCAGCACCAGCAGAACCATGAAGTGGGCAAGGATCTCATGCAGTTCTTCGAGCCATTCCTCGTTTTCTCCATTCTCGTGTTCGTCGTCGTCCGCGCGGGCCTCTGAAATCGGCGCCGGCGCAGCGACGTATGCGGCGGCGGCCGCGCTGGCGAACGCCCCGCCGCCGTCCCGCGTTTGCTGCAGAGCGAGCCCGCTGGCCCCGGTCGCGATCAGCGTCGCCAGCATGATTATGATCATCGCACCGCCGAGCGGGTTGTGGCCGAGATAGCGCCTGGGACGAAAGCGCAGCAAGTCCTTGGCGTAGCCGATGACCGCCGCCGGCCCGCGGACGAAATCGCTGAACCGCGCGTGGCGCGTGCCTACAACACCCCAGACAGTACGCAGCACGACGAGTGCGAGCACGGCATACCCGGACCACTCATGCAGTGCGAATCCCTGCTCGCCACTCGCGTAGGTAATGAGGAAAACGCTGGCCAGTGACCAGTGAAAGATCCTGACCAGCGGATCCCAGACTTTCACCTGCCCGGGCTGCGCGTCGCTGTGCTCTGTGGTATGCATGCTGCCCTCCGTTCTTGGTACGGGTGCGCACCCTAGCAGGGCAAGCTGAAAACAACCTGAAAGCCACTCGTCGCGTCCGCTTGAGCGCAGCGGAGCGAGCCGCCGGATGTGCGGCGGGGGGTGGGCAGGTTGGAGGTGGGCGGCGCTCGATGGGCAAAGCGGGGCGATGGAGGAGGCCGTGCGATTGCGCAGATTAAGAGAACACTGTTGCGTTGCGCGTGACCGCCACGCCGACGATGTAGGCAAACGTGGCCAGCGCGCCGAGCCAGGCGGTGATGCGGATCGCCTTGGTCTTACCGCGCTTCAGCCCGATGGCGCCGAGCACCACGTACAGGACCAGCGCGACGATCTTCGCGGTCAGCCACTGGTTCACACCCGGATACTGCCGGAGCGTCACGGCCAGATAGATGGCCGAGGCCAGCAGGATGGTGTCGATGACGTGCGGTGCGATTCGTACCCAGCGCTCCTGCAGACGCGGCGAATCGGCCAGCATCCACAGGCCGCGCACGAAAAAACCCGCAATCGAGATCGCGGCGCTCGTGACGTGAATCAGCTTGATGGTTTCGTACATTGAGTGCGCTCAGCCGGGCTGGCCATCGGCCCGTGCACGCCAGTAGAGCGGCGCGTACTGTAACACCCAGGGGATCACGCACAGCAGCCAGGCCAGCGCGGCCGCGAGGTTGAGCCACCCGGCCCGCGCCGGCACGAACTCCGCCGCCATGCGGATGAGGGCCGTGGCGCTCAGGCCGAGCAGAGCGACCCAGGTGCGCGTATCGGCGGCGAGCGCCCGGCCGGAATGCCCGAGCGTCACGCGTGAGCCCATCGCCACCACCATGCCGGCGAGGAAGCCAATCCCGAGGGCGTGTAGCGGGGCACGCCCGAACCCATCCGAGCCGGCGATCAGCCACACCAGGCTCTGCGCGGCATACAGCGTCATTGCCACGCCCAACCACAGGAACGCAACGTGCGTCATGGCGAGCAGGCGCGAATGAAAGCTGCGCCGGAACTGCCACACATAGCTGTGATGCAGCGCGGTGGCGGCGAGCGGCGCATCGAACAGGAAGCGCCACGCCGGCACCCCGGCGAGCTCGCACGCCGCGTGCCCGGTGGCGCACACGAGCATGAGCGGCGGGCCCCACGCCGGGCGCACCATCACGTAGTTCATGAGCACGCTCGAGGAAAAGAACGGAATCATGCGGTGGCTCACGCTGAACACGATCGGCACCAGGAACCCCCACAGCCCCGCCTCGCGCGCGACCGCTGCCGCAAGCGCGTGCCCGGCGAGCAAGGCGATCAGGAACGCGCCGAGCCCGACACTGCCGAGCGCGAGCGCCAGATTGATGAGCCGCACGTGCGCATCAGGTTGTCCGGCGGCGCGGTAGCTCGCGAGCAGTGTCGCCAGAGCGCCGAGGTGCCCGGCCAGCACCAGCGCTAGGCCGGCGGCGAGCCAGGCGCGCGCGCCCCACAGGCCGGCATAGACCAGCCCCCAGCCGGGCGCGAGCAGCCAGAACACGCGCAGGTAGTGGTGCGGCGCGAGCGGCGGTACGCGCAGCCAGCGCGGATAGACGGTGAACAGGAACCCGAAGATGTAGAAGGGGAAGACCCCGTACACCATCAACAGGCCGTGTGCCCAGAGGGCCGGCACGGCCAACGGCAGGCCGCCCGCGCCCAGCCGCGCGGTCAGTTCGCCACCCCACAGGGCGACGGTGAGCACCAGCTGCATCGCCCCGGCGAGCAGGAACAGGCGATGCGGTGCGGCACGCAGGACCCGCCAGAGGCGGCGCGCCGCGGCGAGGGGCCTCAGCGGAACCGGCATGCGCATGCTTGTACGGCGGCCTGGCGGATGGGGGCCTTGCCCGGGGTCACGGCGGCCCTTGGCACCCGTGGATTTGAACTACTCTCTAGTGATGGCCCGGCCGCGTCACAACGCGGATGCGGGTGCCGCGCCGACCCAGGGGTCGGGTGCGGGCGCCGCAAGGGGCGCGCAACGATCCGATCGGATTCGTGGGTTCTGGGCACCCGTTCGGGAAGGAATTGTAGGGAGAGGCCGCATGGCCCGCAAAGCCGTCAGCCGCGTGACGACCCGCCGCCGCAGGGGGGGCGGCGCGCCGCCGGGCGCCGCCAGCGGCGCGATCGATGAGTTGCTGCACAACCTCGCGGCGGCGACGTCGACGGCGACCGGTGCGCAGTTCTTCGGTCGCATCACCGAGTATCTGGCGCGCGCCCTGGACGCGGATTTCGTGTTCGTCGGCGAGCTTGCCGCCGACCGCAACAGCGTGCGCACGCTCAGCGTCTACAGCCACGGCCGCCAGCGCGACAACTTCGACTACGCGCTCGCGCACACGCCGTGCGAACAGGTCACGGCCGATGGCGGCGAGGGCATCTGCACCTTTGCCGACGACGTGCAGCAGAAGTTCCCGCGCGATCACCTGCTGGTCGAGATGGGTGTGGTCGGCTACAGCGGCATCGCCCTGCGGGGTGCGGACGGCCGGGCGCTCGGCCTGCTCGCGGTGCTCAGTCGCCGGCCATTCGCCGATGTCGCGAGCGTCGAGCTGTTGTTGCGGATCATGGCGGGGCGCGCCGCGGTCGAGCTCGAGCGCCAGCGCGCCGAACACCGTGCCGCGCGTCTCAACCGCCTGCTCGCTACCGTGAGCGCGGTGCACCGCATGCTGTTGCGCGAAACCGAGCCGGGGCGCGTGCTGGAGGAGACCTGCCGCATCCTGGTGGAGCAGGGCGGCTTGCGCATGGCGTGGGTGGGGCGCGCCGACTTGGCCGACGGCAGCGTGACCGTGGTGGCGCAGGCCGGTACCGGGTCCGGCTATCTCGCCGAGATCAAGGTGCGCTGCGACGACAGCGCATTCGCCCAGGGCCCGACCGGGCGCGCGATCCGCAGCGGCCAGAGCGTCGTCGACAACGACACCGAGACCAGCCCGGCGTTCGCGCCGTGGCGCGCGAGCGCGCGCCGCTTGGGCTATCGCGCCTCGGCCGCCTTTCCGCTGCGCATGGGCGAGGGCGTCATCGGGGCGGTCAATCTGTACGCGGTGCAGCCCGGTGCGTTCGGCACGGTGGAGGTCGAGCTGTTCGAGGAGCTGGTCGCGACCATCGGCCAGCGGCTGCAGGCGCTCGCCGACGCCGCCGCGCGCGCGCGCGCCGACGCCGCGCTGCACGCGCGCGAGGCGGGCTTTCGCCTGCTGTTCGAGCACAACCCGCTGCCGATGTACATCTATGATCGCGCGACCTACGCCTTTCTCGCGGTCAACGACGCCGCCCTGCGTCACTACGGCTATACGCGGGAGGAGTTCCTGGCGCTCGATCTGTTCGCGATCCGCCCGCCCGAGGAGGTGCCGCGCCTGAAGCAGGTCCTGGCCGGCAACCCGGACGGCCTGTACCTCGGGACACACTGGCGGCATCGCAGGAAGAACGGCGAGGTGTTCGACGTCGAGATCACCGGGCACCGCATCGCGTTCGAAGGCCGGGATGCGGAATTCATCCTCGCGCTCGATGTGACCGAGCGGCTGCGCGCCGAGCGCCGTCTGCGCGAGAGCCAGGCCGAGCTCGCCAAGGCACAGAAGGTGGCGCATCTCGGCACCTGGACCTGGGACATCGTCACGAACGAGGCGCACTGGTCGGAGGAGACCTGTCGCCTGTACGGTGTGGCGCCCGGTGCGCACCTCGACGTGTGGGCCGTGATCGAGGAGCGTGTCCATCCGGAGGACAAGCCCCGCCTGTACGAGACCATGCAGGCATGCGCGCGCGACGGCAGCCCGCGCCCGCTCGAGTTTCGCGTGTGCCTGCCCAACGGCACGCAGCGCACGCTGTACGCCGAGGGCGAGGCGCAGTTCGACGCATCGGGCAAGCCGGTGCGCATGTTCGGCACCGTACTCGACGTCACCGCGCGCAAGCAGGCCGAGGCGCGCATGCAGCAGCTGTCGAGCGCCATGGAGCAGACCGCCGACACGGTGGTCATCACGGACCGGCGCGGCATCATCGAATACGTCAACCCGGCCTACGAGCGCACCACCGGCTACTCCCGCGCCGAGGCGATCGGCGCCCGGCCGAGCCTGGTCAAGTCGGGACGCCACGATGCGGCCTTCTATGCCGAGCTGTGGCGCACCATCGTCGCCGGCGGGATCTATCGCAACGTGGTGGTCAACCGGCGCAAGGACGGCTCGCTCTACTACGAGGAGAAGACCATCACGCCGCTCAAGGACGAACGCGGGGTGATCACGCACTTCGTCTCCACCGGCAAGGACATCACCGAGCGCATGCAGGTGCAGGAGCGCCTGCAATACCTCGCGCACCACGACGAGCTCACCCGTCTGCCGAACCGCGTGCTGCTGCTCGATCGCCTGGGCCAGGCGCTGATCCGCGCGCACTTCCACCACCGCATCCTGGCGGTGCTGTTCCTCGACCTCGACCACTTCAAGAACATCAACGACACCCTCGGGCACGACGTGGGTGATCAGTGTCTCGAGGCCATGGCGGCGCGCGTCAGCCAGTGCGTGCGCGAGGGCGACACGGTCGCGCGCCTGGGGGGCGATGAGTTCGCGATCCTGCTCGAGGACATCGCGCAGGTCGAGGATATCTCCCTGGTGGCGCGCAAGATCCTGGGCGCGTTCGCCACCTCCTTCACTCTGGGCGGGCGCGAGCTGTTCATCACCACCAGCATCGGTGTGGCCCTGTACCCGAACGACGGCGAGGACGGCCACACCCTGCTCAAGAACGCCGACGCCGCCATGTACCGTGCCAAGGAGCTCGGGCGCAACAACTTCCAGTTCTACTCCGCCGACATGAGCGCACGCGCCTTCGAGCGCCTGACCCTCGAGACCCATCTGCGCCATGCCCTCGAGCGTGAGCAGTTCGTGCTCTACTACCAGCCGCAGGTCGAGCTGGCGAGCGGACGCATCACCGCCATGGAGGCGCTGATCCGCTGGCAGCACCCGGAGTTCGGCCTGCTCGGGCCGCAGCAGTTCATCGCCCTCGCCGAGGACACCGGGCTGATCGTGCCGATCGGGGCCTGGGTGGCGCGCACCGCCTGCCAGCAGGCGCAGGCCTGGCGCGCCGCGGGCCTGGGCAAGATCCGCGTGGCGGTCAACCTGTCGCCGCGCCAGTTCAACGAGCCGGACTTCGTCGAGCGCATGCGCGGCATCCTCGATGACTGCGGGGCCGACGGCAGCCTGCTCGAGCTCGAATTCACCGAGGGCACGATCATGAAGAACGCCCCGCACACCGTGGACAAGCTGCGTG
>CAZVUN010000088.1:1486-12960 GCA_964629975.1 uncultured Acidiferrobacteraceae bacterium | reverse complement strand
CTCGACATTGAGCTTGGCCAGCTGCTTGCGCATCCAGTCGAGCTGCGCCTTCTCCTCGGGCCCCGTGGCCGGCGTGTCGAAGTTGAGCAGCAGCGGCGCGCCCGTGCGCTCGTCCTGGCCATTGGGGTAGCCGGCCTCGGCCAGCAGGCGCCGCGCGACCTCGATCGGTTTGCGCCGCGCCTGCCCCTCGACCCAGTCGTACACATAGGGGTTGATGCCCGCCTGCCCCTCCCGATAGCCGAAGATGCCGGGCGGCAGCGGCCCCTGGGCGGCGATGCCGCGGCCGTTGCGAAAGATCGAGATCTGTTCCTCGTAGTCGATGGCGATCGACACGGCCTGGCGCAGCTTGCGCGCGCGCTCGCTGTAACCGCCCACCACCGGGTCGAGCATGTTGAATCCGAGGTAATAGGTCGAGGTCGCGACACTGGTCTGCAGACGGATGCCCTTCGCGCGCATCGCGTCGGTGACGTCGGTGTCGCCGCTGCCGGTGAAGCGCACGGCCTGATCGAACGATTCGCTGAGCACGCCGGAGCGGTCATAGTAACCCTGCAGGAACTTGTTCCAGTAGGGAATGCTCTCCTTCTCCAGGCTGAACACGACCTTGTCGATGAACGGCAGCGGCCGTCCGGCATCGGCCAGCAGGCCGGCCGCCGCATCCGCCGGTTCGCCCTCAGCCGGGTAGCGTTCGAGGTGGTAGTTGGGATTGCGTTCCAGCACCATCTTGCGATTGGGATCGTTGACCGTGAGCATGTAGGCGCCGGTGCCGACCGGATACCAGTCAAGGGTCAGATTCTTCTCCGCCATGCCGGGCTGACTGAAGAAGCGATCGACCTCCGGGGCCATGGGCGCGAAGAACGGCATCGCCATCCAGAACAGAAACTGCGGGTACTTGCCGTGAATCGTAACGCGATAGGTGTAGCGATCCACCTCCTGCACGCCCGCGAGCGGATAGCGCGTGAGGTCGAGGTACCCGCCGGCCTCGCCGCCGCGCTGCGCCTGCTCGCGCTTGAGCAGGGCGGCATAGTCCTTCAGGCCCACGATGTAGTCCTGCATGACGCTCAGGATGGGCGAGTGCAGTTTCGGATGGGCGAGACGCTTGATCTGGTAGATGTAGTCGGCGGCGGTGAGTTCGCGCGTGCCGGTCTCGGGAAGATCGCTGAGCGCGCGCACCCGCGCCAGTTCGGCGCCGCCGAGGGCGTGATAGCGCAGGCTGCCATCGGCGGCGCGCGCGAACGCCGGGTGCGGCTGGAAGTAGATGCCGGGCTGGATGCGGACCTCGTAGACGCTGTAGGCGATCGCACCCGGCGGCGCATCCGCCGGCAGCCGCCGGCCGCGCGCATCGAGGAATACCGGCGCCGGCACGGCCTGCGCGGTGAGCGGGATCAGCCGGTACGGGCGCTGGAGGTAATGATACTGAAACGGCGGCTCGTAGATCTGCGCGATGAAGTCGTACTCGTTGGAGCTGTAGGCGCGCGCCGGGTCGAGATGCTTGGGCCGCTCGCGGAACGCGCTGTACAGGATGTTGGCGTGCGCGTCGGCGGCGGGATAGGGATTGTTCCAGTCGCTGCGCCCGCATCCCGCGAGCGCGCCCACGACGAGCAAGACGAGACCCGGCGAGCGGGCCTTGGGCAGCAGCAGCATGCTCGGCTCAGGCCTTGTCCATGGATGCGCAACGGCTGCGCAATATACCAGAAGCGGCCGGCGCCGCCCCCTTTTCCGCCGTGGCGAATTGCGCTACGGTAGCGAGCACTTCAGCGGCACGACAACGACGATCGCAGAGGACCGCATGGGATTTCTCGCCGGCAAGCGCGCTTTGATCGTGGGTGTGGCGAGCGAGCGCTCGATCGCCTGGGGCATCGCCAAGGCCATGCACCGCGAGGGCGCGGAGCTCGCCTTCACCTACCAGAACGAAAAACTCAAGGAGCGTGTCGACAAGTACGCCAGCCAGGTGGGCTCGACGATCACGCTGCCGTGCGACGTGGCGAGCGACGAGCAGATCAATGCAGTGTTTGCGCACCTCGATGACTACTGGGACGGGCTCGACATCATCGTGCATTCGGTCGCCTTCGCCCCGCGCGAGCAGCTGGAGGGTTCCTACCTCGATGCCGTGACGCGCGAGGGTTTTCGCATCGCCCACGAGATCAGCTCCTACAGTTTCGCCGCCCTCGCCAAGGCCGGGCGGCCCATGATGCAGGGACGCGCCGGTGCGCTGCTCACGCTGTCCTACATCGGCGCGGTGCGCGCCCTGCCCAATTACAACGTCATGGGGCTGGCCAAGGCGAGCCTCGAGGCCAACGTGCGCTATCTCGCGCAGTCGCTCGGGCCGGAGGGCATCCGCGTCAACGCGGTGTCTGCCGGGCCGATCAAGACCCTGGCCGCCGCCGGCATCGGCGACTTCCGCAAGATGCTCGATTTCTACGAGAAGACCGCGCCGCTCGGGCGCGGCGTCACGATCGACGAGGTCGGCAACGTCGGTGCGTTCCTGTGCTCGGACCTGGCCTCCGGCATTACCGGCGAGATCACCTACGTCGATGCCGGCTTCAACTGCGTGGCCCTGGGCGGCGGCTACGCCGCCGGCTGAGCCGCCCCGCTACAGCTGGTCGCGATTGATCTTGATGCTGGCCCCGGCCCGCAGCCCGGCACGGTAGGCCGCGTACTGGCCGGCACCGCGCTGCTCGAGCAGAAGCCGTTTGACCTTCTGCACGGTGGCGGCGTCGGCCCTGCCCGGTTCGACGTCCTCGACCTTGCGCAGCGCGAACAACGCAACGCCCTGCGTGCCGAGCTCCACCTCGCCGTACACCGGCGGGCCGCCCGCGGCCGGCCGCGGTGCGCGAAACACCGCCTGCACGATACGCCGGTCGATACCGGTGCTTTGGTCACGCGTCACGCGTTGCGCGGCCGAGAGCTTCAGACCGTGCTTGGCGGCCAGGGCCTCGAACGCCGCCCCGGCACGCAGCTGCGCGAGCAGTTCCTGTGCCAGTGTGCGCGCCTGCGCGAGCGCCTGCTCCTGGCGCACGGTACGTTCGATCTGCGCGCGCACCTCGGCGAGCGGCTTGCGCGCGGCCGGGCGATGTTCCACCACGCGCACGGCCACGAGCGTGCCGGCATCGAGCTCGATCACATCGCTGTTGCGCGTGCGCGCCAGGACCTCCGGCTGGAAGGCCGCCTCCACCACCTTGAGATTGGCGGCGATGCCCTTGCCGCCGGCGCGTGTGAACCAGTCGCTGCGCTGCACCTCGAGCTCGAGCGCCTGTGCCGCGGGCGCCAGGCTGTCGGGGTTCTCGTACACCAGGTCGTGCAGCTTGGTCGAGGCCTCGGCGTAGCGCTCCTCCGCCTTGCGGTTGCGCAGCGCCTTCGCGAGTTCATCCCTGACATCCTTGAAGGCGCGCCGCTTCTCGGGCGTGAGCCCGGTCAATTTCACCAGGTGCAGGCCATAGGCGGTGCGCACCGGCTTGCTGATCTCGTTGAGCTTGAGCGCGCTGATCGCGGCCTCGAGTTCCTTCGGCAGCAGCCCGGCGCGCAGCTCCCCCAGGTCCCCGCCCTTGGCGGCCGACTCCGGGTCCATGGAGTGCCGGCGCGCGAGCTCGGCGAAGTTCGCCCCGGCGCGTGCCTGGCGCTCGATGTCCTGGATGCGGCTCTCGGCGCGCCTGACCTCCTCGGGCGAGGCACCCGGCGCCAGTTCGATCAGGATGTGGCTGGCGCGGCGCCGCTCCGGCGTGACATAGCGTGCTGCCTCCTCGGCATACGCCGCCTGCAGCGCCGCCTCGTCCGGCTGGTAGCCCTTGGCGAGATCGGCCGCCGACAGGCGCACGTACTCGATGCGCACCTCTTCGTCGGTCTTGAAGCGATCGGCATTCGCGGCGTAGTAGTCCTCCACCGCCTGCGGCGTGACATTGACCTTGGCGACGAAGGCCTCGGTCGCGATCAGGGCATGCACCACCTCGCGCTGCTGTGCATACAGGCGCGTAAGCGCCGCCACCTCCGCGTCGGTCACGAACGCGCTCTCGATCAACCCGCGCTCGAGCTGCCCGGCCAGGACCTCGGCGCGCAGACGCCGGCGAAAATCCGCCGCATCCCGCCCCTCGCGCCGCAGAAACGTCTCGTACAGGACCGGATCGTAGCGCCCGTCGCGCTGGAAGAACGGCAACTCGCGGATCTGCTGGTCGAGCTGGGCATCGCCGATGCGGTAGCCCTGGGCCTCGGCATCACGCACCAGCAGCATCTGGTCGACGAGACTGTCGACGATCATCTCCTTGAACTGGCGGCTCTCGAGCATGCTCGGATCGACGCGACCGCGCAGCTCATCGAGCGTGCGGCGATAGGCGAGCTGGGTGACCTCCTCGCCATCGACCTTGGCGACGGTAAGCCGCCCGCCGCCCTCGAAGTAGGTATTGATGCCGAAAAGGATGAAGGGGATGCCGACCAGCAACAGGATGATGCCGGCGATGATGCCTTGGGTCTTCTCGCGGATCTTGTTGAGCATAGGGCGGCTACTTTACCGGATGCGCGCACGCGCCAGCAATGCAGCGCGATGACGACGCACGCGGCACGTACGCCGCCCGGAAACAGAAAAGGGCGAGGATTTCTCCTCGCCCTGCGATGTGGCGGAGCGGACGGGACTCGAACCCGCGACCCCCGGCGTGACAGGCCGGTATTCTAACCGACTGAACTACCGCTCCCGAGACTCTTTGGTGGGTGCTGAGGGTTTCGAACCCCCGACCCTCGCCTTGTAAGGGCGATGCTCTACCACTGAGCTAAGCACCCCGCGGCGCGCGCGGCCCACGAAAGGGTCGTAAGTGTACGGCATGGCGCCGCGCTTTGCCAACCGGCCGCGCAGCGGAGGCGGCTAGTGTGTCGTCAGCGGATTGACGACGTCGCGCGTTTCCGCACCGGGTGTCCCGCCCTCGGCGGCGGCGGGCGCGATCGGCTGGGGCGCGCGCTCGAGCGCGGTCTCGAGTACCTGGTCGATCCAGCGCACCGGCCGGATGTCGAGCCGGTCGCGAATGTTCTTCGGAATGTCCGCCAGGTCCTTGCGGTTCTCCTCCGGGATCAGCACGGTCTTGATGCCGCCGCGATGCGCGGCGAGCAGCTTCTCCTTCAGACCGCCGATCGGCAGCACCTCGCCGCGCAGCGTGATCTCGCCGGTCATGGCGACATCGGCGCGTACCGGGATGCGCGTCAGGGCCGACACCATGGCGGTGCACATGGCGATACCGGCGCTCGGTCCGTCCTTGGGCGTCGCACCCTCCGGCACGTGCACGTGGAAATCGTGCTTCTGGTAGAAGTCCGCCGGGATGCCGAGCTTCTCGGCGCGCGCCCGCACCACGCTCATGGCCGCCTGAATCGACTCCTGCATGACGTCGCCCAGCTTGCCGGTAATGGTGAGCTTGCCCTTGCCCGGCACGATCACCGCCTCGATGGTGAGCAGCTCGCCGCCCACCTCGGTCCAGGCGAGCCCGGTCACCTGCCCGACCTGGTTGGCCTCCTCGGCCAGTCCGTAGCGGTAACGGCGCACGCCGAGGTACTTGTCGAGATTGCGCGGCGACACCGTGACCTTGCCCTCGGCCTTGCCGAGCAGCAGGTCCTTGGCCACCTTGCGGCAGATCTTGGAGATCTCGCGCTCCAGGTTGCGCACCCCGGCCTCGCGCGTGTAGTAGCGGATTATGTCGCGGATGGCGGCCTCGGAGATGGAGATCTCCTCCTCCTTCAGACCGTTGGCCTTGCGCTGCTTGGGCACCAGATAGCGCAGCGCGATGTTGAGCTTTTCGTCCTCGGTGTAGCCGGACAGCCGGATCACCTCCATGCGATCAAGCAGCGGCGCCGGAATGTTGAGCGTGTTGGCGGTCGCGATGAACATCACATCCGACAGGTCGTAGTCGACCTCGAGATAATGATCGTTGAACGCGTGGTTCTGCTCGGGATCGAGGACCTCGAGCAGCGCCGAGCTCGGGTCGCCGCGGAAGTCCATCGACATCTTGTCGACCTCATCCAGCATGAACAGCGGATTGCGGACCTTCACCTTCGCCATGTTCTGAATGAGCTTGCCGGGCAACGAACCGATATAGGTGCGGCGGTGGCCGCGGATCTCGGCCTCGTCGCGCACCCCGCCCAAGGCCATGCGCACGAACTTGCGGCCGGTGGCGCGCGCCAGCGACTGGCCGAGCGAGGTCTTGCCCACGCCGGGCGGCCCGACCAGGCACAGGATCGGCCCCTTCAGCTGATTGACGCGCTGCTGCACCGCGAGGTACTCGAGGATGCGTTCCTTGACCTTCTCGAGCCCGTAGTGATCGTGCTCGAGGATTTCCTCGGCCTTCTTCAGGTCCTTCTGAATCTTGGTGCGCTTCTTCCACGGCACCTGCAGCAACCAGTCGATGTAGTTGCGCACCACCGTGGCCTCGGCCGACATCGGCGACATCATCTTGAGCTTCTTCAGCTCGGCCTCGGCCTTCTCGCGCGCCTCCTTGCTCATGCCGGCGGCCTTGATCTTCTTCTCGAGCTCCTCGATCTCGTTCGGACCCTCCTCGAGCTCGCCCAGCTCCTTCTGGATGGCCTTCATCTGCTCGTTCAAGTAGTACTCGCGCTGGCTCTTCTCCATCTGGCGCTTGACGCGCCCGCGGATGCGCTTCTCCACCTGCAACAGATCGATCTCGGTCTCGAGCACGCTCAGGATCTTCTCCAGACGCTCGCGCACGTCCTGGATCTCGAGGATGCCCTGCTTGTCCTCGATCTTGAGCGCCAGATGCGCGGCCACCGTGTCGGCGAGCCGTCCGGCATCATCGATCCCCGCCAGCGAGGTGAGAATCTCCGGCGGAATCTTCATGTTGAGCTTGACGTACTGGTCGAACTCGTTGAGCACCGAGCGCATGAGCGCCTCACCCTCACGATCGGTGAGCGGTTCGGCCTCGAGCACGGCAACTTCCGCGGCGAAGTACTCCTCGCTCTCGGTGTAGCGGCGCACCACGGCGCGGCGTTCGCCCTCGACCAGTACCTTGACGGTGCCATCCGGCAGCTTGAGCAGCTGCAGGATGCTGGCGATGGTGCCGATGGTGTGGATGTTCTCGGCGCTCGGATCGTCGTCCGAGGCGCTCATCTGCGCGACCAGCATGATCTGCTTGCCGGCGTCCATCGCCTGCTCGAGCGCCCGGATCGACTTGCGCCGGCCGACGAACAGCGGAATCACCATGTGCGGGAACACCACCACGTCGCGCAGCGGCAACACCGGCAGCGTCATCTCGGATCCCGCAACGGTTCGGGTCGGGGTCTTTTCGGGCTTGTCTTGGCTCATGCAGGGTCTCGGCGCTCGCGCAGGCGGGTTTGGACGGATGTCACCCAAGTTTGGGGCCAATAAAGCCCCTTTTCAATGTTATGACAGGCGCCAGACGCAAAATTCGTCGCCATTCGCTCAAAAGACGCCGAAATCCGTGCCTCCCGAAGCAGAAGACCCGCACGGGGGCGGGTCTTCCGGGCCACACGCGGGTGACGGGGCGCGCTCAGGGGCTGACGGAGGCGCGCTTGTGCTGGTCCTCGTCCGCGTAGATGAGGATCGGCTGTGCGCCCTCGCTGATGACGTTCGCCTCGATCACCACCTTCGCGACATTCTCTAGCGACGGCAGCTCGAACATGATGTCGAGCAGGGCCCGCTCCAGAATGGAACGCAGCCCGCGCGCCCCGGTGCGGCGCTCGAGCGCGCGCCGCGCCACGGCGTGCAGGGCGTCTTCGCGGATCTCCAGGTCGACACCCTCGAGCTTGAACAGCTTCTGGTACTGGCGCACCAGGGCGTTCTTGGGCTCGGTAAGGATGCGGATGAGCGCACCCTCGTCCAGCTCGTTCAGCACCGCCACGATCGGCAGGCGGCCGACGAATTCGGGGATCAGGCCGTACTTGATGAGGTCCTCGGGCTCGACCAGGCGCAGCGTATCCCCGACCTTGCGGCCCTCGGCCTTGGTGCGGATCTCGGCACTGAATCCGATGCCGCTTTTCTCGCTGCGGTTCTGGATGACCTTGTCGAGACCGGAGAATGCCCCGCCGCAAATGAACAGGATATTGCGCGTGTCGACCTGCAGAAACTCCTGCTGCGGGTGCTTGCGGCCACCCTGCGGCGGCACCGACGCGATCGTCCCCTCGATGAGCTTGAGCAGCGCCTGCTGCACACCCTCGCCGGAGACGTCACGCGTGATCGAGGGGTTCTCGGACTTGCGCGAGATCTTGTCGATCTCGTCGATGTAGACGATGCCCTTCTGCGCCTTTTCGACGTCGTAGTCGCACTTCTGCAGCAGCTTCTGGATGATGTTCTCGACGTCCTCGCCGACGTAACCGGCCTCGGTGAGGGTGGTGGCGTCCGCGATCGTGAACGGCACGTTCAGCAGGCGCGCCAGCGTCTCGGCCAGCAGGGTCTTGCCCGAGCCGGTCGGGCCGATCAGCAGGATGTTGCTCTTGGAGAGCTCGACCTCGCCGACCTTGCCTTCGTTCTCGATGCGCTTGTAGTGGTTGTAGACGGCGACCGACAGTACCTTCTTGGCGTCCGACTGGCCAATCACGTACTCATCGAGGATCTGGTTGATCTCGCGCGGGCTGGGAAATTTCTTCTTCGCGCCGGCCGCGTTCTTCTCTTCCTGGACCTCTTCGCGGATGATGTCGTTGCAGAGCTCAACGCACTCGTCGCACACGAACACCGAGGGCCCGGCGATCAGCTTGCGTACTTCGTGCTGGCTCTTGCCGCAGAAGGAGCAGTACAAGAGCTTTTCGCCCTTGCCGTCGCCACGCCCGTTATGGTTATCGGTTGCCATACCTAAACCCCGCCCGAACCAGAGATGTCATCGTCAGAATGCGTTTTTCCGGGCAACTTTGCAAGCCTTCACCTTAATGAATAGCACAAATCCCGCGGTAATCACGCGGTTTGCTTGCGCTTTTCGATCACCGCGTCAATGAGGCCGTATTGCGCGGCTTCGGTGCCGTCCATGAAGAAGTCGCGGTCGGTATCTTCGCGTATCTGGTCCATGGTGCGACCGGTATGTCTCACCAGGATCGCGTTCAGCCGGTCGCGCACACGCAGGATCTCCTTGGCGTGAATCTCGATATCGGTCGCCTGGCCCTGAAAACCGCCGAGCGGCTGGTGCACCATCATGCGCGCGTGCGGCAGCGCGAAGCGCTTGCCAGCCGCCCCACCGGCCAGCAGCACCGCCCCCATGCTGGCCGCCTGCCCGATGCACACGGTGCTCACGTCGGGCTTGATGAACTGCATGGTGTCGTAGATCGCCAGCCCGGCGTTGACGGCACCACCCGGGGAGTTGATGTAGAGGTGGATGTCCTTGTCCGGGTTTTCGGACTCCAGGAACAGCAACTGCGCCACGATCAGGTTGGCCATGTGGTCTTCCACCGGGCCGACCAGGAACACCACCCGCTCCTTGAGCATGCGCGAGTAGATGTCGTAGGCGCGCTCGCCGCGCCCGGTGGACTCGATCACCATCGGGATCAGGCCGAGGGCCTGGGCATGCATGGCACCGTCCGTTCTCGAACCGTTCGTCACTTGTCTCATCCTCTGCAGGTTTAGGCGGCCGCGTCCAGCTTGACCAGCTCCTGGAAGCTCACCGGCTTGTCGCTTACCTCGGCGGTCGACAGCAGTTCCTCGACCAGCTTTTCCTCCAGCACCAGCGACTCGATGTCGGCCAGGCGTTCCGGGCGCTGGTAGTGCCACTCGATGAACGCCTGCGGCGAGTCGTACTCCTGGGCGAGCTGCTCGAGCTTGGCGCGCACGCGCGCCGGATCGGCCTTGATGCCACGCGTGCGCATGATCTCGCCTACCACCAGCCCGACGGCAACACGTTCCTTCGCGCGTGCGCGCCAGACATCGTCGCTGACCGGGGCACGTGCCGCCTGTGCCGTGCGCGCGCTGGCGTCGGCCTGCCTGAGCCGCTGCGCTTCCGCCTCGATCAGGCTCACGGGCAGCTCGATCTGGTTGGCCGCCAACAGCGCCTTGATGACCTGGTTGCGCACCACGTTGCGACTGCGGCTGGCGGCCTCGCGCTCGAGATTCTGACGCACCTCGCGGCGCAAAGTTTCAAGGCTGCCGTCCGCGACACCGAGTTGCGTGGCGAACGCCGCATCGAGCGCCGGCAGCACCGGCTCGTTGACCTCTTTCACCGTGACCTCGAACTGCACCGTCTGGCCGGCGAGCGGTGCATGGCGGTAATCGGCCGGAAATGCGGCGCTGATGGTGCGACTGTCGCCGGCGGCGGCGCCGAGCAGGCCCGCCTCGAAGTCGGCGATCAGGGTCTGACTGCCCAGCACGACAGGGAAGTTGGTGGCCGAGCCACCTTCGAATGGCTCCCCGTTGAGCTTGCCGACGAAATCGATGACCACGCGGTCGCCCTGCTGCGCGCCCCGTGCAACCGGCGCCCAGCTGACGCGCTGCTTGCGGATGGTCTCTATCGTGCGCTCAACGTCTTCGGGTGCGACGGTCGCGACCGGCCGCTCGATCTTGGTGCCAGCCAGATCCTTGCGCGGGATTTCGGGCAGCACCTCGAATTCGGCCGTGTACTCCAGGTCTTGGCCGCGATGGAGCGCCTTGCGCTGGATCCGCGGGCCCGCCGCCGGGCGCAGGCCTTCACGTCCGACGGCCTCGCGAAAGCTCGTCTCGATCAGTTCGCCGGCAACCTCCTCCATGAGGCTCGCGCCATACTGCGCCTCGAGCATCCTGAGCGGCACCTTGCCGGGGCGGAAGCCCGGCATCTTCACCTGGCGCGACAGACGCTGCAGGCGCGCGCTGAATACCTTTTCAACTTCAGCCGCGGGCAGCGCCACGGTGAGCTTGCGCCCGAGCGTACCGACGGTTTGAACGGAAACTTGCATCACGGCCTCGAGAGTGAAAAAAGTTCTATGCGAGATAATGGGTTAGGGCGCCATCGGCATGCATCATACCGGTTTGGGCAGGACCGGCCAAGGATGCAGGACCGGCGAGCGCTGGTGCGAATGGGGAGACTCGAACTCCCACGGGTTGCCCCACTGGAACCTAAATCCAGCGCGTCTACCAATTTCGCCACATTCGCGTCCGGCTCATCGCGCGGCGACCATTGTAGAGCATGCCGTAGCACGGGCGGCCAGGTCCGCCGCCCTGGGTGCGCAGAGGCCAGGCACGGGTGCCCCGCCACGGCCGGCGCGCGGCGGTCTGCAGTCGGTTCGCACAAAAAAGAAACGGGGCTTGGCGAACCAAGCCCCGTGGCGGGATGGTGGGCCGTCCAGGGCTTGAACCTGGGACCCGCTGATTAAGAGTCAGCTGCTCTACCAACTGAGCTAACGGCCCGCGTACTGGGGTGAGCGATGGGACTCGAACCCACGACAACCGGAATCACAATCCGGGACTCTAACCAACTGAGCTACGCTCACCATTGGTCGGAAAGAGCGCGCGATTATACATATTTTTTTCAAAAGTGGCGCGCCCGGCAGGGCGAGCCGGGGCAGTGGGGGGGGGGGGGGGG
>CAZVUN010000088.1:0-1438 GCA_964629975.1 uncultured Acidiferrobacteraceae bacterium | reverse complement strand
CCCCCCCCCCCCCCCCCCCGGCGAGCGCCGCGCCACGGATGGCGCGGCCGGAGCCAAGCCACGGTTGCGTCGTCTCGCCAGGGATGGCATGGGTGGCGCGCCCGGCAGGAATCGAACCTGCGACCTACGGCTTAGAAGGCCGTTGCTCTATCCAACTGAGCTACGGGCGCAAGCAAACGGGGACAAGCGACGCGGGGCGAGTGACGAGGGGGCTCGACGACCGGCGCCCGGCTTCGCCTCGTACCTTGCCCCTCGGTTCTATCCGTTATGGTCGGGGTAGCGGGATTTGAACCCACGACTTCCTGCGCCCAAGGCAGGCGCGCTACCAGGCTGCGCTATACCCCGATGCCGCGCCAATATACGCAGCGTCATCCGGACCGTCAACGAAACGCGTGCCGGCTGGCGCGACCCGCGTGCGCGTGCGAAGATGCAGCCACCTCACGTCCACCCACTCAGCCATGACAGCCCGCCTGATCGACGGCAAGCGGATCGCCGAGGCGCTGCGCGCGGACATTCGACAGCAGGTCGCAGCACACCTCGCGGCCGGCCGCACCGCGCCGGGTCTGGCGGTGGTGATGGTCGGCGCGCATCCCGCCTCCCAGGTGTACGTGCGCAACAAGCGCCGCGCCTGCGTCGAGGCCGGCATCCGTGACCTGTCGTACGACCTGCCGGCCACGACCGCGCAGCGCGAGCTGTTGGCGCTGATCGCGCGGCTGAATTCGGATGCTGCGGTGCACGGCATCCTCGTCCAGTTGCCGCTGCCCGAACAAATCGACCCGAACGCCGTCATCGACGCCATCGACCCCGCCAAGGACGTCGACGGCTTTCATCCCTGCAACATCGGCCGCCTGGCGCAGCGCCGCCCGGCACTGCGCCCGTGCACACCCTACGGCGTCATGCGCCTGTTGGAGAGCACGGGCGAGGCGCTGGCCGGGCGGCACGCCGTCGTGGTCGGCGCCTCCAACATCGTCGGACGCCCGATGGCGCTCGAGCTGCTGCTGGCTGGCTGCACCGTCACCGTGTGCCATAGCCAGACGCGCGACCTGCCCGGCCACGTGGCCGCGGCCGACGTCCTGGTGGTGGCGGTGGGACGGCCCCAGATGGTCCGTGGCGACTGGATCAAACCCGGCGCGACCGTGATCGATGTCGGTATCAACCGCCTCCCGGACGGTCGCCTGGTCGGTGACGTCGACTTCGAGTCGGCGCGCGCCCGGGCGGCGTGGATCACACCGGTGCCGGGCGGTGTTGGCCCGATGACGGTGGCGATGCTGCTCGCCAATACGCTGCAGGCCGCGACCTCCACGGGCGCGGCCGGTGCCTGATCCGGACGCGCCGTGCTCTCGCGCCTGCGCCGGGCGCTGCGCCCACCCCCCGTTCCCGACGCCCTGTGGCGGTCGGCGCTCGCGCGCAGCCGCCACCTGCGCGCACTGCCCGCGAC
>CAZVUN010000087.1:7384-13107 GCA_964629975.1 uncultured Acidiferrobacteraceae bacterium | reverse complement strand
GCGCCGGGTGGCGCTGCCGCGGCGGCCGGCGCGTCGGCGCCGAAGGCCGCCGCGCCCAGCGCCAGCGCGCCGGCGAGCAGGCCGGTAGCAAGCGGTGACAGCACGGAACGTCGATTCATGATTGCCTCCTCCTCGGTTTGTCGCACGCCGATGGCGCGTGCTGTGTCGGTCGGGTCGGACTCGCTTCGGTCTCGGATGTCCCTTCCTCCTTTGCCGCGCACCGGGCGGGGGCGGTTACGACGCCGCCCTGGCCGCGGGCACGCGCGCCTCGTCGCTCGGTTTGACCGCACCTTCCGGTGCGTCCGGCTCCTTGTGGGCCACGCCGGTGTGGCACTCGATGCAGGTCTTGCCGCCGGTCATGACGCGCGCATGCTTCTTGGCCGCGGACTTGCTCTGGTTCTCGAGGTCCATCTGCTGCATGTCGTGGCAGCCGCGGCACTCGCGCGAATCGCTGGCCTTCATCTTGGCCCACACCACGTTGGCCATGTGCCAGCGGCGCGCCTCGAACTTCTCCGGCGTGTCGATCGTGCCCATGATCTCGTGATACACGTCCTTCGCCGCCATCACCTTGGCGATGAGCTTGTTGCCGTAATCGCGCGGCACATGGCAATCGGCGCAGGTGGCGCGCACGCCGGACGGATTCCTGAAGTGCGCGGTCTTCTTGTACTCCTCGTAGTTGGTCTTCATGGTGTGGCAGGAAATGCAGAACGCCTCGGTGTTGGTCGCATTGAGGCCCACGTTGAAGGCCCCGAACAGCACGGCACCCAGCACGACGAGGACAAGCCCACCGAGAGCGCTGCGCCAACGAGACTTCTTCGTGTCCGCCATCGTATCGGCTCCCCGGTTTCCGGCCTCGCACCTGCCGCGCTCGCATGCGCGCGCTCGGCGTGCTGGATGCGATGTTTCATGCATTGCGGCCTTGTCCGCATTGACCAATGTCAATCGACCCGTGGCGCGTCCATGAGCGACCGCTAATGTAGCCAGGCGCGGCACCACCAAAAAAACAGGGGCAGCTCACGCTGCCCCGAACGTCACGCTGCATGCGGACCGGCGCTGGCGCCGCCTAGCCCCAGGTGTCGGCGGTGATGCTCGCGTACCAGCCGAAGGCGTACTTGGCCTCGTCCTTGCGGAAGCCGTCGGTGGCGTCCTTCGGCGACACGCCGCCGGAGCCTTCGATCGCGACGATGCCCTTGTCGGTGACACGATAGACGGCGGCGACGGAGATGCCGTAGTCCGGTGCGACCAGGCTGTAGCAGGTGTTGACATAGGAGGCGTCGGCCGGGCTCTCGCCCCTGAGCGCGGCGGCGATCGCATAGGCGGTGATCTTCGCCTCGCTGTTGGCGGCGAACCCGCTCTTGGGCAGCGCGCCCGCGATCGAGGCATCGCCGATGACGTGGATGTCCTTGTGAATGGTCGATTCGAACGTCTTCGGATTGACCGGACAGAACCCGGAGGCGTTGGCGAGCCCGGTCTGGAGCGCGATCTCGCCCGCGGTCTGCGGCGGGATCACGTTGACCACGTCGGCCTTGTACGTCTCGAGCTGCCCGTCGACGGTCATGGCCTTCACGTTAACACCGTTGACGATGCCGCCCTTGGCGCCCGGCACCCACTCGATCATGCTGCCATAGAGTTTCTTCCAGCCGTCCATGAACAGGCCCTTCTTCGAGAAGTCGTCCTTCGCGTCGAGGATGAGCACCTTGGAGCGCGGCTTGTAGGTCTTGAGGTAGTGCGCGACCATGCTCGCGCGCTCGTACGGTCCGGGCGGGCAGCGAAACGGATTGGGCGGCGCGACCATCACGAACACGCCGCCGTCCTTCATGGCCTCGAGCTTCTTGCGCAGCAGTTCGGTCTGCGGCCCGCCCTGCCAGGCGTGCGGCATGACCTCGGCGGCCTTCTCGTCGTAACCCTTGATCGCCCCCCACTTGAAGCCGATGCCGGGCGACAGCACCAGGCGGTCGTAGGTGAGTGTGTGTCCACCCTTGAGCCTCACTTTCTTCGCCACCGGGTCGATGGCCACCACGCTGTCGTGGATCACCGCCACGCCGTGGGCGCGCTGCAGCGTCTCGTAACGGTGGGTGATGGTCTTCATCGACACGTTCGGCAATCCGCCGATGACGTAGTTGCTGAACGGGCAGGTGACGAATTCCTTCTTCGGCTCGATCAGCGTGACGCGGATGGTGGAATCGGCCTTGCGCAGGTACTTCGCGCAGGTGGCGCCGCCGAAGCCGCCGCCGACCACGACCACATTCGGACCGGCGGCGCCGACCTGCCCGCGCGCGCCGCCGGCATAGCCGAGTGTTCCGGCCGCGGCCGCGGCGCCCGTCAGTTTCAGGAAATCTCTGCGTGTGATTTTGCTCATGATGGGTCCCTCTACTTCCGGTTGAGTCCGGCAATGTACTTGGCGATGGCCTCGACTTCGCCATCGCTGTACGCCTTGGCATGACGGCCCATCACGGTGCTCGGCCGCTCGCCGGTCTTGAACAGGCGCATCATCAACTTGATGTTGTCGGCGGTGAGCGTGTCGAGACTCGGAATCGCGCCCGGGCTCACGCCGTTCGGACCGTGGCAGGCAAAACAGTTGTTGGCCATGTTGGCCGCTTCCGCCACCGTAACGGGACGCGCGGGCGCTTCGGCTGCCTTGGTGGCCTCGGCCGGTTTTGCCCCGGCGGGGGCGGGGCCAGAGGGACTCGTCGCGCACGAGGCGGCGACGATGCACAACGCGCCGAGCAACGGCGCACGGGTCAGGTGTATGCCTCTCATTAACGTTGTCTCCTGTCAGGGAAAGCCGGCGACCGTGAAACGGCCCTGTCTCGCTTTGTTCTTCCTCGCACCGATGGGCAGCGGTCAGGCGCCGCTGCTCCGCCCCAGCCTGCCCGTCGCGCGGTCGCCATACGCGCGTCAGCCGCAAAAAGGGGTCAGCCAATAAACCCTATCGAGCCGGGCGCGACCTTGACGCGTGTCAAATCCGTGAACCGGCGGCGCGGGCGCGCGGGGGGGCGGTTGCGCCTACCGGGCGTCGAGGTCGAGCCACTCGCCGCTGCGCGGTCGCAGCACGCGCGCGCCGAGCTCCGCGCGCAGCCGGCGCGCCAGCGCCTCCTGGGCCGGCGGTTCGCCGTGCACCAGCGCCACCGTCGGGCGCGCGGCAAAGTGGCCATACCAGCCGAGCAACTGCGCCTGGCCGGCATGGGCCGACAGGCCGCCGATCGTGTGCACGCGCGCCGCCACACGCATCGTTTCGCCCCACAGGCGCACGTGGCGGGCGCCGTCGACGAGCGCGCGCCCGAGGGTGCCGGCGGCCTGATAGCCCACGAACACGATCTGGCAGGTGTCGCGCCAGACATTGTGCTTGAGGTGATGGCGGATGCGTCCGCCCTCACACATGCCGCTGCCGGCGATGATGATGGCGCCCGACTGAATGCGGTTGATGGCCGCCGACTGGATGGCGGTGCGCGCGACGTGCAGGTTCGGCAGCCGGAACAGCTCGCCCGCACGCCGCCGCGAGCGTGCCGCCTCCGCGTCGTACTCGCGCCAGTGGCGGGCGTAGACCTCGGTGGCCTCGATCGCCAGCGGGCTGTCGAGGAAGATGCGCCAGCGATCCAGACCCCAGGCGCGGTAGTGCTGCTTCATGACGTACAGCAGCTCCTGGGTGCGACCCACGGCGAATGCCGGGATGAGGATATTGCCGCGCACCGGTGTGCCCGCATCGAACACCTGCGCCAGCTCCGCCCAGGTGGCATCCCAGGAGCGATGGTCGCGGTCGCCGTAGGTGCTCTCGAGCAGGACCAGATCGGCCTCGGTCAGCGTCTGCGGATCGCGCAGGATCGGCGCGCCGGCATGGCCAAGATCGCCGCTGAAGGCGAGCTTGCGCCGGCGCCCACCGGCGCTGAGCGCCAGCTCCACGCAGGCCGAGCCCAGGATGTGTCCGGCATCGCGCAGCCGCACGCGCACGCCCGGCAGGATGTCCTGCGCCGTGTCGTAGGGCAGCGTCCGAAACTGGCGCATGGCGGCATCGGCCGCGGCGCGCGTGTACAGCGGCAGCAGGGGCGCGAGCCCCTTGCGTGCACGCTTGCGGTTGTCCCACTCGGTATCGCGCTCGTTCACCGCCGCCGCATCCCGCAGCATGATCTGGCAGAGGTCGCGGCTCGCCGGGTGGGCGTAGATCGGCCCGCGGAAGCCCTGCTGCACGAGCAGCGGCAGTCGCCCGGCGTGATCGAGATGCGCGTGGCTCAGCACCACGGCATCGATACGCGCCGGATCGAAGTCGAACGGCAGGCGGTTGCGCGCCGCGTCCTTGGGGGCGCCCTGGATCAGGCCGCAGTCGAGCAGCACGCGTTGCGCACCGCACTGCACCAGGTAGCAGGAGCCCGTGACTTCGCCGGCGGCGCCAAGAAAGCCAATGCGCATGGGAGAATCGGCCACGCTTGGCATTGTCCTATAATTGGTGCTTACATAGGACGGCCTTGTCGGAAAAACAGCCGCCCCGAGGTCATATCCGGTACCCAGGAGACAACGATGCAACGCCACCTTTCCCTGAAAACCCTGCTCATCACCGCCGCCGCGGCGCTCGTACTGGGCGCCTGTGCCGGCAAGACCAAGGTCGAGAGCGACCTTGGCATCAAGGGTGCGCCCGACTGGGTCAACAAGGGCACCAACATACTGAACGACAAGGACGGGCGCCTGTTCCACGGCGTCGGTTCGGCCATGCCGATGCCGGATGCCGCCTTGCAGCAGGGCACGGCCGATGACCGGGCGCGCGCCGAGGTGGCGCGCATCTTCTCCTCGTTCATGGACGTGGTATCGAACGATTATCAGGCGGCGACGCGCACCGACGGCGGCCAGGCCGCCACCGAGGAGGCGGTGTCGCGCCAGATCAAGAACGTCACGCAGCAGAATCTGGCCGGCGCCAAGATCATCGGCCGCTGGCGCGACAAGAAGACCAACATCATCTATTCGATCGCCGAGCTCGACCTCAAGCATGTGAAGAACACGGTGAGCGGTTCCCAGGACATGAACGAGAGCGTGCGGCGCTTCATCGACAAGAATGCCGAGAACATTTTTGACCGTATGACCAAGGAGAAGCGCTGATGCATGCCGTCTCTCTGCGGCGCGCCGGCGCCGTCTCGTGGCTGGCGCTGTTGGCGCTGGCCGCCGCCCTCGCGGCGTGCGGCACCAAGGTCACGCGCATGGAAGCCACCGAGGTGCAGGACCTGTCCGGCGCCTGGAACGACACCGATTCGCGCCTGGTGTCGGAGGAGATGGTGCAGGACGCCCTGGCGCGCCCGTGGATCGACAACCACATGCGCACCAAGAAGAAGCAGCCGGTCGTGATCGTCGGCGAGGTGCGCAACCTCTCGCACGAACATATCAACGTCAACACCTTCGTGGCCGATCTGGAGCGCGCGCTGCTCAATTCCGGCAAGGTCGAATTCGTCGCCTCGCGCACCGAGCGCGGCGAGATCCGCGAGGAGCGCAAGGATCAGGACGTGCACGCGCGCGAGGACACGCGCAAGGCCATGGGCCAGGAGACCGGCGCGGACTACATGCTGAAGGGCACGATCAACACCATCATCGATGTGTCCGGCCGCACCCAGGTGCGCTACTACCAGGTCGATCTCAATCTGATCAGCCTCGCCGACAACCGCAAGGTCTGGCAGGGCCAGAAGAAGATCAAGAAGCTGGTCGAGCGCAGCAATCTGCGCTTCTAGCCCGGCGGGGGGGGGGGG
>CAZVUN010000087.1:0-7374 GCA_964629975.1 uncultured Acidiferrobacteraceae bacterium | reverse complement strand
CGCCCCCCCCGGCCGCCCTCCTCAGCCCCCGTGCCTGCCGCCACGTCCCTGCTGCGCATGCGCCTGGCCGCGGCGCTCGCGCTCCTGGCCGCGGCGCTTGCGGGTTGCGCCACCTACAGCACCGGCTTTTCCGCCATCGAGTCGCACCTCGCGGTGCAGAACTACGAGGCCGCCCTCAAGGCGCTCGACAGCCAGTCGCGCGCCGCGCGTGACCAGGTCCTGTACCTGCTCGACAAGGGCATGCTGTTGCGCATGCGGCGCGACTACGCTGGCTCGAACGAGGCGCTCGAGGCGGCCAAGAAGCTGATGGAGGAGCTCTACGGGCTCAGCCTTCGCGAGCAGACCCTGACGTTTGTCATCAACGACGCCACCACCAGCTACGTCGGCGAGGAGTTCGAGCAGGTGCTGGTGCACCTGTACAAGGCGTTCAACTACATCGACCTGCGCCAGCTCGACGCCGCGCGCGTCGAGGCCCTGCAGGTCGACATCAAGCTGCGCCAGATCGGTGAGCGCATCCCGGACAACAAGTACACCGAGGATGCCTTTGCGCGCTACCTCACCGGTCTCATCTACGAGGAGCTCGGCGAGTGGAGCGATGCGCTCATCGCCTATCGCAAGGCGTACGAGGCCTACCAGAAGTACCAGAAGTACTACGGCGTGGCGGTGCCGCGCTTCCTGCAGGAGGACCTGCTGCGACTCACCCAGCGCCAGGGACTGAACGACGAGCTGGAGCGCTACCAGCGCAGCTTCGGCATCAGTCGCTGGCAAACCGCGCAGGAGCGCGCCCAGCACGGCGAGCTTGTATTCCTGCTGCACAATGGCCTGGTGCCGATCAAGCGCGAGAACGCGCTCAACGTGATCGATCCCAAGAGCGGCCACCTCGTGCGCATCTCGCTGCCGACCTACGAGAACCGTCCGGCGCCGGTGCGTGCGGCGCGGGTGCGTGTCGGTGACAGCACGGTGGACACGGAAGTGGCCGAGGACCTGAGCGCCATCGCGCGCCGCACGCTGGAGTCCAAGATGCCGGGCATCACGGCCCGCGCGCTGGCGCGCGCGGCAATCAAGGCGGCCGCGGCCAAGGAGGCCCGCAAGGCGGCGCGGGACCGCTCGGATGATAACTCGGCGCTGGCCGCGGCGCTGCTCAGCTTCGCGGTCGAGGCCACCACCGTGCTCACCGAGCGCGCCGACACGCGCAGCTGGCTGACGCTGCCGAGCAACATTCAGCTTGCGCGCCTGCCCTTGCCGCCGGGTACCTACACCATTAGAGTCGAGCTGCTTGCCGGCGGCAGCCAGTTGCTCGCGACCCAGGAGCACCGCGACGTCGTGATCCGCAAGGGTCACCAGACCTATCTGTGGCAGTACGCCGTGCTGCCGTCCGTTCCTTCGTCAAGGAGATGAACATGCCATCGACCCCCATTGCGTTCCGGCCGGTGTGCGCGTGCCGCGCGCTGTTGGCGCTGCTGTGCGGCGTCGGCCTCGCCGCCGGCTGTGCCACCAAGCCGACCCAGCCCGACTGGGTGAGCGGTACCAGCGCGAAGTACAGCAGCGCGCACTACCTCACCGGCCGCGGCCAGGGCGCAAGCGCCGATGAGGCGCGGGATCGCGCGCGCGCCGATCTTGCCAAGGTCTTCCAGGTCGCGGTGGTCGCCGAATCGGAGGACGTGCAGGCGTTTCGCACCGGCGGCCAGTACGAGCAGCAGGTGTCGCGGCGCATCAGCACGCGCACCGAGCAGATCGTAAGCGGCATCCAGATCGGCGATCAGTGGCAGGACCCGGTGAGCAAGACGCACTACGCGCTTGCGGTGCTGCCACGCCTGCAGACCGCCACCAGCCTGCGCCAGGACATCGACCGGCTCGACGGCGCCACGCGCAACTACCTCGAGCAGGCGCGCCGCGCCGAGGACGTGCTGGTCAAGATATCGGCCGCCAACCGCGCGCTCGAGTCACAGGTCGAGCGCGCCGCCTATCAGAAATCCCTCAAGGTCGTCGACCCGACCGGGCGTGGTGTCGAGCCACCGTTCAACACCGCCAAGCTCTCCGCCGATCTGAACGATCTGCTCAAGCGCGTGCGCATCAGCCCGCGCGTGGCGCCCGACTCGGCCGCCGGCTTCGCCGAGGTGGTGCGCGGCGCGCTCGCCGCCGCCGGCTTCCTCGCCGAGACCGGACAGAATCCGGATTTCGTGCTGGACGCGCGCCTGAGCCTGGATGATCTTGGGAAGATCGAGGGCTGGTACTGGCAGCGCGGCGACCTGCAGATCAGCGTGAACGAGGCGGCGAGCGGGCGCGTGCGCGGGACGAAGAGCTGGCCGATCAAGGAATCGGCGCGCGATCAGGCCTCGGCCAGGCGCCGTGCGCTCAACAGCGCCGATGCCATCCTCAAGCAGGAGCTGCGCAACGCCATCCTCGGCGTTGCCACCGGCAGCTAGCCGCGCACCTCGGCCAGCAGGCCGCGCAGCAGGTGCTCGGCCTGCGCGGCGTAGCCGCCGCCGAACAGATTGAGGTGGTTGAGCACGTGGTAGAGGTTGTAGAGCCGCTTGCGTACCGCGTAGCCCGGATCGAGCGGCCAGGCGGCGCGGTACGCCTGGTAGAAGCGCGCATCAAAACCGCCAAACAGTTCGGTCATGGCGAGGTCGGCCTCGCGATCGCCGTAGTACACCGCCGGGTCGAAGATCACCGGTTCACCGGCCGCACTCACTGCGTGGTTGCCTCCCCAGAGATCCCCGTGCAGCAGCGAGGCGACCGGGCGATACGCACCGAAGAATGCCGGCAGCACGGCCAGCAGCTCCTCGCCGAGCGCCCGCAATCGGCCGCGCGCCGCGGCCAGGTCGAGCTGGTAGCGCAGCCGGTGTTCGCGGTAGAAGGTGATCCAGTCGGGATGCGGCGTGTTGACCTGCGGCGTGGCGCCAATGGTGTTGTCGCGCTCCCAGCCGAACACGGCGCGCGTGACCCGGTGCTGGCGCGCGAGGCCCTCACCGAGCAATTGCGCCGCGCGTCCGTTGCCGCCGCCGAGCTCGAGATACTCAAGCACCAGGAACGCCTGGCCGTCGGCGACGCCGACGCACACCGGTTGCGGTACGCGTAGCGCCCCGGCCGCGGCGAGCTCGGTCAATCCGGCGGCCTCGGCCTCGAACATGGTGCACCGCGCGGCGTCGTTGCGCTTGACGAAATAGCGCCGACCGTCCGCGCCCGCGAGGACGCTCGCGGCGTTGATGCAGCCACCGCCCACCGGCGCCTCGCGCACCGGCGTGAACGGCCGCCCGGTGGCGCGCTGGATGGCGGCAGCAACGGCGGCCCAGACATCGATCCTGTCCATCAGAGCGCGACTGTAGCACGCGCCCCGGGCGCGGCTGGTCGAACCGCGAGGCGGCGGCGCTGACCCGGACGTAGCGCCCGATCCGGCTGTAAGCGCCTGTTTTCTTGGGACCAGCAGAATCGCGTCCATGCCTTATTCTTAAGCGAGAGATCCCCGGCCGCAGCCCGGTGCGGCGCGGCCACCCACAGCACTGGCAGACGGCACGGAGCGCCATCTCGCCAGCCTCGAGCGCCGTATGCCCGCCATCAAGCCGTTGTCCATGCGCATGAGCCTGATCATCACGATCGTGGTGGTCGGCTTGCTCGGCACGAGCGTCGCGTGGCTGACGGGCACGATCTACTACCGCCTGGCCCTCGACAGCCAGCGCGACAACCTGCAGGAACAGCTGACCAACCGCGTCGTGCAGACTCGCCACGCCCTCGAGGAGCTGGCGCGCGAACTTGGCATCAGTGTGAGCGCCGAGGTCAGCCTGAAGGACGGATGGCTGCCGCTGGCCGACCCCCAGCGCGCGCTTCGCACACTCATGCGGCACCCGGCCGCCAAGGCCGAGCACAGCGCGATCACCGAGCTGTATCTGCTCGACATCCGCCTCGGTGTGCTGGCGCGGAATCCGCTGGCGTCCACGGAGGCCCTGTGCGGCCAGCAGCGCGTGCTGGCCGAACGGCGGCGCGGCGAGGAACGGCTGCGGACGCTGTCCGGAATCTGTCTGCACGGCGATCGCGCCTACCACTCGGTGATCGTACCGCTCGGCCTGCCGGAGCCGCGTGCCTATTTGCAGTTGCTGACCGACCTGGAGTCGAGCGCGCAAGCACTGGAGAGCGCGCTCGGCACGCCGCTGCGCCTCGCGCTGCGTGATGGCGGCGTGCTGTACGTCTCGCCGCACTGGGCAGCGGCGCAGGGGCGCGCGGCCAGCGTGCGTGCCGAGCACGAACTCGCCGTCCACCCGGCGACGCGCGGGCCGCTGGTGCTGGCGGCGGTCAAGGACATTGGCGCGGTCCAGGAGCGCCTGGAAAGGGCGCAGGGCATGGTGATGCTCGGGGCGGTGGTCGCGATCTTCCTGAGCGCGTTGGTGGCCCTGGCGGTGCTGCAGCGCACCACGCTCTATCCGCTCGAACGGCTCACCGCCCAGCTGCGCCGCATCCGCGCCGACAAGGACCACCTCGGTCAGCCGGTTGACGTGCGCGGCAACGCCGAGGTGGCGGAGCTGGCCGCCGGCTTCAATGCCATGACCGCGCAGCTCAAGGAGCTGTACGCGAGCCTCGAGCACATGGCCTTTACCGACCCGCTGACCGGTCTGCCGAACCGCGCCCTGTTCCAGGACCGCCTGCAGCAGATGATTCTGGCGGCACGGCGCGATGACAAGCCCTTCGCCCTGCTCATCATGGACCTCGATCACTTCAAGGAGATCAACGACACGCTCGGCCACCCGGTCGGCGATCGCATGCTGCAGGAGGTGGCGCAGCGGCTGCGCGCCAAGCTGCGCGAATCGGACACGGTGGCGCGTCTCGGCGGGGATGAGTTCGCGGTGCTGTTGCCGACCATGACGCAGGGCCACGCCGCCATGGCGGCGCGCATGCTGCTGCAGGCGCTGCGCTCGCCGGTGGTGATCGACGGGCACTCGCTCGAGGTCGGCGGCAGCATCGGCATCGCGCTGCACCCCGAGCACGGCACGGAGGCACCCGTGCTGCTGCGACGCGCCGACATCGCGATGTACAGCGCCAAGCAAACGCACTCCGGCTTCGCCGTGTACGACAGCCGCCTCGACCATCACCACCCGGCGCGTCTGGCGTTATTGAGCGAGCTGCGCGCCGCCATCGACCAGGAGCAGTTCGTGCTCCACTACCAGCCGGTGGTCAACCTCTGGAGCAACCGCGTGAGCGGCGCCGAGGCGCTGCTGCGCTGGCAGCATCCGCGCGAGGGCCTGCTCGCGCCGCAGCGCTTCGTGCCGCTGCTCGAGGAGACCGGTCTGATAAGGACCCTCACGCCCTGGGTGCTGACCGAGGCGCTGCGGGCGAGCGGCGCGCTGCGCGCCGCGGGCCATGCGCTGCCGATCGCCGTGAACCTCTCGGCGCGCGATCTGCAGGACCCCAATCTGAGCGCGACGCTGCTCGAAGTGCTGGCCGCGCAGCAGGCGAGCCCGGAGTGGCTGGCCTTCGAGATCACCGAGAGCACCGTCATGACCGATCCGGAGCGCGCACGCGAACTGCTCACGCAGCTCGCCGACATGGGCTTTCGTCTGGCGATCGATGATTTCGGTACCGGCTATTCCTCGCTCGCCTACCTCAAGAAGCTGCCGGTGCGCGTCCTCAAGATCGACAAGTCGTTCGTCATCGACATGGCGCAGGACGAGGACGACGCGGCGATCGTGCGCACCAGCATCGAGTTGGCGCACAACCTCGGGCTGGAGGTGGTGGCCGAGGGCGTCGAGAGCGAAGAGATCCTGCGGCGCCTGGCAGCGGCACGCTGCGATGCCGCCCAGGGCATGCACATCGGCCGGCCGGCCACGCTTGCCGAACTGCAGGACTGGCTCGGGCAGTCGGCCTGGGCCGGCGCGCCGGCCGCGCGGGCGAGCCGCGCCTAGCCGCTGTAGGGTCGGTCCCAGGCGCCGTCGAAGAAGCGCTCGCCGAGCGGGCTGCGCACCCGCGCGGCAAGCTCAAGCTCCCTGAGTTCCTCATTCAGCACCTGCGGCGCGCCCGGGTGGCCCACGGCGATCATCGCCATGGGCGTGTAGCGCGCCGGAATGGCGAACTCGCGTTGTACCCGTTCGGCGTCGAACCCGCCCATCTGGTGTGCCATCAGTCCGAGCGCCACGGCCTGCAGGCACAGGTTCTCGGCGGCCGCGCCGCTGTCGTACTGACCCCAGCGGTTCGGTTTGCCGTTCTTCGTGAACACGCTGTCGGCGCTGGCGAGCAGCAGCACCGGCGCATTCTTCACCCAGTTCTGGTTCCATTCCCCCAGGCAGGCGAACGCGCGCTGCCAGGCGGCGTCATCATGGAATCGGTCCCACACCAGAAAGCGCCACGGCTGGTCGCCGTAGCACGACGGCGCCCAGCGTGCCGCCTCGAGCAATGCCGTCAGCTGGGTGCGCGCGACCGGCCTGGTGGCATCGAAGGCGCGCCCGCTCCAGCGCCGGGCAATCAGGTCGTGGATCGGGGTCTGGGTAGAGGCTGGCTTGTCGATCATGGCGGTGGTGGCGCGCAACTGCGCGATCCTGCGTGGGTTGAAGGCAGCGCTTTATAGCACGCGGTCGCCAGGACAGACACGGACGGGTGTGCCGCGGCCAGGGGAAAGCATGGAGAACAAGGTGCCACGGCTGTCAAGAGATTTCCGCCTCCGCCGTGCCGTTATGCACATGTGCCAGCAAATTGCCGGAAAACTGTAATGCGCTGCTCGCGAGCGCCGCGAGCCAGCGCACGACGCTGCTAAGTCTATGACCAGCCGATGTTTTTCCCGCCAGATTATTTTTTAATCAAAGTGACAAATTTGGTCTCTTTATCGGGGCGCGGACCCACGCGCCTGGATAATCAACAATCTTATCCACAGTTTCTGTTAGTAACCGCGAGGCGCTTATGCGACAACCAGTTAGCTCGAAATCCTGGTGCGCTACTGAACGTGAAGCACCGATGTTTCACGGGCCAACCGTGCCGGGGCACCTTGCGCGCCTGTGCTAGAGTCGCGCGATGCGCGCCGGCCCCGGGATCGTTGCAGTAGCGCTGCCCTGTCCGCTCGATCAGCTGTTCGACTACCTTGCGCCAGCCTGCCCGCCGCCGCTTGGCGCGCGCGTGCGCGTGCCGTTCGGCCCGCGCCGCAGCCTGGTCGGCGTGGTGGCCGGCTATGCGCGCGAGAGCCAGCTCCCCGCCCGGCGCTTGAAGCCCATCGCCGCCGTGCTCGACTCCGAACCGCTGTTGCCGCAGGCGCTGTTCGAACTGCTGCGCTGGGCGGCGGATTACTACCACTACCCGCTCGGGCAGGTCCTGGAAGCGGCCCTTCCGGTGCTGCTGCGTCGCGGCCATGCGGCCGAGGTGGCCGGGCCGATCGTGTGGGCCGCCACGGCCGCCGGC
>CAZVUN010000086.1:0-13393 GCA_964629975.1 uncultured Acidiferrobacteraceae bacterium | reverse complement strand
GCGCGTCAGCGCGAACACGTACGCGAGGTACAGCCCGGTGAGCAGCAGCGCCGGCAGCAGCGCGCCCTGGTACATGTCGCCGACCGAGGCGCCGAGCTGATCGGCGAGCACGATCAGCACGATCGACGGCGGGATGATCTGCGCCAGCGTGCCGGACGATGCGATCACGCCCGCGGCGAGGCGCCGGTCGTAGCCGAAGCGCAGCATGATCGGCAGCGAGATCAACCCCATGGCAATGACCGAGGCGGCAATCACGCCGGTGGTGGCGGCGAGCAAGGCGCCCACGACGATCACGGCGTAGGCGAGCCCGCCGCGCGCCGCGCCGAACAGCTGGGCGGCGGTGTCGAGCAGGTCTTCGGCCATGCCGCTGCGCTCGAGCACCAGCCCCATGAAGGTGAAGAACGGGATGGCGAGCAGTGTCTGGTTCGACATGATGCCGAACACCCGCTCCGGCAGCGCCTGCAGCAGCGCGAACTCGAAGAACCCGGCCTGCATGCCGATGAGCGCGAACAGCAGCCCGTTCGCCGCGAGCGCGAACGCCACCGGATAGCCGAGCAGCAGGAAGGCCACCAGCCCGGCGAACATGAGCGGGGCCATGAGCGCGAAGCCCATCGCTACACCTCGGGCGGCGGCTGCGCGTGCGCGCGCGGTGCGCCCGCGCGCAGCTCGGCGCTGCGCTTGATGATCTCGGATAGGCCCTGCAGACCGAGCAGGGCGAAGCCGAGCGGGATGAGCAGGCGCGCCGGCCAGCGCAGCAGGCCGCCGGCGTCGGGCGAGGTCTCACCGAGGACGAGCGACTGCACGAAGGCCGGCCACGACAGATACGTCATGAGCGCGCACAGCGGCAGCAGGAACAGCGCGGCACCGAGCAGATCGATCCACGCCTGGGCGCGGGCGCTCAGGCGCCCGTAGATGACGTCGATGCGCACGTGCCCGTTGTGCTTGAGCGTGTAGCCGGCAGCGAGCAGGAACAGCGCGCCGAACAGGTACCACTGGGTCTCGAGCCAGGCGTTGGACGCGCGCCCGAGTGCGTAGCGGGCGAGCGCATTGAGCGCGGAGACGGCCGTGGCGAGCAGCACCAGCCACAGCAGCGCGCGCCCGAGGCGCTCGTTGAGCGCATCGATCAGGCGCGACAGGCGCAGCAACGCGCTCATGGGAGGGGCCGCCACCTACGCCGCCGCCGTGTCGAGCAGGGCCGCGAGCACTTCGTTCCACGCGGCCGCGAGGCTCGCGCGGTTGTAGCCGCCGCCGCCGAGCGCCAGCACCCAGCCGTGGCAGCACTCGTGCGCGAGCGCGCACAGGCGCGCGGCGGCGAAGCCGTGCGTCTGCGGGCTGAACTGCAGATGCGTAAGCGGATCGCCGGCGACGCTGTCGGCGCCGGCCTGCAGGATGATGAACTGCGGGCGCGCCGCGCGCACGAACGCCTCGACCCGCTCCCACGCCTGGTGAAACGCCGCGTCGTCGGCGCCCGGTGCCATCGGCAGGTTGAGCTTGCTGCCCTTGGCGGCACCCTTGCCGGTCTCGGTGGCCGCGCCGGTGCCGGGGTAGAGATAGCGCCCGTCCTCGTGGATGTCGGCGAAGATGAGCTGCGGGTCGTCCTCGAAGGCATAGAACACGCCGTCGCCGTGGTGCGCGTCGATGTCGACATAGGCGATGCGCCGGATGCCGTGATGCGCCCGCAGCGCCTCGATCGCGCAACCGATGTCGTTGAACACGCAGAAGCCGGCGGCCATGTCGCGGCGCGCGTGGTGCAGGCCGGCGATCGGCACGAAGGCGCGCCGCCCGCTGGCGGCGAGCATCCACCCGAGCGCATCGAGCACGCTGCCGACCACCGTGCTCGCCGCCTCGTACACGCCGCGAAACGCCGGGGTGTCGCCGTAATCGAGGTAGCCTTCGCCGCTGAGCGACTGGCGCTGCACCTGCTCGACGTAGGCGGTGGTGTGAAACAGGGTCAGGTCCGACGCCGTGCAGGCCACCGGCGCGGCGATCTCGACGCGCCGATCGAGGCCGCGCCGCACGGTCTCCGCCCAGAAGGCCTCGAGCCGGTCGGGTCCGAACGGATGTCCCCCGCCGAAGCCGTAGGCACCGAGCGCCGCGCCGTGATACACGCGTACTGTCATGCGGCCATTATAAGGAGCGCGCTGCGCGCGCCCAACGCGCTCAAGGCGCGTGCTCGAACAGCGTGCGGTAGCTGCAATACAGGCCGGCCACGAACAGCGCGAGCCCCACCAGCCCGAGCGTGAACAGGAGCGGATAGCCGAGCCAGGCACCGCCGGAGACCAGGAACACCGCCGACAGCGCCAGCGCGAGCACCACGAAGCCGGCGGCGAACGCCGCGAGCGGCAGCGCGTGGCGCACACACGCCCGCAGGCTCTCGGCCATGGCCGGGAACACCGGACGCTGGCCGAGCACCGTGAGCGGCACGAGGAACAACAGCGTCATGCCGAGCACGACATAGAGCGCGCTCACGAGCAGCGCGGCGATCAGCATCGACGGCCGCAGCGGCCCGGCGAGCCCGGCGGCGGCGAGGCCCGACAGCACCGATCCGCCGGTCAGCAGGTATTCGACGATCACGGTGGCCAGCACCACACCGAGCGTCACGATGCACACCAGCAACAGCGGCACCAGCGTCGCCTCGTCGGCGAGCGCGCGGGTCAGCGCGCGCAGCGGCCGCCACCAGCCACGCGCATCAGCGCTCGCCTCGCGCGCGCTGAGCAGCGCGCCGGCCAGCAGCAGCGGCGAGACCAGGACCAGCAGCAGGTTGCCGACGAACGGGATGCGTTTGAGCGCCACCGCGAGCAGCAGGTACAGCGCCGCCATGCCGAGCCACAGCAGCCGGTCGCGCTCGACCAGCGCGCGGGCACAGGCAAACCAGGCGCGTGCCTGGGTGCGCGCGTTACGCACTTGGGTGCTGGCGGTGCTGGCGGACACGCGGGTTGCGTCGCAATCGGTGACCGGGGGGCCGGCGCGGGCTCACCAGCTCTTGATCACCCACATCGGGATCGCCACGCCCGGGGCGTGGTCGCTGCGGCGAAACTGGCCGCTGCCATCGGGATCGAACAGGTAATACGGTTTGCCCTTGGAAGGCGTGACCTTGATCATGTAGAGCTGTCCGTTCACGCGGTACTCCTCGTGAATCGCATCCGGTTTGGTGACGATCCTGACCTCCGGCACGGCCTCGTGCGGCGCGGTCTCCGGCGCCGGGGGCGGAGGGGTGTAGCTGTCGGGCAGCGGCGGTGGCGGCGGTGCCGCGCCTTCGCCGGCCGCGCCGGCCGCCGTCGCGACGCCGAGCAAAGCGGCGAGCGCCACGAATCGCAGTCGATGCATACGGGGTCTAGAGATTGAGTTTGATCTCGCGCTCTTCTTCGGAAGGCTCGAAGCCGCGCGCTTCATAATACCTAAAGATGGTGTCGAGCACCTCATCGGCGCTGTCCACCACGGTGAGCAGGTTCAGGTCGGCGGCATCGATCATGCCCTCGGCGACGAGGGTGTGCTTGAACCACTCGACCATCCCCGCCCAGAACGGCGCATGCACCAGCACGATCGGCATCCGCGTGCTCTTGCCGGTCTGGATCAGGGTGAGCGCCTCGATCACCTCATCGAGCGTGCCGAAGCCGCCGGGCATCACCACGTAGGCCTTGGCGTACTTCACGAACATGACCTTGCGCGCGAAGAAGTGGTTGAACGACAGGCTCACCTGCTGATAGGGATTGGCGGCCTGCTCGTGCGGCAGGATGATGTTCAGCCCGACACTCGGGCTCTTGCCGGCGTAGGCGCCGCGGTTGGCCGCCTCCATCAGGCCGGGGCCGCCGCCGCTGACCACCGCGAAGCCCGCATCCGAGAGTTTGCGCGCGATCTCCTCGGTCAGGGCATAATAGCGATGTCCCGGCTGGATGCGGGCCGAGCCGAAGATGCTGACCGACGGCTGGATCTGCGACAGCCGTTCGAAGCCGGCCACGAACTCGGCCATGATCTGGAAGATCTTCCAGGATTCGCGCGACATCATGCCGGACGGCGTGATCGACACGCGCATGTCGTGCGCGGCGCTGTAGGGCGGATCGAGCGTGGGCGACTTGTTGTTCATATCCGATTTCTAGCACAAAGGTTTAACCGCAGCAGGAGCCGGCCGATGGTCCGCAATGACAGTGCCGCGCCCGCCGGCACGAACGAGGCAGCAGACGCGAGCGGCGGCGGCCGGCCGCGCCTGGTACTGGTGGACGGCTCATCGTACCTGTACCGCGCCTTCCATGCCATGCCGAGCTTCACCAGCTCCAAGGGCGAGCCGACCGGTGCCGTGTACGGCGTGACCAACATGCTGCGCAAGCTCCTGGCCGACGAGCAGCCGCAGTACATCGCGGTGGTGTTCGACGCCAAGGGCAAGACCTTCCGCGACGACATCTACCCGGAATACAAGGCGCACCGTCCGCCGATGCCGGAGGCGCTCGCCGCGCAGATCGAGCCGATCCATGCCGTGGTGCGCGCCATGGGGCTGCCGCTGCTGCAGGTCGAGGGGGTGGAGGCCGACGATGTGATCGGCACGCTCGCGCGCCAGGCCGCGGCGCTCGGCATGGACACGCTCGTGTCGACCGGCGACAAGGACATGGCACAGCTGGTCGACGGTCACGTGCGCCTGGTGGACACCATGAAGGATGCGGTGTATGACCGCGCCGCGGTGCTCGAGAGGTTCGGCGTACCGCCGGAGCGCATCGTCGATTACCTCGCGCTCGTGGGCGACAGCTCGGACAACATCCCGGGCGTACCCGGGGTCGGGCCGAAGACCGCGGCCAAGTGGTTGCAGCAGTACGGCTCGCTCGACGCGCTCATGGCGCACGCCGCCGAGATCCCGGGCAAGGCGGGCGAGAGCCTGCGCGCGGCGCTCCCGCAGCTGCCCCTGGCGCGCGCGCTTGCCACCATCCGCTGCGACGTGCCGCTCCCGCACGGTCCGCGCGAGCTCACCCGCACCGCCCCCGACGAGGCGCGCCTGCGCGAACTGTACGCGCGCTTCGAATTCAAGAGCTGGCTCGCCGAGCTCGGCGGCACGGCCAGCGCCGCGGCGAGCCGCGACACGCGCGCCGGCTATGCGCTGATCCTGGATGACGCGGCGCTCGAGACATGGCTTGCGCGCCTCACGGCCGCGCCGCTCATTGCCATCGACACCGAGACCACCAGCCTCGATGCCATGCGGGCCGAGATCGTCGGCGTGTCGTTCACCGACCGCGCCGGCGAGGGTGCCTACGTGCCGCTCGCGCACACCTATCCCGGCGCCCCGGCCCAACTGCCGCGCGCGCAGGTGCTCGCGCGCCTCAAGCCGCTGCTCGAGGACGCGGCGCGGGCGAAGGTCGGGCAGAACCTGAAGTACGACCTCAACGTGTTCGCCAACCACGGCATCGCGCTGCGCGGGTTGCGCTTCGACACGATGCTCGAATCCTACGTGCTCGATTCGACCGCCTCGCGCCACGACATGGACAGCCTGGCGCTCAAGTACCTGGGCTACAAGACGCTCAGCTACGAGGACGTGGCCGGCAAGGGCAAGGCCCAGATCGGCTTCAACGAGGTGCCGATCGAGCAGGCCGGGGTGTACGCCGCCGAAGACGCCGACATCACGCTGCGCCTGCACGAGCGGCTGTGGCCGCAGCTCGCGGACAACCCGGCGCTCGCCACGCTGTTCGAGGACATCGAGATGCCGCTCGTGCCGATCCTGGCGCGCATGGAGCGCACGGGCGTGCGCATCGACGTCGACATGTTGCGCGCGCAGAGCCAGGAGCTCGCGCGCCGCATCCTCGAGATCGAGCGCGAGGCGCATGCCATCGCCGGGCAGGTGTTCAACATCAGCTCGCCCAAGCAGATCCAGGAGGTGCTGTACGACAAGTTGAAGCTGCCGGTGCTGAGGAAGACCCCGACCGGCCAGGCCTCGACCGCCGAAGAGGTGTTGCAGGAACTCGCCCTCGACTATCCGCTGCCGCGCCTGATCCTCGAGCACCGCACCCTGTCCAAGCTCAAGACCACCTATACCGACAAGCTGCCGGAGATGATCAACCCGCGCACCGGGCGCGTGCACACCTCGTACAACCAGGCGGTCGCCGCCACCGGGCGGCTGTCGTCGGCCGATCCCAATCTGCAGAACATCCCGGTGCGCACCGCCGAAGGCCGGCGCATCCGCCAGGCCTTCATCGCCGACGCCGGCTACCGCATCCTGTCGGCCGACTACTCGCAGATCGAGCTGCGCATCATGGCGCACCTCTCCGGCGATGCCGGGTTGCAGCGCGCCTTCGCCAGCAACCAGGACATCCACCGCGCCACCGCCGCCGAGGTGTTCGGTGTGCCACCCGAGCTCGTGTCGGAGGAGATGCGGCGCAACGCCAAGGCCATCAACTTCGGGCTGATCTACGGCATGTCGGCCTTCGGGCTGGCGCGCCAGCTTAGAATCGAACGCGCCGCCGCGCAGGCCTACGTCGATCTGTACTTCGCGCGCTACCCGGGCGTGAAGGACTTCATGGAGCGCACGCGCGCGCTCGCCCATCGCCAGGGCTACGTCGAGACCCTGTTCGGGCGGCGCCTGTACCTGACGGAGATCAACTCCTCGAACCAGGCGCGCCGCCAGGCCGCCGAGCGCGCCGCGATCAACGCCCCGATGCAGGGCACCGCCGCGGATCTCATCAAGCGCGCCATGATCGCGGTGGACGCGTGGCTCGAGCGCGCGCGCCCCGACGTCACCATGATCATGCAAGTGCACGACGAGCTGGTGTTCGAGGTCGCCACGCCGCTCGTGGAGGAAGCGCGCGACGCGATCCGCCGCTGCATGGTCGACGTCGCGAAACTCGACGTGCCGCTCGTGGTCGATGTCGGCGTCGGGGCCAACTGGGACGAGGCGCACTGAACCCATAGCCGCGCGCTCTGTGTGGGGAAAGCCTTACGAAACAATCGTGAACGGAACCTTGCTCGGCCCGGCCGGTCTATGCTCTACGAAGGCGGTTGGATAATCGTCTTTCCCCTGCCCCTCCTCCCTGGGCGGGGGGTCCTGGAGTCGACCTCAGGTCCTCCAGGTCACGTTGGGCCCCGGACACTCTCCCCTTGTTTCCGGGGCTTTTTTTTGCGCGCGCCATGGAGCAAGCAGTGCGAAGGCGCACCGCGCACGGCAAATTGACCGGGCCTGCCGCGCTTGGTATATAAGCCCACTTTTTCGCGGGCTCACACCCGCACCGACCGTCCGCAACAGGGGGTAACAATGAACACCATTCGCGTCGCGGCCAGCCTGGCCCACGTCTTCGCCGCCATGGGTCTGCTGTTGGCCATGACCCCCGCGCACGCCGCCGCCGGTGGCAGCGCCGAGGCCGGCAAGAACAAGGTCGCAGCCTGCGCCGGCTGCCACGGTGCGGATGGCAACGGCGGCGCCGATCCGACCTGGCCGAAGCTCGCCGGCCAGAGCGGGGACTACATCGCCAAGCAGCTGGCCGAGTTCAAGGCCGGTGTGCGCAAGGACCCGATCATGGCCGGCATGGCGGCGGCCCTCTCACCGCAGGACATGAAGGACATCGGCGCGTACTACGAGAGCCTGCCCGCCAAGGCTGGCGCCGCGCGCAACAAGGACACGATCAAGCTGGCCGAGCGCCTCTATCGCGGCGGCAATGCCAAGAACGGTGTCGCCGCGTGCATGGGCTGTCACGGACCCTCGGGCCATGGCATCCCGCCGCGCTTCCCGCGCGTGTCGGGCCAAAGCGCCGCCTACACCGAAAAGCAGTTGCTCGCCTTCAAGGCCGGCAAGCGCGCCAACGATGGCGAGGCCATGACCCGCGTGGCGTTCCGCATGTCGGAAGAAGAGATCAAGGCCGTCGCCGACTACATGGCCGGCCTGCACTGACCCCGCACCTCGCTTCGCTCTGTTCCCGGGCCCGCCCTGTGCGGGCCCGGGCGTTTTCGGCCCCTGCCGCAATCCGTTCGCCGCGCGCGTAACGGCCTGCGCATGACGTCACTCGGCACCCGTCCCACCTGCCGGCCCAAGCACTTTCCGCCATGAAATCATAGCGTTATCTCCGCACAGTGACTTGGCATAGCTGTTGCTCCTACCCATAGCGCAAGAGCGGCAAAAGCCGCGGGGGCCCGGAAAGTCCGGAAGCAAAGCAGCAGGAGTCACGAGCATGTTGAGCCACATCGTCAATCTGGTGAATACCTACGCGCAGCACAACGGTGCGCGCCCGAACGTGGTGTACATGAACGAAACGCACTACACCTACCTGCGCGAAGAACTGCCGGGTGTGCGCGATCACACCGACGTGGTGGCGATCATCGGGGTCGACATCGCGCTGTCCGACGAGGTGGTGCGTCCGCAGGTGGCGACGGTGCGCTTCGCCGCGGAGAACATCCTCGTCAGCTAAGACCGAACAAGTGTGCGGGGTGCACGCGGGAAGGCCGGGCGATGAACCCGGCCTTTTTATTTGGGCGCAAGGGCGCGCGCAGCAGCTCAAGCAGCGTGTGGCGGAGCGCACGCAGTTCGAGCGCATGGCAGCGGCGCAGTTTGCGCTCGATGACCGCTATCAGCGCGGCGACATCGGCCCGGGCGAGTACGCGAGCATACTGCGCGATCCACAGCGGCGCGCGGCACCAGCGGCGGTTGGCACGTTGCTCGATCGAGCGACCGCCACGCCGGTGACGGAGAAGACGCGAAAGCACGCACGGGCTCGCAAATGGCCGGATTTCGAGGACGCCGTCACCGCGGCGGGCGCCGTCGAAACGGGCGCCCGCTACCCCAGGACACCGATCAAAGGAAACCAAAACAGGCAGTCGCGCCCGAGGCGTTGCTCTCGCAGTCTTGGCCTGCCCCGGCCCTCTGCCGTTGCCAAGCTTCCGCTGCGCCCGGCATGGTACTTGCCGTGGCAGAAAGGCTCTCGCTGCGCGCGCTAGCGAGCGCGCCTGCCCCCGCTACTTCAGCCGCGCAAACACCCGGCCCGCCGCATCGACGGAGGCAGCAATGTCGGCATCGCTGTGGGCGGCCGACACGAACCCAGCCTCGTATGCGCTCGGCGCGAGGTACACGCCCTCGGCCAGCATGCCGTGGAAGAATCTCTTGAAGCGCTCGATGTCGCAGGCGGTGGCCTGCTTGTAGCTCGTCACGCGCGCAGCGTCGGTGAAGAAGAAGCCGAACATGCCACCGACCGCGACCGTCGCGAGCGGAATGCCGGCGGCCCGGGCGCGCGCGGCGAATCCGTCCATCAGCGCGCGCGCCTTGTTCTCGAGCGCCGCATAGAAGCCGGGCTGCATGCATTCGCGCAACGTCGCGAGCCCCGCGGCCATGGCGACCGGATTGCCGGAGAGGGTGCCGGCGTGAAAGATCGGGCCATCGGGCGTGATGCGGTCCATGATGTGGGCAGCCCCGCCGAAGGCGCCGACCGGCATGCCGCCGCCGACCACCTTGCCGAGGGTGGTGAGGTCGGGCTTGACGCCGTAGCGTCCCTGCACCCCGCCCAGACCGACGCGAAAACCGGTCATGACCTCATCGAAGATGAGCAGCGCCCCGTGCCGCGTGCACTGTTCGCGCAGCGTCTCGAGGAAGCCCGGCAGCGGCGCGATGCAGTTCATGTTGCCGGCCACCGGTTCGACGATCACGCAGGCGATCTCCTGGCCGATCCGGGCGAAGACGTCCTTCACCTGCGCGCTGTCGTTGTAGTCGAGCGTGAGGGTGAGCGCGGCGAGCGCCGCCGGCACGCCGGGCGAGGACGGCACGCCGAGCGTGAGCGCACTCGAACCGGCCTTCACCAGCAGCGAATCCCCCGAGCCGTGGTAGCAGCCCTCGAACTTCACGATCTTGTCGCGCCCGGTGAAGCCGCGCGCCAGGCGGATGGCGCTCATCGTGGCCTCGGTGCCGGAGCTGACCATGCGTACCTTCTCGAGCGAGGGTATGAGCTGCTTCAGGAGCTCCGCCATCTCGGTCTCGATCACCGTCGGGGCGCCGTAGCTCATGCCGGTGGCGGCGGTGTCGCAAACCGCCTTGACCACCGCTGGGTGCGCGTGCCCGAGGATCGCCGGGCCCCAGGAGCCGACGTAGTCGATGTAGCGGTTGCCGTCGACGTCATAGAGGTAGGCGCCCTGGCCGCGCGCGAAGAACACCGGCTCGCCGCCGACCTGTTTGAAGGCGCGCACCGCGGAGTTGACGCCGCCGGCGATCGACTGACGGGCGCGGGCGAATTGATCGTGCGAGTTCCTGGTCGAGTAGCTCATGGTCTTGTTCCGAGCGATGCTGATGTGGTCTGTTGTGTGCGTTGCGGAACGACGTGGGGTCCGCAAGACTTACCGCAACCTAGCCGGCAAACAGCGCGACGTAGCGCGCGGTCGCGGCGCGGATGTCGGGCGCCTGAAAGATCCCGGAGATCACGGCGAGGGCATCGGCGCCGGCGCTGAGCAGCGCGGCGCCATTGTCCGGCGTGATGCCGCCGATGGCAACAATCGGCACGCGCAACTGCGCGCGCGCCGTGCGCAGCAGCGCAGCCTCGGCTCGCACCGCCTGCGGCTTGGTGGGTGAGGGAAAGAAGCTGCCGAACGCCACGTAGTCGGCGCCCTGCGCCTGCGCGGCGAGCGCGCGCGCGAGCGCGTTGTAGCACGACACGCCGATCAGGCGCGTGGGCCCGAGCGCCCGGCGTGCGGCCTCGATCGGCGCGTCCTCGCGCCCGAGGTGCACACCCGCGGCGCCGATCTCGGCCGCGAGCGCCACGTCGTCGTTGATGAGGAGCGGCACGCCGTGCGCGCGACACAGCGCCTGCAAGGCGCGCGCCTCGCGCGCACGGCGCACGGGATCAGGCGCCTTGTCGCGATACTGGATGAGGGCGGCACCGCCCGCGATCGCCTGTGCGACCGCCTCCAGCAGCTGCGCCTCGCTCAGGATGTGCGTGTCGGCGATGGCGTACACGCCGCGCACGCCGGGCCGGTCAGGCATGGGGCTTGGGCGCAGGCAGGCGCCGACCCCAGTACAGGCGGTCGGGAAGGAGCTGGCCCATGCCGAGGCGATAGGCATGGCGCAGGCAGTCGTGCGTGAAGTGCAGCGCCTGGGTGATGGCATTGACCGGCTCGAGCCCGTGCGCCAGCACCGCCGCGCACGCCGCCGCGAGCGTGCAGCCGCTGCCGTGATAGCTGCCGGGCAGGCGCTCGAAGAGGAAGGTGTCGAGCAGGCGGCGGTTGCCGTACAGCCGGTTCTCGACCTTGGGGGTCGGTTCGTGCGTGCCGGTGATGAGCACGTACTGCGCGCCGAGCGACAGCAGGTCCTGGGCGCAGGCATCGAGCGTGTCGGCGCTCGGCGCGAGCGCGCGCGCCTCGAGGCTGTTGGGGGTCACGAGCAGCGCGCGCGGAATGAGCAGCGCGCGCAGCGCCTCCTCAAGCGGCTCTTCGCTCAGCGCATCGCCCCGATCCGAGGCCTGCACCGGATCGACGATGAGCGGCAGGGCGGGGTAGTCGCGCAGGATGCTCTCGATGGCCGCCACGGTGGTGGCTGCGCCGAGCATGCCGGTCTTGATCGCCGCCACCGGCATGTCCTCCAGCACGGCGCGCGCCTGGGCGATCACGAGCTCGGGGTCGACCACCTCGAACTGCTTTATGCCGCTCGTGTCCTGCGCGGTGAGCGCGGTGACCACCGGCGCCGGATGGCAGCCGAGCGAGGCGAGCGTGAGCACGTCGGCCGCCAGCCCCGCGCCCCCGGTCGGGTCCGAGCCGGCGAACACCAGCACCACCGGGGGGACCGCGCCGTTCATGCCGGGGCGCGTGCCTCGGTGACGAGGCGCGCGAGCGCGCGGATCAGCAGCGGGTGATCGTTGAGCGCCGGCACCACGCGGTAGGTCGGGATGCCGAGCGCGTGCGCCTTCTCGGCGTACTCGATGCCGAGCTCGTACTGCGTCTCCACGTGATCGGAGACGAAGGCAATCGGGTAGACCAGCAGCTGGCGCGCCCCGGCCGCGGCCTTCTGCGCGATCACGTCCTCGGTGTACGGCTGCAGCCACTTCAAGGGCCCCACCCGGCTCTGGTAGCAGAGCGTGGTATGCGGCCAGTTGAGGCGCTGGCACACCGCCGCATAGGTCGCGCGCACCTGCTGTTCATAGGGATCGCCGGCGTCGACGATCTTCTGCGGCAGGCCGTGCGCCGAAAACAGCAGCTCGATCGCCTGCGGTTCAGGTTGCGGCAGCGCGGCGGCGGCCTCCCGGATGGTGGCGACGATGCCCTCGAGGTAGTCGGGCTGGTCGTACCACTGGCGCACCAGCGTGACCTCCGGCGCATAGCCCTGGCGCCGGCACTCGCGCTGAAACTCGTTGTACGAGCTGCCGGTCGTGGTGATCGAGTACTGCGGATAGAGCGGCAGAAGAACGACGCGCGCGAACCCCTCGGCCTTGAGCTCGGAGACGACCTGCGCGGTGAGCGGGAGCCAGTAGCGCATGCAGATGCGCACCGCGTAGGCATCGCCCAGCGCCTCCTGCAGTGCCGCCGCCTGGCGCTGGGTGTTTTCAAGCAGCGGCGAGCGCCCGCCGAGCGCGGCATAGCCGTGCGCTGCCTCGGGTGCGCGCCGTTTTGAGATCAGCCAGGCGAACGGTTTCTGCGTGAGGAAGCCGAGCGGCAGCCGGAAGATGTCCGGGTCGGAGAACAGGTTATAGAGAAACGGGCGCACCGCCGCGAGGGAATCCGGTCCACCCAGATTGAACAGCACGACGGCAGTGCGATTGGACATGCGCGCAGGCGAGCAGGTGCAGCCGGGCGATTGTACGCCGGCCTCCCCCGTTTCACCATCGCGCCACGCATGGGAGAATGCCGCGCGCATCCCGATCGAGGAGCGCAATGAAGACCTACATGTGTGTGATCTGCGGCTTCGTCTACGACGAGGCCAAGGGCTTACCGGAGGAAGGCATCGCGCCGGGCACGCGCTGGGAAGACGTGCCGGAGAACTGGAAGTGCCCGGAGTGCGGCGCCGGCAAGAGCGACTTCGAGCTGATCGAGATCTAGTGTTCGCCCCCGCACCGCTGCCCGCGCACGCCGAGCTCGACATCGGCGGGCAGCGCATTCGCTACCGCATCCGCTGGGGCACACGCCGCCGCCGTCTGGCGGTGGAGATCAACGGTCAGGGCGAGGTGATCCTCGCCGCCCCGAGCGGCTGCCCTCATTGCGTCGTGCACGCCTTCGCCTGCCGGCACGCCGACTGGATCGCGCGCCACTGGCGCGCGGCCGCAACCGCCGGCGAGCGCGCGCCAACGCCATTGGCCGACGGCACGCGCCTGCCGTGGCTGGGCGAGTGGCTGACCCTGCGGCTGCGCACCGACACGGCGCGGGTGGACCTCGAACGGGCGCGCGGCGTATTGCTGGCGCCGGCCATGGAGCCCGAGCGCCTGCGCATCGCCCTCGAGCGCTGGTACCGGCGCGCGGCGCGCGC
>CAZVUN010000085.1:0-13528 GCA_964629975.1 uncultured Acidiferrobacteraceae bacterium | reverse complement strand
CGCCTTCGGACCGTGGCGCGACACCACGCCGCTGCGACGCGCGCGTATCCTCACGCGCTTTCGCGAGCTGATGGAGGCCAACCAGGCGGACCTGGTGCGGCGCATCAGCGAGGAGCACGGCAAGACACTGCAAGACGCGGCCGGGTCGCTGCAGCGCGGCATCGAGGTGATCGAGTTCGCCTGCGGCGCACCGCATCTACTCAAGGGCGAGCACGCCGAGGATGTCGGGCGCGGCATCGATTGCCATTCGATCCTGCAACCGCTCGGCGTGTGCGCCGGCATCGCGCCGTTCAACTTCCCGGCGATGGTGCCGCTGTGGATGTTTCCGGTGGCGATCGCGTGCGGCAACACCTTCGTGCTCAAACCGTCCGAAAAGGTGCCCTCGACCGCGCTGCGCATGGCCGAGCTGTTGCACGAGGCCGGGCTGCCGCCGGGCGTGTTCAACGTCGTGCCGGGCGACAAGGAGGCGGTCGACGCCCTGCTCACCCATCCCGACGTCGCGGCCGTGTCCTCGGTCGGCTCCACACCGGTGGCGCGTTACATCTACGAGACCGCCGCGCGCCACGGCAAGCGCGTCCAGGCGCTGGGCGGGGCCAAGAACCACGCGGTCGTCCTGCCGGACGCCGATCTGCCGTTCACCGCCGATGCGCTCACCGGCGCGGCCTACGGCTCGGCCGGGGAACGCTGCATGGCGATCTCGACGGTCGTCGCCGTGGGCGCGGTCGGCGACCCCCTGGTGGCCGCGCTCAAGGACAAGGCCGCGCGCCTGCGTGTCGGCCCCGGCACGCAGGACGGTGTCGACATGGGCCCGCTCGTCACCGCCGAGCATCGCGCGCGGGTGCGCGGCTACATCGATGCCGGTGTCGCGCAAGGCGCGACGCTGGTGCTCGACGGGCGCGGTCTCGTCGTGCCCGGCTTCGAGCAGGGCTTCTATCTGGGACCGACACTGTTCGATCACGTGCAGCCGGCGATGACCATCTACCGCGACGAGATCTTCGGCCCGGTGCTGATCGTGCTGCGCGTCCCCGACCTCGACGCCGCCATCGCGCTCATCAACCGCAACCCGTTCGCCAACGGCACCGCCATCTTCACCACCTCGGGCGCGGCCGCGCGCCGCTTCGCGCGCGACATCGAGGTCGGCATGGTCGGGGTCAACGTGCCGATCCCGGTGCCGATGGCGTTCTTCTCCTTCGGTGGCTGGAAGGCATCGCTCTACGGCGACCTGCACATGCACGGTCCGGAAGGCGTGACGTTCTACACACGCACCAAGGTGGTCACGTCGCGCTGGCCGGCGTCGGGCGAGAAGAAGGCGCACGGCTTCGCCATGCCGACCCTGGACTAGCGCGCACTACTTGAGCAGCAGCACCACACCGCTGGCGATCAGCAGGAAACTGATGGCGCGCTTGAACGCGTCCTGACCGATCTTCACGTGCACGTGCCCGCCGGCGTACAGGCTCACCGCCATGACCGGCAGGAACACCGCCGCCAGCTTGAGCGCATCCAGGTCGAACAGTCCGGACAGCACATAGCCGGCAAGCCGGTTGCCGCCGTCGATCAGGAACAGCGTGGCGAAGGTCGCGCGGAACGCGGTCTTCTCCAGACCGCGCAGCTGCAGATACGCCACGTAGAACGGACCACCGGTCCCGAACAGCGTGCCGATCAGGCCGCCGAAACCGCCGGCCGGCACGGCCCACAGGCGCGACTCGCTGCGGTGCGGGGCCTTGACGAACAACTGGTAGAGCGCGAACAGGATGAGAAACACCGCCAGCAGCCGCGTCAGCAGGTGCAGGTCGACGGTCTTGAACACCAGCAGCGCCGCCGCGACCCCGAGCAGCATGAATGGCAGCGTCGGCCAGATGTCGCGCCATGCGATGGCCTGGCGGTTCTTGAGCCCCTGGCTGGCCGAGGCGATGTAGTCGAGCAACACCACGATCGGCACGACGACATTGAGCGGCACGCGCACGATCAGCAGCAAGGGCACGGCGATCAGCCCCGAGCCAAACCCGGCCACGCCGCGCACGAAATACGCGAGCGCGATCACCACCAGGCTGGCGACATACTGCTCGAGCTCGATCCCGCCAAACATCCGTGTCCCGCGGCAAGCGTCCGTAGGGCGAGGCCGTTATTCGAAGCGATTGCGCAGCGTGCCGATTCCGTCGATGACGATCTCGACGCTATCGCCGCGCGCGAGCGGGCCGGCACCGAGCGAGGTGCCGCAGGCGATGACATCGCCCGGGAAGAGCGTCATGTCGCGCGACAGCAGCGCCACGATCTCGCGCGGGCGGTAGAACATGTCGGCCACCGGATAGTCCTGGCGCACCTCGCCGTTGACCACGGTGCGCACCGTGAGCCCATCGGGCTCGAGCCCGCTCACGATCCACGGGCCGAAGGGACCAAAGCCATCAAAGCTCTTGGCACGCGTCCACTGCACGAACGACGGATCGCGCTTGAGGATGTCGCGCGCGGTCAGGTCGTTGACGCAGGTGTACCCGAAGATGTAGCGCTCGGCCTCCTCGAGGGCGACGTTGCTGGCGGTCCGACCGATCACTACCCCGAGCTCGCCCTCGAACACCACCGGGCCGGCGTAGCGCGCCGGCTGGCGGATCGGTGCGAGGTGCGCTGACAGGCAGTTGTTGGCCTTGAGAAAGTAAAGCGGATGCTCGGGGCGGACGAGTCCTTCCTTGGCGGCGCGCGCCTGGAAGTTGTTCCACAGGCCGATCATCTTTCCGGGGGTGCACGGCATGAGCAGCTTCGCCCCCGGCAGGGCCAAGGTCTGGCGGGTGCGCGTAGGATTGGCAAACATGTCCCCGCTGTAGACGGAGATCACGTCGTCCTCCACGGTGCCGAAACCCGTCACCCCCTGGTACTCGAACCGCACCCACGTCGTTGGCATCCCGCCCTCCCCGGCTGTTCTCAGCTCCGCTGCAGCGGCGCGCGCTCGCGCCTGCGGGACCGAGTGCCTCCACAGGCCGTGCGATGGGTCGCTTCGCGCCAAGCGCCCGCCCACTAAAGTCGCGCACAGCACCCGCCGATACCGGCGTTAGCGCAACGAGCTGACAGGCGAATCTCCCTGCGGCAAGCCTACCTATTGGCACGCAGGCGAAACAATGAGCAAATTCTATCGACACATAATCGGTGCCGTCACTGCCGCAGCGCTGTGGACACCGCTGCTGCTGTGGGTAACGGTACTGGCGAGCCGTTACCCTGGGCAAACACCGCTCATGTCACTGAATGGGTGGGAGTTAGTGCTGTTGGTGGCGCTCATCGTCCTGCCGACCCAGGCCATGCGCGCCTGCCGCCTGGCACCGGTGCACGAGCGCCACGATCCCCAGGGATAGGGAAAGTGGCGGCGGCCGCCCCGCGCCAGACGCCGGCGCGGGCCGGCTCGCCAAGCTCAGCCGGTCGAGCGCGGCAGGGGGCGGCCGGTCGCCGGGCGGCGCACCAGCACGCGCGAAGGCGCTGGCCGTACCTCGTCCAAGGTCTTGGCCTTGGTCCGATCCACATGGTTCTTGGTGATGTGACCGGTTTCGTCGAAGTCGAAATCGACCACCGCCTGAGACCGCTTGTACTGCTGTTCCATGACGTAACCCCTGTTTCTAGTTGAATAATTGGGGGGTCATGCAGTCGACGGGTAGGTGCTGCATCGTCGGCGTATCACTCCTGCACGCCCAGCTATTGACGCTTATGCACGAGTTGTGCCAATCCGTGAAAAAAGCGCCAACTAACCGGCGGCGGTGTAAAACGGCCGGTATTGCACCGCGGTAACTTCATAAGTCACTTCACCCCGGGGCAGGCGCACGGTCACCTCGTCGTCGACCGTCTTCTTGAGCAGGGCGCGCGCCAGCGGCGAGTCGATACTGATCCAGCCCTTTTGCGGGTCGATTTCGTCCGGACCGACAATCCGGTACTCATGGGTCCTGCCCTGCGCGTCCTCCAGGCGCACCCAGGCGCCGAAAAAAATGCGGGTCGGATCATCCGGCACCCGGTCCACGACCGTCAGCTCCGCCAGGCGCTTTTGCAGGTAGTGCACGCGCCGGTCAATCTCGCGCAGGCGCTTCTTGCCGTAGATGTACTCGGCGTTCTCGGAGCGATCGCCGAGTGCGGCGGCCTCCGCCACGGCCTGCGTGACGCGCGGGCGCTCCACGCGCCAGAGCTGCTCGAGCTCGGCGCGCAACTGCGCCTCGCCCTGCGGGGTGATGTACTTGGAACTGGCGGGTCGTGGGAGGCGCTGTCTGCCCATGGCGCTGCGATCGTCAGAAACAGTGACGCCGTGCGTCAGGATTCTAGCGCGCCGCGTCAGGTGCGTGCGTTGCGGGCAGCGGGGGCGAGGTCTAGCTTTAACCAAGGGGCTCGCCGCTGCCCGCGCGCCTGCCGCCACCGCCCATGGCCTCCATACCCGCTGCCGCCACCCCGGACAACGCGCTGCCGATCAATTTCCGGCTCGGCGAGTACGCCATTCAGCGCGTGCTCGGGCGCGGCGGCTTCGGCATTACCTACCTCGCGCGCGACACCAAGCTCGGCGCCGAGGTCGCGATCAAGGAATACTTCCCCCAGGCGTTCGCCGTGCGCGACCGCACCCACAGTATCGTCGCCAGGACATTGCACGCCAGCGGCGGGGTCGAGGACTACCGCTGGGGGCTCGAGCAGTTCCTCAAGGAGGCGCGCGCGCTCGCCAGGTTCAAGCACAACCACATCGTGCGCGTGTTGCGCTTCATGGAGGCGAATGGCACCGCCTACATGGTCATGGAATACGAGGAAGGCCAGAGCCTTGCCACGTTCCTGCGCACGCACGGGGGGTTCCTGGCCGAACCGCTGCTGCTGCGCGTGTTCCTGCCGATACTGAACGGGCTGCAGGCGGTGCACGAGGCCGGCCTGCTGCATCTCGACATCAAGCCGGACAACATCTATCTGCGCCGCGATGGCCGGCCGATGCTGATCGACTTTGGCTCCGCGCGCCAGGCGCGCACCGGCTCCAAGGCCGACCAGAAGGTCGCGCTCACGCCCGGGTTCTGCGCGCCGGAGCAGTATCCGGGGCGCGGCGAGCTGGGACCGTGGACCGACCTGTATGCCATGGGCGCGACGCTGTACTGCTGCATCACCGGCAAGCAGCCGGTCGATGCACTGACGCGTGCGCAGACCTTCGAGCGCTCGCGCATCGATCCCCTGGTGCCGGCGGGCAGACTCGATCGGCCCAAGTACAGCGCCTGCATCCGCGAGGCCTTCGACGCCAGCCTGCGGCTCAAGCCCGCGGAGCGGCGGCGCTCGGCGGCCGCCATCCAGAACGGTCTCATGGGCAAGGGCCTGAGCGATGCGAAGCCAAGCACGCCCGGCGCCTACGGCAGCGGTTTCATCGGCGTGATCCGCACCGCGGCGATCCGCACCAAGCGGCGCATCACGCGCGGCCCGCTGGAGAAGCTGCTCGCGGTGCTGGTGTTCCTTGCGACCATGGCGGTGGTCGTCCCCAAGATCCTGATCGACACCCGGCAGCTCACCACCGAAGAGCTTTATGATGCCATCGACCGTGTCCCGGCACAGCTGCGCGCCCTCGGACGTGACGCGAAACGCTGGGTCGACGAGCAACTCACCGGCAAGGCGGCAGCCGTGCCGTCCGCGACCGCACCGCCCGCACCAGCGCTGCCGCGCGCGGCCAGACAAACCGAAAGAGTCATTCCGCCGTTCGTGCCGGACAAAAGCGAACGGCACACGCTCGACACGGCGCCGGTCACCGTCACTGCGCTCGCCCTGCTCAAGGACGCCAGCCTGGTGGCAGCCGGTGGCGACGATGGGCGGGTGCGCATCTGGGACCGCGACCGCGGCGAGCTGCTGCACACGCTGGAAAGCGGCGCCGCGACGATCAGCGCGCTCGGGGCCTCGCACGACGGTCGCTGGCTCGCCTTCAATGCGACCGAGCACGGGATCGCGCTGTGGGATGCGCACGCCGGCCAGCCGCTCGGCCAGCTGCCGGGGCACGCGGGGGAGATCACGGCGCTCGCGTTCGCACCCGACGGCAGGCATCTGGTGTCGGCCGGCCGCGACAAGAGCGTGATGCTGTGGGACCTCGAGACACGCCAGCGCGTGCGCGCGCTCGTCAACGAGGGACGTGCCGACACCCTCGCCCTCGCCTTCGCCCCCAACGGCCGCCTGCTCGCGGCCGGCGACGCGATGGGCGGGATACGCTACTGGAACGCCGCCGCTTTCCGCGAGCTCTCCTACGTGCTGGTCGGATCGCAGGCGCTCACCGCGCTCGCCGTGTCGCCGGACAGCAAGTGGGTGGCGGCCGGCGGCCAGGAGGGTCTGCTGCGCCTGGTGCGCCAGGGCATCGACAAGCAGGACATCAGCCTCGCCGGCGCACCGGAGACGGTGCACGCACTCGCCTTCTCGCCGGACGGCAACTGGCTGCTGGCGGCCGGCGCGCATGCCGACATTCTGCTGTGGGATCTCGCGCACGGCACGCCGCCTGCCCGTCTCAGCGGCCACAACCACGGGGTGTTCGCGCTCGCCCTTTCGGCCGACGGCCAGCTCCTGGCATCCGGGGGCGATGATTTTCGCGTGCGCCTCTGGCGCTAGCGCGCCGGCGCGGCCATCAACCGCGCTTGCGCACGTAGTAGCGAAACGTCGGTCCGTCCGTTTCGCTGTACACGAGCTTGTTGCCGGTGCGACTGCACCAGGCGGGGATGTCCATCTTCGAACCGAGATCGGTGCTGATCACTTCCAGCACCTCGCCCGGCTGCATGGTCTTGATCGCGCGGTTGGTCTCGACCATCGGCACCGGGCAACACCGGCCCGAGGTGTCGAGGCGGCGGTCGGCTTTCGGTTGCGGCATGGCGGCAGTCTCGTGCGTCCCGCGCCCATGCTAACGCGAGTCGCGCACCGGCGCCACGCGCGCGAGCGCTACAGGCGTTCGTAGAGCGCGCGAATCGCGGGCAGGGCCTGGGGCAGATGCTCGAAGCGGTGGCTGCCGCCCGCATAGACGCGGGTGCGGCCACAGGCGCGGTAGAACGCCTCGGCCACCCGGTAATCGATGACCTCGTCGGCGGCATCGAGCAGCACGAGTGTCGGCACCGCGGGATTGCAGCGCGCCGGCCGGTAGCGCGCCAGCGCGCGCACGTGCCCCGGGGTCAGGACGTAGTCCTCGCCCGTGGCCGCGTTGTGCTGCGGCCCGCAGTAGCGCAGGAGCGACTCCTCCGGCAGCAGCGCCGGATTGATCAACACCATGCCGGCGCCGAGCTCCGGTGCGAGATACTGTGCCCAGAGGCCACCCAGCGAGCTGCCGACCAGCAACAGGCGCCGATCGGCGGGCCGCGCGGCGCGCGCCTGCGCAATGGCAGCGCGCAGCATGGCCGCCGCCGCGTCCGCCTCGTGCGCCGGGTAAGTCGGCGCCAGCACCGTGATATGCGGCAGGTGCGCGCGCAACCACGCGGCCTTGGCGGAGGTACCGGCACTGTTGAGCCCGTGCAGGTAAACGAGCACGCGCGGTCACCAGCCTGGATCGTCCTTGCGCTTGCCGTCCTTGCCCCGGGCCTTGCGCACCGCGTGCTCGATCGGCGGTAGCGCGCGCAGATAGTCGACGAGCGCGCCGCGGTCCTGCGGCGTGAGGTGCTTGAGGCCATGATCGATGAGTTCCGCCATCAGGCCACCGGCAAAGTCGCCGTCCGGCGTCATGCCGGTTTCCAGGTACTGCATGAGATCGGAGCGGCTCCAGCGCCCGATGCCGGTCTTCTTGTCCGGCGTGATGTTGGGCACCACCCCGCCTTCCGGCCCCTCGCTCGTGCCCGCGAGATACATCCCGCGGCGCAGGCCGCCGAGCGCATTGCGTGGCGTGTGGCATTCGTTGCAGTGCGCCGCCGCGCGCGCGAGATAGGCCCCGCGGTTCCACGCCGCGCTCTGCCCCGTGTCCGGCTGGAACGGGCCACGCTCGAAGAACAACCACTTCCAGCCGAGCAGCACCGCCCGCCAGCGCAGGTACCACGGCAGCTCGTGCGCGCGATTGGGCTGCGCCACCGGCGGCTGCGCGAACAGATACGCCCGCAGTGCGCGCACATCGTCGTCGCTCAACAGCGTGTAGGCAGTATAGGGAAAGGTCGGATAGTAATGCTCGCCCGCGGGGCTCACCCCCGCGCGCAGCGCGCGCACGAAGTCGGCCTCGCTCCAGCGCCCGATGCCGTGCACGGGATCGGGCGTGATGTTGGGCGCGTAGAACGTGCCGAGCGGGGTCTCGAGCTTGCGCCCGCCAGCGAGGCGCGCGCCCTTGGCCTCACGGTCGGTGTGGCAGTGCTCGCACCCGGCGATCCGATAGATGTATTCCCCGCGCGCGAGCGGGCTCGCCGGCGCCGCAGCGACGTGCCACGGCAACACCAGCGCGGCCACGGCGGCGTAGCGCCACCGCCGCTGCCGCCTGCCCGCCCCCGTGCTCACACCGCGGCGCGGAGCTTACTTCTGCTCCTTGCGGAAGTCCTTGTGGCAGGCCTTGCAGGCCTCGGACAGATTCTTGAACGCCGCCGCGGCCGCCTTCGGATCGTTGCCAGCCGCCGCCTTGGCGAAGGCCGCCGCCTTGGCGCCCGCGTCCTTCGCGACCTTGTCGAACTCGGCGCGCTTCTTCCACACCGACTCGAGCGCGTTGGTGTCGCCGAAATCCGAATCCTTCGGGAACAGGCCGGCGACGTCCTTGGTCATGGCGGCGAGCGCCTTGGCGTGCTCCGACAGGTTCGCCTTGTAGCCGACCTTGCCCTGGATGATGGCGCCGGCCGCGCTCATGTGCCCGCCGATCGCCTTCATCACGTTCTGGCGATACTTGATGACGTCTTCCGGTTGACTCTCGGCGCCGGCGCCGGCGGACAGAGCCGCGATGCCGAGCCCGAACGCGAGCGAGATTACCTTGCGCATACCGTTGACCTGCATTGTCGTCTCCTTCATTTGCAGTGTGGTGAAGAATCCTCGATCCCGGCGGCGCCGTGTGGCCGCACGCGGCTCGCTAGTCTAGCGGCTTGCGCGGCCGGCGTTAATCGGTCCGCAGCGCCGCGAAGATGTCGGTCATGTGACGCAGCGGCAGTGAATAGTGCCCCTCGTCCGCCAGAAAATGTGACCGGCAGTTGGCCAGCTGCGCCGCCAGTGCGTGCCCGGCGGCCGCTGCCACCACGCGATCCGCCTCACCGTGCCACACCGACACCGGTACCCGCACGGCGCGCGCGTCAAATCCCCAGTCCTGCACGTACAGCGCGAACTCCTCGGCCCACGCCCCTGCCCCTTGCCGCGCCGCTTCGCGCAGCGTCGCGAGCAGCGCCGTGCGCACCTGCGGCCGACCCAGCACCGCCCGATCGGCCGGCGCGAGCGACTGGACCATGCTGGCGAGCAAACAGCGCGGCGCGCGCTTTATTCCCGCCACCAGCAGCGCGAACAGGGCGCGCGCCAGCGGCGGGCAGCGCGCCGTGGCGACAGCCGCCAGGGCGCCGTACCACGGCAACAGGTCGGCGCGCACCGGCCCGAGACCCGCGACGATCGCGACGGCGCGCACCTCCTCGGGCAGGCGCACCGCGCAGGCGAGCGCATAGGGCGCCCCGCCCGAGACACCCAGCACCGCGTAACGTGTCCAGCCGAGCAGGCGCACGAGTGCGGCGACATCCTCCGGCCAGTCGAGCAGGCGCCGGCCGGGTTGGCGCTCGGAACGGCCAAAGCCCGGCCGATCGATGGCCAGCAGGCGCACGCGCTGTGCGCGCGCCTGGGCGTGCGCCAGGCGCGCCTCGAGGCGGCTCGAGGGAAAGCCGTGGCAGTAGACTACCGGCGCGCCGTCGGCATCGCCGTACTCGCAGAATGCGACCTGGCGCCCATCCGCAAGACGATGCAGGCGAGTTTGCTTTCCGGTCATGGCGGCCGCCGGTGCGTGAGCGGGGTGATCCGCGCATGGTATCCTAGCGACACGTGCTCTCCGAGATCGTCCCGCATGGCCAAGAAGCGCCTGTACCGTGTGCAGTTCATCAACCAGGGCAAGGTCTACGAGCTCTACGCCAAACGCGTCGGGCAGGCCGGCCTGTACGGTTTCGTCGAGGTCGAAGGACTGGTATTCGGCGAGAAGTCGACGGTCGTGGTCGACCCGGTCGAGGAACGCCTCAAGGCCGAGTTCGACGGCGTGCACCTCACGCACATTCCGATCCATGCCGTGATCCGCATCGATGAGGTCGAAAAGCAGGGGACGGCCAAGATCGTGCCCCTCAGCGGCAAGACCGACGAGCGCGCGACCCTCCCGGGCATGCCGCCCATCCTGGGGCACGGTCCGAAGAAGGGTTGACGCGCGTCGCCAATCCCGCGCACCTGCGGCACAATACGCGCCCCGGCCATGTCAAACGACCAGCTCAACAACGTCAACGTCGCCTCCCAGGACCTGCTGCCCACGCCGGCGCAGGTGAAGGCGGCGCTGCCGCTGTCGGACCAGGCGCGCGAGACCGTGGTGCGCGGTCGCGACACGGTGCGCCGCATCCTGGACCGCGCTGACCCACGCCTGTTCGTTGTCGTCGGCCCGTGCTCGATTCATGACGTCAAGGCCGCGCACGAGTACGCCGCGCGCCTCAAGCGCCTGGCGCAGGAGGTCGCCGACACCCTCGTGGTGGTGATGCGCGTCTACTTCGAGAAGCCACGCACCACCGTCGGCTGGAAGGGGCTTATCAATGACCCCTTCATGGACGACTCCTTCCATATCGAGAAGGGCCTGTACCTGGCGCGCGAACTGTTGCTGCACCTCGCCGAGCTCGGCCTGCCGACCGCGACCGAGGCGCTCGATCCGATCACGCCGCAATACCTGTCGGACCTCATCACCTGGACCGCGATTGGCGCGCGCACCACCGAGTCGCAGACGCACCGCGAGATGTCGAGCGGACTGTCGACCCCGGTCGGCTTCAAGAACGGCACCGATGGCAGTCTCGCGGTCGCGATCAATGCCATGAAGTCCGCGGCCCAGGGACACCATTTCCTCGGCATCAACCAGGACGGCCAATGCGCGGTGTTCCGCACGCGCGGCAACCGCTACGGGCACGTGGTGCTGCGCGGCGGCAACGGCCGGCCGAACTACGATTCGGTCAGCATCGCGCTGTGCGAGCAGGAACTCGAGAAGAACAAGCTGCCGCGCAACATCGTGGTCGACTGTTCACACGGCAACTCCAACAAGGACCCCTCGCTGCAGCCGCTGGTGGCCGACAACTGCGTCAACCAGATCCTCGAGGGCAACCGCTCGATCGTGGGGTTGATGCTGGAGAGCAACCTCAACGCGGGCAACCAGCCGATCCCGGCTGACCTGTCGCAGCTCAAATACGGCGTGTCGGTCACCGACGCCTGCATCGACTGGGCGACCACGGAAAGGACCCTGCGCAGCGCGCGTGCCAAGCTCAAGGACGTCCTGCCGGCGCGCCTCACGCCCGCGCAACAGAAAACGGCCTGACCGTCCGGCGCCCGCGCCGCCCTCAGAACACCCGTTCCAGGTGCTCGAGGTCGTTGATCACGCGCCACTCGGCGGCGCCGGCGTCCTTCACGCGCTGCTCCCACCAGTCGAGGCGCCCGTAGTAGCGCTTGGGATCGATGTTGTCGGTGTTGAGCTTGGTGACGTTGAGCGCCACCACGCGGATGCCGGTCAGGTTCATCGGCACGTTGCGAATGGTCTTCTCGTCGAGCTCCTCCTGCATGTCGGAGAAGATCAGGATGGTCTTGCGCCCGGCCCCGGTCTCGTTCAGGAACTCCGCCGCCTGCAGCACCCCGCCGCTGATGTCGGTGTAGGCGCTGCCGCCCCGGGTCTGCTCGGCGAGCCTGCTCATCTGCTCCTTGAAGGCGCGCTTCTGCGCGTTGGCCTGCAGCGGATCCCTGCCAAAGGTCGCCTTGGCGAGGATGTCCTTCTCGCTGAAGGACCGGCTCTTGACCCGTGCCACCGCGAGCGAGTCGCCCGGGTTGAGGGTGCCGAGCAGGTAGTTGATCACCTGCTGCGCCTTGTCGAGCTCCTTGGCATAGGTGCCCGAGGTATCGACCAGCAGATACACCGCGCGCGCATGGCTGGCCTTGTCGGTGCAGGCGCCCACCGCCAGGGCGAGCAGCGCCGCCGCAAGCACCCGGGTTGCTGCGCATCTCATGGCAGGGTCTCGCTGCTCGCCGGCTTGGCCGCAGCGAATGGCTGGCTCGCCGTGCCCTGCCCGCCGCGGCGCCGTGCCAGCACCGCGCGCTCGATCACGAGCGGCAGGAAGATCACCGCATCGTACAGCATCGTCGCGACGCGCCCGAGCTGCCGCACGACCGCCCCGCCCAGGCGCAGGACGAAGGCGGCACTGCGGATCGCAAACACCAGCAATGCACCGAGCACGGTGCGCGCCGAGTAGATGAAGCTCTCGAGCGGGATCGCGACGAAGGCGAGCGCGAACGGCAGGATGAAACCGAGGATCATCTGCCCGGCCACCGGGATCTTGCCCACCCAGCCCAGATCGGGCGGCGTCACCGCGGCGCCGCCCAGGCCCTGCTTCAATGCCAGATCGGCGGCGATGATCTGGTCACGCATCACCGCGAGCGCCACTTCGACACCGGCCAGGATCAGCAGAATGGAGAACGCCACCCACATCATGCGCAGCCGCATGCGGTCGTGCAGGTTGTGGATGCGCGGGAACAGATGCGTGAAGCGCAGCGTCTCCATGAGGAACAGCCCCATGGTCGCCTCGACCAGGATGATGACGAGCGCGGCGATGTGCGCGGCCTCGAAACCGCCGGCGAGATACTCCCCGCCGCCGACCATGGCCGACATCGGGCGCGCGATCAGCCAGAAGTTGACGAACGCCCCGCCGAAGGCAATCGCCAGCACCAGGCTCGAGATCACGAACTGCACGCCGGCGCTCGAGGTGAGCGCGTGCTCGACGCGCTCGGCCCGGGCCTGGATCTGCTCGTATTTCTCCATCTGCGCATCGATGCGCGTGGCGCTTTCCTGCAGGCCGGTGATGTTGCGATCGACCTTGAGCAGGGTCTCGTTGAGCGAGCGCCCGAACGGCACGAAGCGCTCGAGGATCGCGTGGCGTTCCTGATAGGAGCGGCGGTATTCCTCGACCACCGAGGCATAGATCTTGTCGACGGAGTCGGCGATTTCCTCGAGCAGCTTCTGCACCAGCCCGTCGCCGCTCGCGCGGATCTTGGCCAGCACCTCCACCGCCTTGACCCATTCCGGCGGCGGCGGGGGAACCTCGCCGCAGCGGCGGTAGTCCTCTTCCATGCGCGTGAGGTCTTCGAGCAGCCTGCGCTGCAGCGCCGGATAGCCCTGCAGGTCGCGTTGCACCAGCACCGCGACGCGCTGGAACTCGCGCTCGATCGCCTGCTGCACCTCCTCGCGCCCGTGCGCGAGCAACACCAGCTGATTGCGGCTGCGCAGCGCCTGGGCGCTGCGGCCGAGCGTCACGGCCGCAAGACGCAGCGCGCGCGTCAGCGCGCGCGTCAGCGCCTCGATGGCATCGTGGATCGGGCGGCGCGCGGCGTACAGGAACAGCAATGCGAGCACGGCCAGCACCAGCAATGACAGCGC
>CAZVUN010000084.1:0-13635 GCA_964629975.1 uncultured Acidiferrobacteraceae bacterium | reverse complement strand
CAGCTGGGGAGGGGCGCCGCGCGCCGGTGGCAGCGGCGGGCGGCGGTCCCACGTCCGCCGACCTGGAGGCGGCGCTCGCCGAGATGGGCGCCTACATCGACGTCAGCGAGAGCGATCTCGAGCAGATCTACGCGCGCGCCGTGCTGCACTCACGCGCGCGCCTGCTGGGCGAGATCCATTGTCGCGACATCATGCAGCGCGAGGTCACGACCGCCCAGTTCGGTGACAGCCTCGAGAGCATCTGGGAGAGCATGCGCACCGACAAACTGAAAGGGGTCGTGGTGGTCGATCGCGCGCGGCGCGTGATCGGCATCGTGACCATCGTCGATTTCCTCAAGCGCAGCGAGCTGCGCGGTGCGGGCAGCGTGTTCGCACGGCTGCGCGCCTTTCTGCGACCGAGCCCAGGGGTGACGACGGACAAGCCCGAGACCGTGGGCGAGATCATGTCCGCGCCGGTGGTGACGGTGCACCAGGACGCGCATATCGTGACGCTCATTCCGCTGTTCGCGCGTCACGCGATCCATCATCTGCCGGTGCTCGATGATGAGCGGCGCCTGGTCGGCATGGTCACGCAGACCGAACTGATGGCGGCGCTCTACAGCCGGCGCGCCGCGTTCACGGCGCCGGCTCCCCGATGAGTTCCCGGTAGCGGCGCTTGATGGCGAGCAGGCGCTGCGCTTCGGCCTCCTTCTCGCTGTCGGCCAGGGGCGACTCCACCCACTGACCGCTCGCGTGGTCGAGCACCGCGTAGCGATAGCCGCGGCCGGACGCGTAGACCTTGCTGATGTCCTTGCCGGCCTGCGTCAGGGCCGCGAGCTTGTCGAGCGGCGCAGCGCGCGCGAGCGGCGCCGCGCCGGGCGCGTCGGCGTCCGACGTGGACGGCGGCGCGAACGTGAATTCCGTTTGGTCCATTTCGCCGGCGATGTCGACCTGCACGCCGCTCACGCCGGGCAGGCGGCTTGCGATGTAGCCTGCCATCAGCTCCACCATGGTGGTGTTGCCGGTGCTCATCGAGGTCATGAGGCGATTGGCCGCGATCTGGCAGCGCTGCTTGCGGTCCGGCCGCTCGATGAACTCGCGACCCATCTGCCAGCCGCGGTCCATGTCGCGGTCCATCTTCTGGTAGAACGGCTCGGCCTCGGCGAGGAACTGCGCGGACAGCTCGACGCGGAACAGCTTGTCGCCAACCGTGATGCTGAGCTTCATGCGGCGGGTCTCGCGACGGGCGGTGCTGGGCAGGCGCCGGCAGTCACGCAGGTGCGGGTTCGAGCAACTGCACGATGCGGGCGGCGACCTGCTCGCCGTCGCGCTCGTAGAGCGCAAGCATGCGCCCAGCGGTCTCGAGCCAGCGCTGCTCCCCGCTCGCGGCGGCCCGCCTGAGCGGGCCCAGATCTGCGCCGCGCAGCCACTGGCGATAGGCGTCGAGCAGGTCCGGGTACAGATGCCGGCGCATGCCGGTGAAGTTGGCGAAATAGAAGTGCAGCGACGGGATCGCCTCGCGTTCCAGCAGGCCGGGCAGGGTGGTGCTGCAGTCGGCGATCAGGTCGCGCACCGCGCGCGCCATGAGTTCGGCCTTGGAGCGCGTCAGGGCGAGCAGCATCGGCTCCCACTGGCGACCGAGCTGTTCGCCGGCGTACCCCTCGCCGAGCTCGTGCAGGATCATGGTCTCGGCCTCGTTCTCGGTCATGCGCTCGAGCGCGGCCTCGATGTCGGTGTCGAACGGATAGGCAGCGAGCACCCGTTGCATCGCCTCGCTGCCGCGGCTGAAACGCGTCTCCTCGACCTTCTCCCACAGGAAGCGGCGCACCGACTCCTTGCGCACGTAGATCGTGCGTCCCTGAAACATCGCGGGCGGCGCCTCGATGTCGCGTGCGTACTCGCACGCGGCCGTGTAGACCGTATAGCCGGCACGCTGTTCCTGTCGTTCCAGCCGGGCGAGGAAGAAATGCGGCTTGCACAAGCGGCCGAGACCGCCGCTGTAGACATAGCCGGCCGGGATCAACGTGCGGTTGATGGCCTCGGCATCGAAGGGGTCGCAGGCGCCGCCCGGCAGCGGCAGCGGTTCGTAGTCGGCGGATTCGAGGCCTTCCCACATGCGCTCGCGCTCCTGCATCCAGGCACCGACTTCGGCGCGCGGCAACGCCTGGGTGAGCGGGATGTCGAGCTCCCAGCGGTAGTACTCGCGCATCTTGAGCAGGAAGACACACAGGCCGAAATCGCCCGCGTGCCGCGCGTCCGAGACGTCGCAGTTGCGCTGTACGCTACTGACCAGCGCGCCGAGGTTCAACATCGGTGTGGCGGCTTGAAGCATCGCTGACGCACCAGAGTATAGGCCCGAGTGCACCTGTGAATACAGCGCAGATTCATTGTGGTCTTGCGTTGCCGGGGCCGGCGCAAACCGGCGGCCGCAACACCGCCCCGGCCCGGTGGCACATGCCCCTGCCTGCGGGCCGCTGGCCGTGGGCGGCAGGCGGCGAGACCCTGCGCACCCGCGCGGCTTGCTCAAGCGAACCGCCGCGCGTCCCGCACCCCCTTAAGGGATCATTGAAAAGCGTGGCTCGATGCGTACACTATGCGCCCGCTTAGGCACTTTCCTTAGGTTCCCGCTGAATATTCAGGAGCTGCATTTCATGAACGCAACATACCGCCAGACCATCGACGCGATGGAGAAAAAAGGGGTGAATGCCGAGTACATCAACGGCTGGGCGTGCGGCTATCTGCACAATCCCAAGCGCGAAGAACAGCGCCTGAACGAGGCCTATGACGCCGGTTACAAGGATGGCTGGGACGGCAAGACCGACGGCTACGCCGCCTGGATCAAGAAGTAGGGCGACCGCCGCCGACCGCAATGACATGGGCCGCGCTCGCGGCCCATGCGCTTTCTAGGCCTGGGTTTCGGCTTTCTTGTACCAGCGCTGCGCCTCCTGCGGGTCGCGCGCCACGCCCAGACCCTGCTCGTACATCATGCCGAGCGTCATCTGCGAGCCGGCCAGCCCCTGGTCGGCCGCAAGCCGGAACCACTTGGCTGCCTCGGCTTCGTTCTTCGCGGTGCACTCGCCGTGCAGATACATGAAGCCAAGCCCATGCTGCGCCAGGGCATAGCCCTGGTCGGCCGCCGCGCGCATCCAGCGCAACGCCTCGGCTGGGCTCTTCACCCTGCCGAGCCCGTTCTGCGCCATGATCGCCAGCCGGTGCTGCGCCTGCGCATTGCCGGCCTTGGCGAGCGGCTCGAGCAGCGCCCAGGCCTCGGCGAAGTGCTTGGCCTCGAAGGCGGCGAGCCCGCTGTTGAGATCCATGTCGATCGTTTCAGTCATGGTGGCGTTCCGCAAAGAATGGCATCGGCACGATTGTGCCAGAGCCGGCGTCGGCGCGGTAACACGCGCCGGCGGTGCGTATACGCGCCGGGCGTTCAGTCCCGCGGCCGGGGCGAATAGAATGGGCCGGCCGCGGCGCGCTTCCCCATCATGGCACTTCGCATCAAGACCAAGTTCCGCACCAAGGGGCCCAAGACCATTGAGCAACGGGCGGGCGTGGTCGCGTTCAACCTGTGGAAGGTCGCGCAGGAGACCTACCGCCACATGCACAAGGAAGGCTTCCAGTTCGCCAACCCGGAACAGATCGCAGCGGCCATCACCGAGGTCATTGCGTTTCTCGTCCAGGTCGCCGACCGGCTGGTGTACGGCAGGCTGAGCGAAGAGGAGCGCGCGCGTTTCATCACGGCGCTCGGCCGGCAGCTCGCGCAGACGATGGCGTCCAACCAGGCGGAGGTCCTCGGCCCGGGCGATCACGTCACGGCCTTCATCAACACCCTCAACGCGCGCTTCGCCGACTACGCGGAGTTCGACTACACGGCGCAGGGGCCGAGCTACCATTTCCTGCGCTACTTCGGCGAGCGGGTGTCCGCGGTCTTGGCCGCGAGCGACAACCGCTGGGTCGTCGAGCACGTCATGGAGATCGAGGCGCCGGACGCCATCAAGGTGGTCAAGCGCCTGGTGCACGAGGTCCTCGGCATCAAGCTCAGTTGAGCCCGCGTGCCATGCGGCGCGCGTGTATAATGAGCGCCCCGTAGGACGATCCCGACGTGATGGAAGAGCTCAATCCACTGCTCAGCAAGTTGCGTGACCTCCGCGAACGCGCCCAGACGCTCAGGGGGTTACTTTGACTTCGATCGCAAGCACGAACGGCTGACCGAGGTCAGCCGCGAGCTCGAAGACCCCGCTGTCTGGAACGACCCGAAGCGGGCGCAGGAGCTCGGACGCGAACGCGCCCGCCTGGACAAGGAGCTCGGCACCCTCACACGCATTGCCAACGCCATCGACGAGGCCGGTGAGCTGCTGGAGCTCGCGCGCGCCGAGCAGGATGCGCAGGTGCTATCCGCCGTGGCGAGCGACCTGGCCGAGGTGGAGAAGGCGCTCGGCGAACTCGAGTTCCAGCGCATGTTCTGCGGCGAGATGGACGCCAACAACGCCTTCCTCGACATCAAGTCCGGGGCCGGCGGCACCGAGGCGCAGGACTGGGCCAACATGCTGCTGCGCATGTACCTGATGTGGGGCGAGCGGCACGGCTTCACCACCGAGCTGATCGAAGTGTCGGAGGGCGAAGTCGCCGGCATCAAGAGCGCCACGGTCAAGTTCACCGGCCCCTACGCCTACGGGTGGTTGCGCACCGAGTCAGGCGTGCACCGCCTGGTGCGCAAGTCACCGTTCGATGCCAACCGTGGCCGGCACACCTCGTTTGCCTCGGTGTTCGTCTACCCGGAGGTCGATGAAGACATCGACATCGAGATAAACCCTGCTGACCTGCGCGTCGATACCTACCGGGCGAGCGGGGCAGGCGGGCAGCACGTCAACCGCACCGACTCGGCAGTGCGCATCACGCATCTGCCGACCGGGATCGTGGTGCAGTGCCAGTCGGACCGTTCCCAGCACCGCAACCGCTCCGAGGCCATGAAGATGCTCAAGGCACGCCTGTACGAGCGGGAGCTGCAGGCGCGTAACCAGGAGCGTGAAAAGCTCGAATCGACCAAGACCGATATCGAGTGGGGCCACCAGATCCGCTCCTACGTACTGGACCAGTCGCGCGTGAAGGACCTGCGCACCGGGGTGGAGTCGAGTCGTCCCGAGCAGGTGTTGGACGGCGCCCTCGACCCCTTCATTGAGGCGAGCCTCAAGATGGGAGTAAAGTGATTTCTTGCAATTGCCAGATAAACGATTGATCGAACTGCGAAAAGATGATCGACAACAACGACGAGAACGAACAGATTGCCCTGCGTCGCGCCAAGCTGGCCGAGCTGCGCCAGCAGGGCGTGGCGTTCCCCAATGACTTCAAGCGCAACGTCATGGCCGGTGAGCTGCACGCCGAATACGGCGAGAAGGACAACGCCGTCCTGGAGGCCAATCCGGTGCGCGTCAAGGTCGCCGGACGCATGATGACCCGGCGCGTCATGGGCAAGGCGAGTTTCTGCCACCTGCAGGACATGTCGGGCCAGATCCAGCTGTATGTGCAGCGCGATGCCATCGGCGAGAAGAGCTACGAGGAGTTCAAGAAGTGGGACATCGGCGACATCCTCGGCGCCGAGGGCACGCTGTTTCGCACCAAGACCGGGGAATTGTCGGTCAAGACCGACAGCGTGCGTCTGCTGACCAAGGCGCTGCGGCCCCTGCCGGAAAAGTATCACGGGCTCACCGATACCGAGACCAGGTATCGCCAGCGCTACCTCGACCTGATCATGAACGAGGTCACGCGCAAGACCTTTCGCACGCGTACGGCCATCATCAACTACGTGCGGCGTTTCCTCGACGAGCGCGGTTTCCTGGAGGTCGAGACGCCGATGATGCAGGCGATCCCGGGCGGCGCCACGGCGCGCCCGTTCGTGACGTATCACAATGCCCTCGACATCAGTCTGTACCTGCGGGTGGCGCCGGAGCTGTACCTCAAGCGCCTGATCGTGGGCGGCTTCGAGCGCGTCTACGAGATCAACCGCAATTTCCGTAACGAAGGGCTGTCGACGCGCCACAATCCCGAGTTCACGATGCTCGAGTTCTACGAGGCCTACGCCACCTATCAGGACCTCATGGACCTCACCGAAACGCTGCTGCGCGGATTGACGCAGCACCTGCTCGGCACCACGACGGTGAGCTACCTGGGCGAGCAGTACGACTTCGGCAAGCCGTTCGCACGCCTCACGCTCAAGGAGGCGCTGCTCAAGTTCAATCCGGGGCTCCGTGCCGATGAGCTCGAGTCGCTCGCGTCGCTGCGCACGATCGCCGAGCGTCTCGGCATTGCGCTCAAGCCAAGTTATGGCACGGGCAAGATCCAGCTCGAGATCTTCGAAAAGACCGTCGAGTCACAGCTCAAGGACCCGACCTTCATCACCGCCTATCCGACGGAGGTGTCGCCGCTCGCACGCCGCAACGATCAGGATCCGAGCGTGACCGACCGCTTCGAGCTGTTCGTCGGCGGGCGCGAGATCGCCAATGGCTTCTCCGAGCTCAACGACGCCGAGGACCAGGCCGAGCGCTTTCGCCGGCAGGTGCAGGAGAAGGAGGCCGGCGATGAGGAGGCCATGCACTTCGACGCCGACTACGTGCGCGCGCTCGAGCACGGCATGCCGCCGACGGCGGGCGAAGGCATCGGCATCGATCGCCTGGTGATGCTCTACACCAACTCCCCGTCGATCCGCGATGTGCTGCTGTTCCCGCACATGCGCCCGGAGTAGGGCGCGCGCTCGGCGCTGCGGCGCGCTCGGCGCTGCGTTCAGGCGCCGAGCATGGCGCGCAGCTCCGCTACCTCACCCTTGGCCGCTTCGAGCGCGAGCAGGCTCTCCGCGGGGGTGAGGCCGAGCTTGGCCAGCGCGGGCACGTCGGCCCATTGAATCCTGGCGTGACGGTGTTGTGCACCGATGTAGCTGTGCAGGTTCGCGACCAGCACCAGGTCGACGTAGTCGACCTCGGCGCTGTAGCGGCCGAGATCCTCGTGCTCGGCCGCGACCGCGATCATGTCGGGTGGAAACTTCCAGGTCTCGAGTATGAGCTTGCCGACGGTGGTGTGCATCTTCTCGATCGCCTCGTCGAGCAGCACCGGGTTGCCGGCGATCTCGGGAAAATCCTCGGCACGCGAGACGATCGGCAGGGTGCCGATGTCGTGCAGCAGCCCGGCGAGCAGCGCCTGGTCGGCCGACAACCGGGTGAACTTGCGCGCGAAGGCGGCGGCGATGGCGGCCACCGTGACGCTATGCGACCACAGCGCCTGAATGCGCTTCTTGAGGGCGGGCGACTGGCTCTGGAAGAGCTGCTGCATGACCAGGCTCTGCACCAGGTTGCGTACCACCTTGTTTCCCAGGCGCGTCACCGCCATCTGGATGTTGTCGATCGGGCTGCCGCCGCGGTAGAGCGGGCTGTTGGCCACGCGTAGCAGCCGTGCGGACAGGGCCGCATCGGTGCCGATGAGCTTGGCGACCTGTGCCGAGGTGGAGTTCTCGTCCTCGACGACCTTGCGAATGCGCACCGCAATCTCCGGAAGCGTCGGCAGCTTCAGGCAGTTCTGCTTGATGTCGGCGAGGATAACGGCGACGAACTTGTCGGCGGCTTCGTGCACAGCTTGGCTCCGTAGGCAGGCGGGTTGCTCGCACAGGACGAGTTACCATCTAGCATAGTCAATGTTCCTGCGGCCCTGCGGCCGGGGGCGCTCCATGGCAGAAGGCAAGAAGCGCGCGATTTTCCTGATGGGACCGACGGCCGCCGGCAAGACCGCGCTGGCCCTGGCGCTGCACGAGCGGCTGCCGGTCGAGCTGATCAGCGTCGATGCGGCCCAGGTCTACCGCGGCATGGACATCGGTACCGCCAAGCCGAGTGCTGCCGAGCAGGCGCGGGCACCGCACCGGCTGATCGACATTCGCGACCCTGCCGACGCGTACTCGGCGGCCGCGTTCTGCGCCGATGCCCTGCGCGAGATGAGCAGCATCACCCGCGCCGGACGCATTCCGCTTCTGGTCGGCGGCACCATGTTCTACTTCCGCGCCCTCGAGTTCGGGTTGTCAGCGCTGCCGGCGGCCGAGCCGGGCGTGCGCCGCGACCTGCTCGCACAGGCGCAGCGGCACGGCTGGCCGGCGCTGCACGCGCGGCTGGCCGCGCGCGACCCGGCGGCGGCCGCACGCATCAGCCCGAACGATCAGCAGCGCATCCAGCGGGCGCTGGAGATTATCGAGCTGACCGGGCGCAGCCCCACCGAGCTGGCGGCACGCAATCCGCCACAGCCATTTCCCTATGAGGTCACGCGTATCGCAATCGTCCCGCGCGATCGTCTTGCGCTCGGTGAACGCATCGCGCAGCGCTTCAGCGCTATGCTGCAACGCGGATTGCTGGACGAAGTGCAGGCGCTGCGCCAGCGGCACGATTTGACGCCGGCTATGCCGTCGATGCGCACGGTGGGGTACCGCCAGGCCTGGGAGTACTTGACCGGCAGAGTCAACTATAATCAAATGCGCGAGGCGGCGTTGGCCGCCACGCGCCAACTTGCGAAGCGCCAGCTCACCTGGCTGCGCAGCTATCCCGGCGTGAACTCGATCGACATGAGTGATAAGGTGCCGCTGGATGAATGTCTGGCCAGGATCGACTGGCTGGAGCGAGGGCCGGCCCACCGCCGCATATAATTGGCGGCACTGGCTTGTGGCCAGACCATGGACCCGGCCGGCAGACACAATACAAAACAGGAGAACGACGATGAGCCAGCAAAAAGGGCAAGCCCTACAAGACCCTTTTCTCAATGCCCTGCGCAAGGAGCACGTCCCGGTGTCCATCTTTCTGGTCAATGGCATCAAGCTGCAGGGCCAGATCGAATCGTTCGACCAGTTCGTCGTGCTGCTGAAGAACTCGGTCAGCCAGATGATCTACAAGCACGCCATTTCCACCGTGGTTCCGAGTCGCCCCATCAAACTCCAGTTTGACAGCCCCGACACATCCGAAGCCAAGGAACCCTGATCCGGCAGCGCCGGGCGTGACGCGACAGCGCGCCGAGCGCGCGCTGCTCGTGCACCTGCGCCTCAGTCACACGCCGCAGCACGAGCAGGAGGACATCGAGGAGTTGCGCCTGCTTGCGACCTCGGCCGGCGCCCAGATCGTCGGCACCATTCTTGGCAGCCGTCACACCCCCGACGCGGGCAGCTTCATCGGCAAGGGCAAGGCCGAGGAGGTGCGCGACGCCGCGGCGCGCGAGCGCGCCGATGTCGTGCTCGTGAATCATGCGCTGTCGCCCAGCCAGGAACGTAACCTCGAGAAGGTCATTGGCTGCCGTGTGCTCGACCGGGTCGGTCTGATCCTCGACATCTTCGCGCAGCGCGCGCGCTCGCACGAAGGCAAGCTGCAGGTCGAGCTGGCGCAGCTTGAACACCTGGCGACACGCCTGGTGCGCGGCTGGACGCACCTCGAACGGCAGAAGGGCGGTATCGGTCTGCGCGGCCCGGGCGAAACCCAGCTCGAGGTCGATCGTCGCCTGATCCGCGATCGCATTCGCAAACTGCATGAGCGTCTCGCGCAGGTATCCGCCCAGCGCCGCAGCCGCCGGCGCGCGCGCCACAAGGTGCCGATCCCGACGATCTCGCTGGTCGGCTACACCAATGCCGGCAAGTCGACGCTGTTCAACCAGCTGACCGGCGCCGGTGTGTACGCGGCCGATCAGCTGTTCGCGACGCTCGACCCGACCATGCGCCGCGTCGAGCTGCCCGGCAACACCGCGGTGGTGCTGGCTGATACGGTCGGTTTCATCCGGCATCTGCCGCACGATCTGGTCGAGGCGTTCAAGTCGACACTCGAGGAAGTGGCCGACGCCGATCTGCTGCTGCATGTCGCCGACAGCAGCAACCCGGAGCGCCTCGAGCAGATGACGCGCGTCAATGAGGTGCTGGCGGAGATCGGCGCCGAGCAGATCCCGCAGATCATCGTGTTCAACAAGATCGACCTGACGAACGAAACGGCGCGCGTCGAACGTGGCGACGGCAAGATCCTGGCGCGCGTCTGGGTGTCGGCACGCAGCGGCGCGGGCCTCGAGCTGCTGCGCGATGTACTGGCGCAGTACTACCGCGCGCAGCGGCGCCGCGTACGGCTGCAGCTGCCGCCGGCGGCCGGGCGCCTGCGTGCGCAGCTCTACGAGCGCGGTGAAGTCATCAACGAGACGATGCTCGACACGGGCGATTGGTTGCTCGAGGTCGCGCTCACGCCCGCGCAGCTCGCCTGGCTGCAGCAACAGCAAGGGTTTCGTGAGGAGTACCTTCCGGTCGAGACGCCGGCGAACCTTGCCGCTACCGGTTCCTGACCCTAGAATGCCGCTTCCCCGCAAATCCGCGGCGAATACTGTCTTGAAGGAGTCACATCGTGGCGTGGAATGAACCCGGCAGTTCCGGGGACAAAGACCCGTGGGGTCAGCGTCGCCGTGGCGGCGGCCAGGTGGATCTCGATCAGATCGTGAAGAACGTCCAGCAGAAGCTGGGCGGACTGTTCGGCGGCGGCAAGCGCGGCGGCGGTGGCGAAGGCGGCAGCGGCGGCGGGGCGGGTTTTGGCGTGGGGCTGATTGTGCTGGTGGCGGCCGGTGTGTGGCTCGCGACCGGCTTCTATGTGGTACAGCAGGGCGAGCGTGGCGTGGTGTTGCGCTTCGGCAAGAACACCGAGATCACCGACGCCGGACTGCACTGGCGCCTGCCGTATCCGGTCGAGAAGGTCGAGAAGGTCAATGTGGAGAAGGTTTCCACCATCGAGGTCGGCTACCGCAGCGAGCCACGCAGCGGCAGCAAGCGCAAGGTGGCGAAAGAGGCGCTGATGCTCACCGAGGACGAGAACATCATCGACCTCGAGTTCGCCGTGCAGTACAAGATCAAGGATGCGGCCGCCTACATATTCAACGTGCGCGATCCGGAGACCACCATCGCCCAGGTGACCGAATCGGCGGTGCGTGAGGTGATTGGCAAGAGCACGATGGACTTTGCCCTGACCGAGGGCCGCGACCAGGTCAATCAAAGCACCCGCGCGCTGTTGCAGCAGATTCTCGACCGCTACAACTCCGGTGTACAGATCGTCACGGTCGAGATGCAGAAGGCGCAACCACCGGAAGAGGTCAAGGCTGCCTTCGACGATGCCGTCAAGGCGCGCGAGGACGAACAGCGCGCCAAGAACGAGGCCGAGGCCTACGCCAACGATATCCTGCCGCGCGCCCGCGGCGCCGCCGCGCGCCTGGTGCAGGAGGCCGAAGGCTACAAGGCCGCGACCATCTCGCGCGCCGACGGTGACGCGCAACGCTTCACCCGCGTGGCCAACGAGTATGCCAAGGCCCCGGCAGTGACCCGCGAGCGCCTGTACATCGAAACCATGGAGCAGGTCCTGTCCAACACGACGAAGGTGCTGATCGACCAGAAGGGCGGCAACAGCCTGCTCTATTTGCCGCTCGACAAGCTGATGCGGCCGTCTGACGCGGCGGGGACGGCTGCCCCGGCGCTGCCGACCGAGACCGAGGCGCAAGCGGCGGGCGCGGCGGGCGCGACGCGCGGCCGGACCGATCTGCGCAAGCGGGGGACGCAGCCATGAACCAGAACAGACTGATCGCAGCGATCGCCCTGGCGCTGATCTTCGTTGTCATCGCCATGTCGGCCGTTTACAGCGTGGACGAACGGGAAAAGGCGATCGTGGTGCGCTTCGGCCAGGTGCTGCGCTACAACGACATGCCCGGCCTGCACCTCAAGACGCCGTTTCTCGACAACGTGCGTTATTTCGATGCGCGCATTCTCACCCTCGACGCCGAGCCGACGCCGTTCCTGACCACGGAGAAGAAATACGTCCTGGTCGATTCGTACGTGAAGTGGCGGGTGTCGGATGCCCTGCAGTATTACCTGACGGTCGGTGGCCAGGAATCGGAGGCCCGGCGCCGGCTCGAGCAGCTCGTCAACAGCGGACTGCGCGACGAGTTCGGCAAGCGTACCGTGAAGAGCGTGATCTCGGTGGATCGCGCCAAGATCATGGAAATCCTCACCGCGGCGGCCGATCGCGAGGCGCGCAAGTTCGGACTCGAGGTCGTGGATGTGCGCCTGCAGCGTGTCGACCTGCCGCCCGAGGTGAGCCAGTCGGTATTCCAGCGCATGAAGGCCGAGCGCTCGCGCATCGCCAACCAGCTGCGCGCCCAGGGTGCGGAAGCGGCGGAAAAGATCCGCGCCGATGCCGAGCGCCAGCGCGAGATCCTGCTGGCCGAGGCCTACCGGCAGTCCGAGCGCCTGCGCGGTGACGGCGATGCGCGCGCGGCCGCGATCTACGCCGGGGCGGCGAACACGGCGCCGGAGTTCTACTCGCTGTACCGCAGCCTCGGCGCCTACCGGGAAAGCTTCAAGAGCAAGGACGACGTGCTGGTCGTCGACCCGAGCGCGGATTTCTTCAAGTACCTGAAGAAGCCGACCCGCTAGCACGCGGATTGGGGCGCGGGCCATGCGATGGCATGATCTGGGCGCGGCGCTGGCCCTGTTGCTGGTGGTCGAGGGCATCCTGCCGTTTCTCAATCCGGCCGCACTGCGGCGCATGCTGGCGGCGGTCAGTGAGCTCAGCGACGCGCAACTGCGCTTCGCCGGCCTGAGCAGCATGCTGGCCGGCCTGCTGCTGCTCTATTTCATCAACGGCTGAACCCATGGCGATCACGGACCGCTGGCTGCTGCCCGAGGGCATCGAGGAAGTCCTGCCGGACGAAGCGCGCCGGCTCGAGGCCATGCGCCGCCAGGTACTCGATCTGCTCGCGCGCTGGGGCTACGAGCTGGTGATGCCCCCGCTCATCGAATACGTCGAGTCGCTGCTTACGGGTGTCGGTCAGGACATGGCGCTGCAGACCTTCACGCTCACCGACCAGCTCACGGGCCGGCTGATGGGCGTGCGCGCCGACATGACGCCGCAGGCCGCGCGCATCGACGCCCACTACCTCAAGCGCGAGGTGCCGGTGCGCCTGTGTTACCTGGGTCCGGTGCTGCGCACCCGGCCGGGGGAATTCGGCGGATCGCGCGAGCCGCTGCAGCTGGGGGCGGAGCTGTTCGGGCACAGCGGCGCCGACAGCGATGCCGAGGTATTGGCGCTGATGATTGCGACGCTCGATTGCGTCGGCATTCGCGGTGCGCACATCGATCTCGGGCATGTCGGCGTGTTCCGCGCGCTCGCCGCACATGCGGGACTCGCCGGCGACGCCCAGGAGCGCGTGTTTGACGCACTGCAACGCAAGGCGCGCAGCGACCTCGAGTCGCTGCTCGCGCCGCAGGTCGCAGCGCCGGTGCGCGCGTGGCTGCTGGCGCTGCTTGAGCTATCGGGCGGAGCGGAGATCCTCGGGCAGGCGCGCGCGCGCCTGAGCGGCGCACCGCGCGCGGTGCTCGAGGCGCTCGACTACCTCGAGGCGGTCGCCGCGCAGGTGGCGCGCCTGCCGCAGGCGCCCGCGCTGCATTTCGACCTGGCCGAGGTCAGCGGCTATCACTACTACACCGGCGTGGTGTTCAGCGCCTTCGTCCTCGGCCAAGGGCGTGCCATCGCGCAGGGTGGACGCTATGATGGCATCGGCCGCGCCTTCGGGCGCGCGCGCGCCGCCACCGGCTTCGGCGCCGATCTGCGCCAGCTCGCGCGCCTGGCGGAC
>CAZVUN010000083.1:0-13727 GCA_964629975.1 uncultured Acidiferrobacteraceae bacterium | reverse complement strand
TACTTGGCCACGTGCTGCACGAAACGCAGCATGTTGCAGGTGTAGCCGTACTCGTTGTCGTACCAGGACACGACCTTGACGAAGGTCGGGTCGAGGGCGATGCCGGCCTCGGCATCGAAGATCGACGGCATGCTGTTGCCGCGGAAGTCGGTCGAGACCACCTTCTCGTCGGTGTAGCCGAGGATGCCCTTGAGCTCACCCTCCGAGGCCTTCTTCATGGCCGCGCAGATCTGCTCGTAGGTTGCCTCCTTGTTGAGCTCGACGGTGAGGTCGACGACCGACACGTCCGAGGTCGGCACGCGGAACGCCATGCCGGTGAGCTTCTTGTTGAGCTCCGGGATCACCTTGCCCACGGCCTTGGCCGCACCGGTCGAGGACGGGATGATGTTCTCGAGGATGCCGCGCCCGCCGCGCCAGTCCTTGGCCGAGGGGCCGTCCACGGTCTTCTGGGTGGCGGTGGCGGCGTGCACGGTGCTCATGAGCCCGCGCTTGATGCCGAAGTTGTCGTGCAGCACCTTGGCGACCGGGGCCAGGCAGTTGGTGGTGCAGGAGGCGGCCGAGACGATCTTCTCGCCGGCGTATTTTGTGTGGTTCACGCCATAGACGAACATCGGCGTGTCGTCCTTGGAGGGCGCCGACTGCACGACCTTCTTGGCGCCGGCGGCGAGGTGCTTCTCGCAGGTTTCCTTGGTCAGGAACAGACCGGTCGACTCGACCACGATGTCGGCGCCGACCTCGCCCCACTTCAGCTCGGCCGGGTCCTTGACCGCGGTCAGACGGATCTTCTTGCCATTGACGACCAGGTGGTTCCCCTCGACGCCAACGTCACCGTTGAAGCGGCCGTGCACGGAGTCGTATTTCAGCATGTAGGCGAGGTAGGCGGGCTCGAGCAGGTCATTGATGCCGACGATCTCGATGTCCTTGAAGTCCTTCGCGACTGCGCGGAACACCATGCGACCGATGCGCCCGAACCCGTTGATGCCGACTCTGATTGCCATTGTCTAGGTCTCCAGAAAGTTGAGTGAATAATCGAAATCCTTAGCCGAGTGCTTCCACGGCCTTGGCGACGTTCTCGGGCGTGAAGCCGAATTCCTTGAACAGCGCACCGGCCGGGGCCGACTCGCCAAAGCGGTTGAGGCCGACGACCTTGCCGTCGAGCCCGACGTACTTGTACCAGCCGTCGGTCACGCCGGCTTCGACCGCCACGCGCTTGACACCCTTCGGCAATACGCTGTCGCGATAGGCGGCATCCTGCGCATCGAACGTGTCGGTCGACGGCATCGACACCACGCGCACCTTCCTGCCGCGCGCCAGCAGCAGCTTCTGCGCCTCCATGGCGAGCGCGACCTCGGAGCCGGTGGCGATGATGACCGCGTCGGGTTTGCCGCCCTCGGCCTCCGACAGCACGTAGCCGCCCCGCCGAATCGCGGCGAGCTGAACGTCGGTACGCTTCTGATGCGGCAGGTTCTGGCGCGAGAAGATCAGACTGGTCGGACCCTTGCGCCGCTCGATGGCCATCTGCCAGGCGACCGCCGACTCGACCGCATCGCACGGGCGCCACACCGACATGTTGGGAATGAGGCGCAGGGTCGCGGTCTGTTCCACCGGCTGGTGGGTCGGGCCGTCCTCGCCGAGTCCGATCGAGTCGTGGGTGAACACGAAGATCGACTGGATCTTCATGAGCGCCGCCATGCGCAGGGCGTTGCGCGCGTACTCCGAGAACATCAGGAACGTGCCGCCGTACGGGATGAAACCGCCGTGCAGCGCGATGCCGTTCATGATGGCGCTCATGCCGAACTCGCGCACACCATAATAGATGTAGTTGCCGTCCGAGACCGTCTTGGACAGCGGCCGGCTGCCCTTCCACATGGTCAGGTTCGAGCCGGCCAGGTCCGCCGAGCCACCGATCAGTTCCGGCAGCACCGGCGCGTAACCGTTGATGGCGTTCTGGCTGGCCTTGCGCGAGGCGATGGTCTCGCCCTTCTCGGCCGTCGCCTTGATGTACTCGGCCGCCTTGTTTGCCCAGTCCTTCGGCAGCTCGCCCTTGAGCACGCGGCGCTCGAACTCGGCGGCTAGATCCGGGAACGCCTTCTTGTAGGCCGCGAACTTCTCGTTCCACGCCTTCTCGGCGGCCGCGCCCTTGGCGCGGCCATCCCAGCCGGTGTAGATCTCCTGCGGAATCACGAACGGCTCGTGGTTCCACGCGAGGTTCTCGCGCGTGGCCTTGATCTCATCGGGGCCGAGCGGCGCACCGTGGCAGTCATGCGAGCCGCACAGGTTGGGCGCGCCGTAACCGATCACGGTCTTGCAGCAGATGAGCGAGGGCTTGTCATTGACGGCGTGCGCCTCGCGGATGGCCCGGGCGATCGCGTCCGGATTGTGACCGTCGACGTCGCGCACCACGTGCCAGCCATAGGCCTCGAAGCGTTTCGGCGTGTCGTCGGTGAACCAGCCCTCGACATGGCCGTCGATCGAGATGCCGTTGTCGTCCCAGAAGGCCACGAGCTTGCCCAGGCCGAGTGTGCCCGCCAGCGAACAGGCCTCGTGCGAGATGCCCTCCATCAGGCAGCCGTCACCGAGGAAGACATAGGTGTAGTGATCGACGATGTGGTGACCGTCACGGTTGAAGGTGCCGGCCAGCACCTTCTCGGCGATCGCCATGCCAACGGCATTGGTGATGCCCTGGCCGAGCGGACCGGTGGTGGTCTCGACGCCGGGGGCGTAGCCGTACTCCGGGTGACCCGGGGTCTTGGAGTGCAGCTGACGGAAGTTCTTGATGTCGTCGATGGTCAGATCGTAGCCCTTCAGATGCAGCAGCGCGTACAACAGCATCGAGCCGTGGCCGTTCGACAGCACGAAGCGGTCGCGGTCCGGCCACTTCGGATTGGCCGGATTGTGCTTGAGGAAGTCGTTCCACAGCACCTCGGCGATGTCAGCCATGCCCATCGGCGCGCCAGGATGGCCGGAGTTGGCCTTCTGCACCGCGTCGGCGGCGAGAATACGAATGGCGTTGGCGAGCTCGCGCCGGCTCGGCACGGACGTGCCGCTGCCCGCTTGGTGAGCGTGTTTCACTGTCATGGATTAGCCCCCTTAGCTTCGAAGTTGAAACCGTTGGATACCGCGGCCCTCGCTCCCGACGTCAGAGAATATCCGCCGGCGCGCGCCACTGCGCCGCGCCGGGGCTGCGGAGTCCAGGCAAGTGATTCTGTCGTTGGCGCCGCCGCTCGCGTCTCCCGGTGCGAGCGCCACGCCCGGGCCCCTGACCGCGGCCCAGAATTTAGACGCCGGATTCTCCCTCACGCCCAAGTCCGGGGCAATAGCCGTTGCGGGCTAGGGACTTGCTCTATCAGCCCATAAACAGGGCTTCTCGATGCGATTTCCCGGCGACTCAGGCGACCGGCATCCCCGCTGGCACGCCCAGATGGGCGCACCACTCGGAAAACAGGCCGGGCTGGGTCGCCGCCACGACCGACCGCGACGCCAGTCCCATCGTGAAAACGCCCTGCCCCTCGAGCGTGCACGCCAGGCCGCCGGCCTGCGCCAGCACGAGGTTACCGGCGGCGTAGTCCCACAACTTCTGGCCGCCGTGCAGATAGACGTGAAAGCGCCGGTCGGCGAGCCAGCACCACTCCAGGCTCGAGGAGCCGAAGTTGCGTTGCGAGCCATAGGGCGGCTGCGCCGCGAGGCGTGCCGCCAGCGCCGGGCGCAGGCGCTTGAAGTCCACCACCGCGATCGAACGCTGGAGGTCGCGCGCCGTCACCGGCGGCAGGCGCAGTGGCGCGTCGTTGAGCCAGGCGCCGCGGTCGCGCTGCGCCATGAAGCATTCGTCGCGCACCGGGTCGTACACCAGCCCGAGCTCCACGCGCGCATCGACCAGCAACGCGAGCGACACCGCAAAAAACGGAATGCCGGCGGCGTAGTTGCTGGTGCCGTCGAGCGGATCGAGACACCACAGGCCCGCGTGCGTGCCGGCGGCAAGCCGCTCGTGCTCGTGGCCGGCCATCTCCTCGCCGAGAAAGGCATACTGCGGCCAGTGGCGCGCGAGCGCGGCCTGCAGGTGCTGCTGCATGCTGTGGTCCGCTTCGGTCACGAGGCTGCCGTCGTCCTTCACCGCGTGGTGCTGCACCGCCGCGAAGCGCGGCAGCAGGTGCGTGCGCGCCGCCGTTTGCAGCAGCGCGCGCAGCTCGGCGAGCGCCGGCAGCGCCGTCATGCCTTGCCCGCGTCGATCTTGAGCACGCGTGCGGTTGCGGACACGGCGGCGCGTGTGCGCAACTCCTCGAGCGCCTTGCGAAACTCGCCCTGCAGCCGTTGCATGGTGGTGCGGGCCTGCGGCGCATAGTAGACCGCCTCGTAGTGCACCGGATCGGTGAGCGCGGCGCGCGCTTGCGGCTTGAACGCGTGCCAGGCGATCTCGATCATGCGGCGCGCCTCGCGGTCGACGAAGATGAACTCCTCGGCGTCGAGCACGGCGAGATACTGCATGGTGCGGATCGGAACGAACAGGCAGCCCTGGCTCGCGCGCTTCAGCAGCAACAGGGCGAGATTATAGGTATCGGCCGGCAGCGTGCGCGCTTCGCGGGCCAGCTCCGCTGGGCGATAGAACGTTTCGCTGACGATCATGCGATCCAGTCCGCAGTGCCGAGTCCTGAGTGCTGAGTCGGCATGACAACAGCGCGTACCTTACCGGCCCCAGCGCCAGCACTCAGCACGCCGGACTCACGACCCGCCTTTCCATTTGATCGAGCAACCCATGCTCGGGATCTGCTCTTTTGGCCCCTGACCGGTCAGCGCCACCTGCTTCATCGCCTCGAACAGCTCGCGCCGCGCGTCCGGCACCGCCTCCTTGCGCGAGGCATCGAGCCGCCCGCGGTACTGCAGCTTGAGGTCCTTGTTGTAGCCGAAGAAGTCCGGGGTGCACACCGCGCCATAGGCCTTGGCGACCGCCTGGGTCTCGTCGTACAGATACGGCATGGGCAGCTGCCATTCGACCGCGATGCGCTTCATGTTGTCGAACGAGTCCTCCGGGTAGTCGGTGGGGTCGTTCGAGGAGATGGCGACCGCGCCAATGCCGTACTGCTTGAGCTCGAGCACATCGCGCACGATGCGGCTGCGCACCGCCTGCACGTACGGACAGTGGTTGCAGATGAACATGACGAGCAGGCCGTTCGGGCCGCGCACGTCCGCGAGCGAGTAGGTCTTGCCGTCGACGCCGGGCAGACGGAAATCCGGCGCCGGCTGTCCAAAGTCACAGACGGGGGTTTCGGTACGTACCATGGTTGATCTCTCCGGGTGGCAAAAGCGTTGCGCGGCTGGGGGTTACGGGGTGACGACACCCCGAACGCCAAGGATCGCGGGGCGCCTCGGCTGGCTATATTAACATGGCAAATTCCTTGCACGCCGACGGTTAGGTACCCGAGATCATCAGCGATGTCGCCCCGCACCCTCGCCAGCGCTGCGCGCGTGGCCGTCTTTGCGCTTGCGCTGTTGGCGAGCACGCGCACCGAGGCCGCCGATGCGCCACTGGTCCTGCTGATTCAGCCGATCCTGAGCGAACAGCAGACGCAGCGCGCCTTTCAGCCGCTCGCCGACTTCCTGGCGCACGTCACGGACAGGCGCTGCGTGATCGCCACGCGCCCGAACTTTCTCGCCTACTGGGACACCGTACGTCGCGGCGAGGGCTACGACCTGGTGCTGGATGCGGCGCACTTCACCGATTACCGCATCCGCAAGCTCGGCTTTCGCGTGCTCGCCAAGATACCGGACAGCGTGAGCTACACGCTGGTGGTGTCGGACGCCAACCCGGTGATCGATCCCATGGAACTCACCGGCAAGACCATCGCCACGCTCGGCCCGCCGAGCATCGGTGCGACGCGCCTGGGCTCGATGTTCCCCAATCCCGTGCGCCAGCCCAGCATCGTCGAGGTCAACAACGCCGAGGAAGGCATCGCGCTGGTGCTCAACGGCAAGGCGGCCGGGGCCATTCTTCCGACGCCGCTCGTCAGCCGCCAGATGGCGCAGGCCGGCGGACTCAGCATCGTGGCCACGACCGAGCCGATACCGCATATCGCCTTGTCCTCTGGACCCAATGTGCCGGGCGCGGTGCGTGAACGCCTGCGCAGCGCGCTGCTGTCGGCGCACCGCAGCGAGGCGGGGCAGCGCATGCTCGCGGCCATCGGCTTTGAACGCTTCGACCCGGCGACACCGGAGATGTACGCCAACCAGGGCAGCGTATTGAAGGAATACTGGGGCTACTGACGTGTCACACAGTCGGTGCATTTTCCTGCGGCCGGCGCGCGCTGCTAGACTGCCGAATCATTGGATGGGGGCCGGGACCATGCGATCGCCCGCACGTAACGTTCTGCTGCTGACCTGCCTGGCACTGGCTGGCGGCTGCGCCAGTGCGCAGACGCCGCAACCGCCGCGCACGCCCCCGGTGAGCGAGCCGGAAGCGGCGCGCGCCCCGGGTCACAGGCTTGATCAGGTGCTGGTGAAGTTTCGCGCTGGCACGACCCCCGCCCAGATCGAGGCGGCATTTGCGCGCGTGCACGTCAACGAGTGGCGCTCGCTCGGCAACGCGCTCAGCTATGTCGCGGGGGGGCCCGGGGGGGGCGGCCCGGCGGGCAGCGCACCGGCGGACCTGATCGCCGCGCTCAAGGCGCTGCCGCAGATCGAATACGCCGAGCTCGATCAGCTCCTGCGCACCGACCGCCCACCGCCGCCGCCCACAGCACGCTGAGGCGCTGCGGCGCAACCCGATTCCTTACCGCTTCGAGGATCGCATGGCATTTCGACCCACCCTTCTGCGCGCGGCGCTCACCGCGCTCGTGCTGCTCACCACGGCAGGCGCGGTGACTGCCGCCGAGCGTGGTGTACTGCAAGCCCGGCGCCCTGCGCACGTCCCCGGCGAGATTCTGGTCGCCCTCAAGGCGGGCACCGGCGTCGCCGCGCTGGCGCCACGGGCCGCGGCCATGGCCACGCGCACGCAGGCGCTCGGCCACACGCGCGACGGACTGCAATTCCACCGCGTGCGGCTGGCGCGCGGCACAACGGTCGAGGAGGCGCTGCGCGCCTACGCGGCCGACCCCGCGGTCGATGCCGTCTCGCCAAACTTCCTGCACTACCGCCGCCTGGCACCGAACGATACCTACTTCGCGAGCACCCCCAACCGCATGTGGGGCATGCACAACACCGGCCAGACGCTCCCGAGCGCCCCCTACTCGACCAACAACCCCGGAACGAGCGATGCCGACGTCGATGCCCCCGAGGCCTGGGAAATCCAGACCGGCGCCGCCACGGTGGTGGTCGCGGTGATCGACTCCGGTGTCGACTACACCCATCCTGATCTCGCCGACGCCATGTGGGACGCGAGCAGTGCAACCTTCGGCGGCGCGCCTCGGGCATCGCCCTATCACGGCTACGACTTTGCCGACCGCGACAACGATCCCTACCCGATCGGCGACTCGCACGGCACGCATGTGGCCGGCACCATCGCCGCGAGCGGCGATAACGGCCTCGGCGTGCCGGGCATGGCCTTCGGCGCGCGCATCATGGCGCTCAAGGTGTTCCCCGACATCGGCGGCGGCGCGGCCGAGAGCGACATCATCGCGGCCATCAACTACGCCGTGGAAAACGGCGCGCACGTCATCAACATGAGCCTCGGGCGCAGCGGGCCCGAGAACCTGCTGTTCACCACCGCCGTGGCGAACGCCGTGAACGCCGGGGTGCTGATCGTCGCCGCCGCCGGCAACGACAACAGCAACAACGACACGACGCCCGATTGGCCGTCGAACTACGCCGCGCATCCCACGGCCGGGCCCGGCTTCATCAGCGTGCTGGCCACCGACCAGCGCGACCAGCGCGCCAGCTTCTCGAACTACGGCGTGAGCACCGTCACGCTCGGGGCGCCGGGCGTCAACATCATGAGCACGGTGGCCGGCCGTGAGGTACGCCAGCAGGAGCTGCTGTCCAACGTTGCCCCCGGCACCTGGACACACTGCTCCGGTGCATCACCTGCGGATCAGACATGCTTCAACAACACGATCTTCGATCGTGGCGGCACGACCGCCGATTGCGAAGTCGGTGGCGGCGGCACCGCCTGCCGCTGGGGCGTGTACAAGCAGACCAGCACCGTCAAGGCGATCTACGGCGACAACGACACCCCGGATGCCTATGCCAATAACATTGACGGCGCCATCGTCACGCAGGCGATCAGCACCAGCGGCGCACAGAAGATTGTCCTGCGCTACCTGGCCGCGTGGGATCTCGAGTGCGATAGCGACTACGTTGACGTCGAGCTGTGGGACGCCGGCGCCAAGATCGCGACCTTGACGGCGTCCGACTTCAACGTCAACAACTCTCAGACCGCCTTGTGCACGTCCACACACACTCACACCGGCCGCAGCGCAGAAGTCTTCGGCGCGGTCGAGGTCGCGCACGACATCACCGCGTACGCTGCTACCGCGACCAGCCTGCAGGTGCGCTTTCGCTTCGTGACAAACGCCACCAACAGCTTCAGCAACTATGCCGTCGAGGGTGGCTTTGTCATGGACGCCATCACCCTCGACGTCAAGGCGGGCGACTACAGCAGCTCCTACCAGTTCTACAACGGCACCTCGATGGCCTCACCGCTGGTGGCCGGCATTGCCGCGCTGGTGAAGAGCCGTCACCCGGAGTACGGCCCGGCGACCCTCAAGACCGTCATTGCCGGCAACGGCGACAGCGTCGGCGGCCTGAGCGCCTTCGCCGCCTCGGGCAAGCGCGCCAACGCGCACAAGGCGATCGCCTACCCGCTGATCAGCAGCATCAGCCCGACGTCTGCCACGGCCGGCAGCAGTGCCCTCACACTGACCGTGACCGGCGCCAATTTCGTCAATGGTTCGGTCGTGCGCTGGAACGGGGCCGACCGGCCGACCACGTTCGTGTCGTCGACCCAGCTCACCGCCGCGATCCCGGCCGGGGACCTCGGCACCGCGGGCAGCGGATCGGTATCCGTCTATAACGCGACGCCGGTCGCGGTCACATCCAATACGAGCACCTTCACCGTGGTCTCGCCGTCAGTCGGGGGCGGTGGCGGCGGCTGCTTCATCGCCACCGCCGCGTATGGCACGGCGATGGCGGCGGAGGTGCGCTATCTGCGCGCCGTGCGCGATCGCTACCTGCTCACCAACGCCGCCGGCCGCGCGTTCGTGGAGACGTACTACCGGTTCAGCCCGCCGGTGGCCGACTTCATCCGGCCGTCGGCGCTGCTGCGCGCCTGGGTGCGGCTGTGGCTGCAGCCGCTGGTTGCGCTCAGTCGCCTGCTGGTCAACGACGAGCACCTGCCGGCGCCGGCCAGCACACCGCCGTAGCCACGCCCCGCGCGATACCGCCACCGTGCGTGGCGCGCGGTCTGGGCCACGCCACGCGGGGCCGCTACACTAGCGCGCGTGGACAACCGTGAGCTCATCGCGCGCGACCTGCGCGCCCTGTGGCATCCGTGCACGCAGATGCACGATCACGAGGACCTGCCGCCGATCCCGATCCGGCGCGGCACGGGCGTGTGGCTCGAGGATTTCGCGGGCACGCGCTATCTCGATGCCATCAGCTCCTGGTGGGTCAACCTGTTCGGCCACGCCAACCCCCGCATCAATGCCGCCATCCGCGCGCAGCTCGAGCAGCTCGAGCACGTCATCCTGGCCGGCTTCACGCATGAGCCGGTGGTGCGGCTGTCCGAGCGCCTGAGCGCGCTCGCGCCGCGCGGCCTCGGCCACTGCTTCTACGCCTCCGACGGGTCGGCGGTGGTGGAGATCGCGCTCAAGATGAGCTTTCACTACTGGCGCAATCGCGGCGAGACACGCACGCGCTTCATCTCGCTTGCCAACAGCTACCACGGGGAAACACTCGGGGCGCTGTCGGTCGGCGACGTGGCGCTGTACCGCGAGACCTACGAGCCGCTGCTGCTGCGATCGATCACGGTACCGTCACCCGACTGCTATCGGCGCGAACCCGGCGAATCCTGCCCCGAGTACGCCGAGCGCATGTTCGCCCACATGGAGGCGGCGCTGGCGGCGCACGCGCACGAGACCTGCGCCGTGATCGTCGAGCCGCTGGTGCAGTGCGCCGGGTCGATGCGCATGTACGACCCGCGCTACCTCCAGCTGCTGCGCGCGGCCTGCGACCGTCACGGCGTGCACCTGATCGCCGATGAGATCGCGGTCGGCTTCGGGCGCACCGGCACCATGTTCGCCTGCGAGGCGGCCGGCATCGCGCCGGATTTCCTGCTGCTCGGCAAGGGACTGACCGGCGGCTACCTGCCACTTGCGGTCTGCCTCACGACCGATGAGGTCTATCGCGGCTTCTACGCCGAATTCACGGCACGCAAGGCGTTCCTGCACTCGCATTCGTACACCGGCAATCCGCTCGCGTGCGCCGCGGCCAACGCCACGCTCGACATCTTCGCGCAGGACCGGGTGATCGATGCCAATCGCGCGCTGGCCGCGCACATGCAGCAGGCCGTGGCCGCGCTCGCCGACCATGCGCACGTCGGCGACGTGCGCCAGTGCGGCATGATCGCAGCAATCGAATTGGTGCAGGACAAGCGCACGCGCGCACCGTACGCGTGGCAGGCGCGGCGCGGGCGGCGCGCCTACGTCCATGCGCTCGCGCGCGGTGCATTGTTGCGCCCGCTGGGCGATGTCATTTACTTCATGCCGCCGTACGTGATCACGCCCGAGCAGATCAGCTGGCTCGCGCAGGTGGCGCGCGAGGCCATCGACCGGGCAACCGCGGACTGACGTCGACACCGCCCGCGCCCGCCGGGCCGCGGCCTCAGCGCGGGTAGAACGCGCCCTTGAGCGTCTCGAGGTCGGGGATCGCGAGGACCGTGCCGCGGTGCTTGAGGCCGGAGGCGAGGTACGGGGAATTCGGCAGCTCACCGGGTTCGAGCGCCACCACCTCGGCCCCGTCGATCGAGCGCGGACGCGGTTCGGACGCGGTGAGGATGCCGACGAACTCGTGCTCGGCGCGCCCGCTGAGCGGGTAGAGGATCACGACCTTCGAACCGACCGCGGGTGGCGCCGCCGCGTCGCCGAGCAGTGCCTCAATGGACACCACCGGCACTGCCAGGGTGCGCCAGCCGATCACGCCGAGCAGCCACGGCTCGCCGAGCGGAACGCGCGCGAGGTCCGGCGTGCTCACCACCTCGGCGATCGTCGCGCTCGGCAGCAGCAGCGGCAGCGTGCGCGTCGGGATCTCGAGGGCGTGAATGCGGTCGGTGCCGCTCTGGCGGCGGGCCATGGTCTATTCCCCCAGGTCGCGCAGATAGGCCATCAGGACGGCGGGGTCGAACACCAGCGTCACGCGCCGGCCCGACACCCACGCCGCCGAGACGAGGTGCCCGTGACGGGTGCCGGGGCGCCCGAGCGGCGTGAACGGCGCGACGTGCACGCCGCCGCGCGGCAGCAGGTGCGTGTCATCGACGATCATGCCGACGGTGTCGCTGCCGGCCTCGAAGAACACCGCACGCTGCCAGTCGGCGCGCGGCGCCGGGCGCAGGTCGGCATCGACACAATACGCCGGCCAGCGCGATTCACGGATCAGGCGCCAGGCGACGACGGCGCTGCCCGGCACCGGGTTGGGCGCGAGACTGTCGCGCTGCTCGATGGTGTAGCGCACCGTGCCGGGCAGCAGAAAGCTGCTGCCGCCGAGATCGAGTCGCAGGTATTGAGTGCTGTCCGCCATGGTCGGCTGCTGGCCGCGCGCGTTGCGTCAACCGGCGCGGCCCTGCGCGAGCAGGGTGTCGATGTTGCTGAACAGGTCCTCTTCCTGGTAGGGCTTGCTCATGTACATGTCCACACCCAGCTCGATCGCCTTCTGGCGATGCTTGGCGCCGGCGCGCGAGGTGATCATGATGATCGGGATGTGCTTGAGGCGCGCGTCGCCGCGCACGCGCGTGGTGAGCTCGTAGCCATCCATGCGCGGCATCTCGATGTCGACCAGCATCAGGTCCGGCACGTGGTCGCGCAGCTGTTCGACCGCATCCAGGCCGTCCTTCGCCACCAGCACGTCCATGCCGCGCTTTTGCAGGTGCTTGCTCGTGACCTTGCGCACTGTGAGCGAGTCGTCGACCACCATGATCACCGGACGCTCGCGCGCCGGCTTGACGGGCTCCGGCGCCGCGCGCGCCTCGAGCTGCAGGGTGTCGCTGCGGTACCACAGGCCGGGCACGTCCAGGATCAGCACCACGCGTCCGTCACCGAGAATGGTGGCGCCCGCCAGGCCCTTGAGCTCCGCGAGCTGCGGGCTCAGCGCCTTGATGACGATTTCGCGCGCCCCGCTCAGGGCATCGACCTGCATGGCGACCTCGCGCGTGCCGGTGCGCGCGATCAGCACCGGCACCTTGCGCGCGTTGCGCGGCGAGGAACGCACGCCGAGGCGCGCGCTCAGGTTGAGGTAGGGGTAGACGTGCTCACCGTGGCGCAACAGCGGGTTGTTGCCGACGGCAAGCTCGTGCAGATGCTCGACCGGGTACTCGATGATGTTGGCAACCGAGGAGAGCGGGATGGCGTACAACTGGTCGCCGACGTACACCATCAGCGCCTGCGTGATCGACAGGGTGAGCGGCAGCCGCACGATGAAGGTCGTGCCCTGCCCGCGGCGCGTGTCGACCGACATGCTGCCGCCGAGCTGCTTGACCTCGCTGTAGACGACGTCCATGCCGACGCCGCGCCCGGACAGCTCGGTCACCTTTTCCGCGGTCGAGAATCCGGAACGCAGGATGAACTGCACCAGCTCATCCTCGGTGACTGCCGCTTCCGGACTGAGCAGGCCACGCTCGATGGCCTTCCTGCGGATCGCCTCGAGATTGAGGCCGGTGCCGTCGTCGGAGAAACGGATCACGATCTCGCTGCCTTCCTGGACGGTCGCAATGGTGATGCGCCCGGCCTCGGGTTTGCCGGCGCGGCGCCGCTCGATCTCGGACTCGATGCCGTGGTCGAGGCTGTTACGGATCATGTGCTCGAACGGACCGATCATGCGTTCGAGCACGGTGCGGTCGAGTTCGACATCGGCGCCGACCAGATCGAGCTCGGCGCGCTGGCCGAGCTCGCGCGCCGTCTGCCGCACCATGTGGCGCAGGCGCCCGGCCTGGGTGGAGAAGCTCACCATGCGCGTGCGCATCAGGCCTTCCTGCAGCTCGGTATTGATGCGCGCCTGCTGCTGCAACACCGCCTCGGCCTCGCCGATGAAGTTGCCGAGGCTGCCCTGGATGGTGGACAGGTCGTGCAGGCTCTCGGCCAGCTGGCGCGAGAGCTGCTGCAGGCGCGAGAAGCGGTCGAACTCGAGCGGGTCGAATTCCGCCCCCCCGCCCGCACCCCCGTGCTGCTGATGTTCGAGGCGATACAGGATCTGCGACTCCGACTGGATCTCGAGCTCGCGGATCTGGTCGCGGAAGCGCGTGATGTTGCGCGCCAGCTCCGAGAGGTTGTCGCGGAAACCGTAGACCTGCTGCTCCATGCGCGAGCGCGCGATACTCACCTCGCCCGCGTAGTTCACGAGGTTGTTGAGCAGCTGGGTGTTGACGCGGATCTGTCCGCGACGCTCGGCGCGTTCCGGCCACAGCTTGGCGGCCTCCTCGTCGCCCTCGCGCCGGTCCGGCACTTCCGCCAGCTCGACCGCGGACTCGACCGGCACCGCGGGCGCCGCCGCGATGGCCTCGGCGACCGGCGCCACGGCCGGTGCCGGCGCGAGCG
>CAZVUN010000082.1:417-13940 GCA_964629975.1 uncultured Acidiferrobacteraceae bacterium | reverse complement strand
TTGAGGGACAAAATTAGTTGCCGATCAGGGGACAATTAGCATTGGCGCTGACACGGGCGCAGTGGCAGGCGCAGCCGCTGCTCCGCCGGCAGCTGCTCGAGCAGCGCCGGCGGCAGGCCGCGCGTCTCCGGGCCGAACAGCAGGGCATCGCCCGGTTGATACGCGATGTCGGTGTACAGGCGCGTGGCGCGCGTGGAGAACGCCAGCACACGCGCCGGTTGCACGGCCTGCACAAAGACCTCAAAGCTCGGGTGGACCTGCACCTCGGCCCATTCGCGGTAATCAAGTCCCGCGCGCCTAAGCTCCTTGTCCTCCAACCGGAACCCGAGCGGCTCGATCAGATGCAGCCGCACCCCGGTGTTGGCGCATAGGCGCATGACGTTGCCGGTATTGGGAGGAATCTCCGGCTGGTACAGCACGACGTGAAACACCCGACGCCCACCTCGGCCGCGTACTGGCCTGAAAGTTGCTAAGTATTGCGGAGTTGGCGGTCGCGCTGCCGACCGCCGTGGTCCGCGCCACGAGCCGTTGGCGCGCTGCCTATAGTTGGAGTCGGCATACAATCCAGGAGCGGATCCATGGCCGCAATCCCCGCTGTCGCTACCGAACGTCCGCGCAAGATCCGCATTGGCGACCTGCTGATCGCCAACAAGATCATTTCGCAGGAGCAGCTTAGCACTGCGCTCGCTGAGCAGAAAAAGAGCGGTCACAAGCTTGGGCGCACGCTCATCGAGCTCGGATTCCTGACCGAGGACCAGCTGCTCGACTTCCTGGCGCGTCAACTCAACTTGCCGTTCATCGACCTCAAGCGCTACCACATAAAGCCCGAGGTCGTGCGCCTGATCCCGGAGGTGCAGGCGCGGCGCTTCCGCGTGCTCGCGCTCGAGGACAACCGCGAGGCCCTGCTGATCGGCATGGCCGACCCGACCGACATCTTCGCTTATGACGAGCTCGCGCGCGTGCTGCGTCGGTCGTTCAAGCTCGCGGTGGTGCGCGAATCCGACCTGCTCAAGGCGATCGACCTCATGTACCGGCGCACGGCCGAGATCTCCGGTCTGGCGCAGGAGCTGGAACAGGAGCTGTCCGAGAGCGACGTCGACATCGGCGCGCTTGCCACCACCGAGGGCCTCACCGACGCCCCGGTGGTGAAGCTGCTGCAGACCATTTTCGAGGACGCGGTGCAGGTCAACGCCTCCGACATCCACGTCGAACCGGATGAGCGCGAGCTGCGGATCCGCTTTCGCCAGGACGGCGTGCTGCGCGTGCAGACCGTGGCCGAGCGCAAGATCGGCGCGGCGCTGATTTCGCGCCTGAAGCTGATGGCGAACCTCGACATCTCGGAGAAGCGCCTGCCGCAGGACGGACGCTTCAACGTGCGCGTGCGTGACAAGAGCGTGGACGTGCGTGTGTCGACGCTGCCGGTGCAGCACGGCGAGTCGGCGGTGCTGCGCCTGCTCAACCAGTCGAGCGGGGTGCTCGATCTCGAACAGCTCGGCATGCCGCCGCGCCTGCTTGAGCGCTTCCGCAAGCTCATCAACAGCCCGCACGGCATGGTGCTCGTCACCGGTCCGACCGGCAGCGGCAAGACCACCACGCTGTATGCAGCGCTCAAGGAACTCAACGACCCGACCAGCAAGATCATCACGGTCGAGGACCCGGTCGAGTACCGGCTGCCGGGCATCAACCAGGTGCAGGTCAATCCCAAGATCGAGCTGACCTTTGCGCGCGTGCTGCGCTCGGTGCTGCGCCAGGACCCGGACATCGTGCTGATCGGCGAGATGCGCGACCAGGAGACCGCCGAGATCGGGCTGCGCGCGGCCATGACCGGGCACCTGGTGCTGTCGACGCTGCACACCAACGACGCGGTGTCGACCACCGCGCGCCTGTTCGACATGGGGGCGGCGCCGTACCTGATCGCCGCAAGCCTGCGTGGAGTGCTGGCGCAGCGCCTGGTGCGGCGCGTGTGCGACTCCTGCGCCGAGCCGGCTGAGCTCACGCCCACGCATCGCGCGCTGATCGCCGATGAGCTGGGCAGTGCCGAGGGCCACAATTTCCGCGTCGGGCGCGGCTGTACCTACTGCAACAATTCCGGTTACCAGGGTCGGGTCGGCGTGTACGAGCTACTGGAGATGGATGACACGCTGTTCGCCGAGCTGCACAAGGGCGACCTGCTTGGCTTCGCCGCTGCCGCGCGCCGCAGCCCCAATTTCCAGAGCCTCAAGCGCAGCGTCATCGAGCTGGCGGCCGCTGGCACCACCACGATGGAGCAGGTGATGCACGTGACCTTTGGCCTCGAGGACTGAAGCGGTGGCGATGTTCCAGTACACTGGCCGCACGCGCCGCGGTGAGGCGGTCAGCGGCCAGCTCGACGCGGTCTCGCCCGACGCCGTGGCCGCGCAGCTCATGAACAACGGCATCACGCCCGTCGACATCAACGCGGCCGTGGCGCGCGTCGATGTGGCCGCGGGGCTGCGCGCCTGGCGCGCCCGCCTGGCGGAGGGCAACGTCGAACTGGTCGACCAGATATTCTTCTGCCGCCAGATGTACACCCTGCTCAGGGCCGGTGTGCCGATCATGCAGGCGCTGCGCGGGCTGCGCGACACCACGCGCAACGCGGCGCTCGCCCGGGTGATCGGCTCGATCGGCGAGTCGCTCGACGCCGGCCTCGACCTGAGCAGCGCGTTCCGTCGCCACGAGGACAAGTTCTCCTCGCTTTTCATCAGCATGGTGCAGATCGGCGAGACCACCGGCAGCCTGGCGGAGTCATTCCTGCAACTCGCGCAATATCTGGAGCGCGAGAAGGACACGCGCGATCGCGTCAAGCAGGCACTGCGTTATCCCGTGTTCGTCCTTGTGGCGATCGTTGCGGCGCTGGTCGTCATCAACCTGTTCGTGATTCCGGCCTTCGCCAAGGTCTACGCCGGTTTCAAGGCCGAGCTGCCATGGGCGACCCAGATCCTGATTGGCACTTCGAACTTCATGGTGCGCAATTGGCCGTGGCTGCTGGCCGGCGTGATCGCGGCCGTGTTCGGCGTGCGCGCCTATCTCAACACCACCGAGGGCCGCTATCGCTGGCACCGCCTGAAACTGCGCCTGCCGCTGGTCGGCCGCGTGATCACCAACGCCACGCTCAGCCGGTTTGCGCGCTCGCTCGCGGTCACGCTGCGTGCCGGCGTGTCGCTGGTACCGGGCATGACGGTGGTCGCGCGCGCCGTCGACAACGACTACGTGGGCGAGCGCATCGTGCAGATGCGCGACGGCATTGAGCGTGGCGAGACCATAACGCGCACCGCCCTGACCACCGGGCTGTTCCCGCCGCTCGTGATCCAGATGCTGTCGGTGGGCGAGAACACCGGCCTCATCGACGACCTGCTGGTCGAGGTCGCGGACTACTACGACCGCGAGGTCGACTACGACCTGAAGAACCTGAGCAGCGCAATCGAACCGATCCTGATCACGGTGATCGGCGTGATCGTGCTGATCCTGGCGCTCGGCGTGTTCCTGCCGCTGTGGGATCTGGCCAAGGCCGCGCGCGGCGGCTGATCGCCAAGATTCTGTCGCCTTGCGGGCCGCGGCCGACCGCGGATCGCCGGGTTTCCGGCGCTGACAGCGTGGCGTGCGAGCAATTCGCCTGCTTGGCTGCGCCGCGTATCTCTACCCTTGGCATCTACGCAGCCAGCGTCTTTGGCACAGACGTTGCAACGCTGGGACACAGCAACAGTCGGTGTAGGCGACAGTTGCCGGTCAGGGTTGGCCATGCTGGCCGCACGACCTAAAGACAACATCAGTGGAGTAAGGTTCTCATGCACAAGCACAGCGGATTCACGCTCATCGAGCTGGTGGTGGTGATTCTCATCCTTGGTGTGCTCGCGGCGGTCGCGCTGCCGCGCTATGCCAATCTCGGACGGGACGCACGCCTTGCCAGTATCAATGGCGTCGCCGGTGGCCTTCGCTCGGCCGTGGCGGTGGTGCAAGGCACCTATATCGCGCGCAACCAGACGACCTCGCCCGTGACGATGCTCGACGGCACCACGGTGGCGGTCAACACCGGTGCCACCAACGGCGGCATTCCCACCGGCGCAGCGGCGGGTATCGGCAATGCGCTGCCGGCGAGCAGTCTGAGCGGCTACACGGTCGCCTACGGTGCCAACGCCACCTTCACGCTGCGCGCGAACTGCCTCGTGACGTACAACGGCACGACCGGCGTGGTTACCACGACCACCACCGGCTGCTAGGGTTGTTTGAAACGGGATCGGTATCGGTCCCTCGCAAAGGAGACGTCAGTTATGAAGAAGCAGACAGGTTTCACTCTGATTGAACTGATCATGGTGATCGTGATTCTCGGCATCCTCGCCGCGACCGCGTTGCCCAAGTTCGTCGATATGGGCGGCGATGCGCGCAAGGCCGTGATGCAGGGTGTGGAAGGCGCGATGCGCTCGGCCAACACCATCATCTACGCCAAGGCGGCCCAGACCGCCGGCGCGCTGGGTGCCGGGCCGACCAATGTGACGGTCGGCGCGGCCACGGTTTCCGTCGTGTATGGCTACGCGGCCAACGTCACCGAGCTGCAGAAGGTCATGGACCTCAGCGGTGATTTCACCGTAGCCGCGGGCTATGTCCGTCACAGCAAGGCGACCACCCCGGCGAACTGCGAGATCGCCTACACGGCCGCCGCCTCCGCCGGGGCTTCCCCGACGTACACGGCGACCAATAACTTCAGCGGCTGCTGACGCTACAGCCCTGCGAAGGGCGAACCGTTGAGAGATGGTCGACGCGCGGGGTGTTGAGCAATCAGCACCCCGTTCGCGTTTGCGGACACGGATATGATCAATCAGGGACGCATCGACAGACCGAGCTGGGGCAGCGGACGCGTACCGGCGCGCGTGGCCGGCTTCACGCTGACCGAGCTCGTGATCGCTATCGTGCTGGTCGGAGTGCTCGCGGCGGTGGCCGCGGTGCGCTGGAATGCGCACGACACGACGGCGCCGTACCAGGCCGACCTGCTCGCGCGCAACGTGCGCCATGCGCAGATTCTCGCCATGACCTGGGGGCAGCGGCTGCGCCTCACACCCACGGCTTCGGCTTACAGCGTGTCCTGCGTCACGCCCGGTGCCGCGCCCTGCGATCAGAGTCCGGTGATTGATCCCGCGACCGGCGCAGCCTTCAGCGTGGCGTTGCAAAACGCGGCGACACTGTCCGGTGCCGCCCTCGAATTCGACAGCTTCGGCCGGCCGGTCAGCGGCGGCACGCCACTCAGTGCTGATCAGACACTCACCGTCACTGCCGGCAGCCAGTCCTACACGGTCACGGTGCGTGCAGTGAGCGGTTTTGTGTCGGTGAGCACGCCATGAGCCTTGCAAGCACACGCGGATTCACCCTGATCGAACTGCTCGCCATCATTGTGCTGATGGGGCTGGCCGCGAGTGCACTACTCGGGCTGTACGGCAACGTTGCCGGCACTATGGACGACAACCACGACACGCAAGTCGCCGCACAATTCGCGCAGGAGTGCAGCGAGCATATCCTCGCGTTTCGCCGCAGCACGGCCGCCGGTTACGGGTACGACAACATCCCGGTCGGCGCGGGTGTCAATGTGTGTAACGGCTTCACCGGCTTCGGCGACTTTGCCACGCCGCCGGCCACCGTCGACGTGGCAGCGCACACCTCGGCGTCGTTGCCGGCCTGTCCGTCGGCCACCGCTGGTGCGTGTCGGCTGGTCACGGTGCGCGTCGCCAAGGGGACGCAAACGCTGGCGCGCAACGAGTTCATGCTGGTGCGCTGAATCATGAATACCAATCGCACCTGCGCCGGCTTCACGCTCATTGAGATCGTGGTCACGATCGTTGTCATTGGCATCCTCGCCATGGCGGCGGTGCCGGTAATCAAGAGCGGTGTCGATGCCTACCAGGTCACGACCACCGGGCTCGAGACCCTGAGCAAGCTGCGCTACGCCACCGAGCGCATGGCGCGCGAGGTGCGCGAGGTGCGGCGCAATCCGACATCGCCTACCAACTACGACTTCACCACGATGACGGCCAGCAACCTGAGCTTCACCAAGCGCGATGGCAATCGCGTGACGCTCACGGCCGCGCCGCCGAATGCCACGCTGGCCTATCAGTCGCCGGCGGCGAGTGGGCTGCTGACCGATCAGGTCGCCAGCCTTGCGTTCCGTTACTACCAGATCGACGGCGTGACCCAGACGGTTTCGCCAAACGCGGTGGCCTTCGTCGAGATCGACCTGACGCTCGCCGACGGCGGTGCGTCGGTGCGCAGCCGCACGCGTGTGGCGCTGAGGAATCAGCCATGACGCGACGCGTCCGATTCGCACCGCCTGTCAGCACATCGCACATGCGCGGCGCCGCCGCGCTCATGGCGGTGCTGTTCATGCTGGTGGTGATCGGCTTCGCGCTGGTCGTGGCGCTCGGCATCGCCAGCTCCGACATGCACGACAGTGGCGCGCAAAGCAGTAGCGTCCAGGCGTTGATGCTGGCAGAGAGCGCGGTGGAACGCGCGAGCTTCCGGTTCTCGAGTGGCTCGGCGTGCAATGCGCTTGCCGAGGGGCCGATCAGTCTCGGTCAGGGCCTCTTCACCGTGAGCAATGGGTTCGTTACCGACTTCGACGGCGTCACGCCGCTCGCCGCTGGCCGCTGCCGTATTCCCGCGGTCGGCGCCGTGGGCGCCGTGCAGCGACGTATCGAGGCGATTGTGCAGTCGGGCGGCGGAGCGATCGCGGTCGAGGACGACAAGAATAACGGCACTACGAGTTCAGTCAACTCGCTCACGGTGGCCAATGTGACGGTGGGCGGAGCCGGCCGGGTCTTGGTTGTCGGTGTTTCCATCGATACCGCGCGGGGCAGCACCGTCCAGTGGGTCCGGTACGCTGGCCAGGACCTGACGCGTCGCATATTTGAAGGCACAGGAAACAGGCCGCGCTCGGAGATCTGGTCGCTCGCGAACCCGCCCGCCGGTACCGCCGACGTCGTCGTGCGACTGACGGGCAACGATCAACTTGCGGCTGGCGCTGTCGTGTTCACCGGCGTCGATACGACCAGCGCGACCTCGCATCTCGACGTGGCGGCGGTGTCTGGTTCCGGCAACAACGACAACAGCGCCAGTGTCACGATCACCCCGATCTCAGACGGCGCCTGGCTGTTCGACACCGTGACGGTCAACAGTGGTCCCACCGTGACGATGACGGGCATGGCGGGCCGGCAACAGCGCTGGAACCGGCGGCTCGGCGGCTCCATTACCGGGGGCGGCTCCACGCTGGGCCCGGTGAGTCCGGCGGCGGCGCGAACCTTGCGTTGGACCTGGTCGGGCCGTCAGCGCTGGGCGCAGGCGGTGATTGCGCTGCGCCCGGGCGGGTCGCCCCAGCTGGTCGCCTGGCGGGAAGTTCCGAATTGAAGTCGCGGATTCCGATCCCAATGCTGTGGCGACTCATCATCAAGTCGACGCCAACCCCTTTGCTATGCTTGGGACGTGACCCGCGGTGCAGCATCCGAGTGGCACGCATACCAGAGGAGAGACCGTGTTTCAGATGTTGCGCAAGCGCAAGCAGCAAGACGGCCTGACGGCGGTCGGCATCTACGCCGATAGCGTCTGTGCGGCGCGCGTCGTGACCGTGCCCGGTCAGCGCCCGCGCCTGACCCGCTGGCGGGTCGAACCGGTCGACGCCGGGCATCCGGCCGACAAGGCGCTGGCAAGTCTTGCGCGCGAGCTCGATCTGAAGCGCGCGCGCTGCACCACCGTGCTCAATGACGGCGACTACCAGCTGGTGCTGACCGAAGCGCCGGCCGTGCCTGACGAGGAACTCAAGGCCGCGCTGCGCTGGCGCGTGAAGGATCTCATCGACTTTCACATCAACGACGCGACCCTCGACGTGTTCGATCTGCCGGCCACGCGCGGCGGGAATGCGCGCGAGATGTACGTGGTGGCGGCACGCAGCGCCGCCGTGCAGCAGCGCGCCGAGCGCCTGCACGCGGCCGGGGCGCAGCTCGAGATCATCGACATCCCGGAGCTGGCGCAGCGCAACCTCGCGGTGCTGTTGCCTCAGGACGTGCAGGGCACGGCATTGCTGTGGCTGCACGCGAGCGGCGGCAACCTCACGCTCACGCGCCAGGGCACGCTCTATCTCACGCGTGCGCTCACCATCGGTCTGGACCAGCTGGCCAACGCCGAGCGCCGCCCGGCCTATTTCGATCAGCTCGTGCTCGAGGTGCAGCGCTCGCTCGATTACTACGAGTCGCACTTCCGCGAGGCGCCAATCCGCAACCTGGTGCTGGCGCCGCTCGCCACCGAAGTCCCGGGGCTCGCCGAGCACATCGCCGCCAGCCTCAACGTGCAGGTGAGCAGCATCGATCTGGCCGCCGTGCTCGACTGCGAGATCGAAGTGCCGGCGCTGTGGGCGGGACGCTGTCTCGCCACCATCGGCGCGGCACTGCGCGAGGCGGGGGAGACACGCTGATGCGCCAACAGATCAATCTCTATCAGCCGATCTTCCGCCGCGAGGCCAAGAAATTCGCGGCTAGCGCCCTGCTGCAGGCCGCGGCGGCGGTGTTGGCCGGGATCGTGCTCATCTACGGCTACGGCTGGTGGCAGGTGAGCGCCTTGCGCGCGCAGGCCAGGCAGGCCGACGCCGAACACAAGGCAGCGCTCGCGCAATTCGAGCGCGCCACGCGCGAGATCGAGGCGCGCCCCGCCGACCCGCGCCTGGAACAGGAAGTGCGTGGACTCGAGGCGCGCCTGGCGGCGAGCGCACAGATCGCACAGCTCGCGCGCGGCGAGGGTCTGAGCGCGTACCAGGGTTACTCCGCGTATTTCGTAGCGCTCGCGCGCCAGCACATCACCGGTTTGTGGCTCACCGAGATCGCCGTCAGTGGTGCCGGCAAGGACGTGAGCCTTGGCGGCCGCACCGTCAAAGCCGAGCTGGTGCCGCACTACCTGCAGCGCCTATCCGGGGAGCCACGCCTCGCCGGGTTGCAGTTCGAGGCCTTCGAGGTCACTCGCCCCGAACCGGACAAGGACGGCAGGAAGCCGGCGCCGCCGTATCTCGAGTTCGCGGTACGCAGCGCGCGTGCCGCCGCGGCCACGCAGAAACTGGCGCAACGGCGATGAGCACGGACGCCCGCAAGCTGCTCCAGACTGTGGCGGCGCGCATCGATGCGCTCAGCCTGCGCGAGCGCGCGCTGCTGTTCGCCGCAGTGCTCGGCGGGATGCTGTTCCTGGCATTGCAGGTACTGCTGCCGCCGCTGTTCGCGCAGCAGAAGCGCCTGGAGGGCGAGATCAAGGCCAAGCGCGAGCAGGTGCGTCTTGTCTATGCGCAGACCGAGCATCTCGTGACCGAGCGCGGGCGCGACCGCGACGCGCTCAACCGCGCGCGCATCACCGAGCTCAAGGCGAGCCTGCAGGCCGCCGACGGCGGCACCGGCGCGTTGTCGCGCGGCTTCGTCAGCCCGCGTGAGATGGCGGCCCTGGTCGAGCAGGTGCTGTCGCGCAACCGCGCGCTGCAACTCGTGCGCGTCGAGAACCTCGCGCCCGTGGCCTTGGGCGAAGCGGCGGTGAAGGCGCCGGCCCAGCCGACGGCCGCGCCAGCCGCCACCGGTCCGGCGATCTACAAGCACGGGCTGCGCGTCGAGGTGAAGGGTGAATTCGCCGACCTCGTGCGTTACCTGCAGGCACTCGAGGGGCTCAGCTGGCGGGTGTTGTGGGACGAGGTGCGGCTCGAGGCCGAGGCCTACCCGGTATCGCGCCTGACGGTCGTGATCTACACCTTGAGTACGGAACAGGCATGGCTGGGCGTATGAACCGCACGCGCGGCGCGATCCTGGCACGATAGTTGATATGGAGAACTCATGAGGGCAATCGCTGGCGGGCTCGTGGTCGCGGCACTGCTGGGTGCGGTATCCGCGGCCACGGCCGCGCTCGATAACCTGCCGGACCCGACACGGCCGTCGTTCCTAGGCGGTGACGCAGGCGAGGTACGCGCGGGCACCGTTTTGCAGTCGACACTGGTGTCGCCGGCGCGGCGGCTCGCGATCATCAGCGGGCGCAGCTACAGCGTCGGCAGCCGTCTGGGCGATGCCGAGATCGTCGCGATTCGCCCGAACGAAGTGGTGCTGCGCCGCGGCGCACAGGAGCAGGTGCTACGCCTGTTGCCGGCGGCCCCGATCAAGACCAACGCGGTAACAAGGATGCCAACCGATGTCACGTCACGCTGATTACGTCTCGCTGGCCGCGCGCGTGGCCATCGCAACGGCCGTCGCCGTGCTGCTCGGCGCCTGTGCCGCCAATCCCTACGGCTGGCCGAAAGAAGGTGCCGAGCGCATCGAACAGACGCTTGCCGAAGCGAACAAACCCGCGGCGACCGTGCCGAGCGAGGTCAACCAGGGATTGCTGCCGCCGCTTGAAATTCGCCTGCCCGAAGGGCGCACCGCGCCCATCGAGCAGCGCTTCGATCTCGCGGTCAACAACGCGCCGGCGCGCCAGGTGTTCATGAACCTCGTCGACGGTACGCCCTACAGCATGGTCGTGCACCCGGAGATCGCGGGCACCGTGTCGCTCACGCTCAAGAACGTGACGGTGCCGGAGGCGATGGAGGCCATTCGCCAGGTGTACGGCTACGAGTACCGGCGCGATGACAAGCGCTACTACGTGCTCGGGCGCGGCATGCAGACGCGCATCTTCCCTGTCAACTACCTCAATTTCAATCGCAAGGGCAAGTCCGACACGCGCGTGATTTCGGGTGAGCTCACCCAGTCCAGCGGCACGGCCGGCAGCAGCGGCGGCAGCCAGCCGGGCGGCAGCGGCACGACCACCACCCGCATGCCCTCGATCCAGGTGGCGACCGAGTCGCAGGCCGACTTCTGGACCGATCTCAAGGCCACGCTCACCGGGCTGGTCGGCACGCAGGGTGGCCGGCAGGTGGTGGTCAACCCGCAGGCCAATCTGGTCGTGGTGCGCGCCATGCCCGATGAGCTGCGCGTGGTCGAGGAGTACCTCGGCGTCACGCACGCCACCGTCAACCGGCAGGTGATCCTCGAGGCCAAGATCGTCAACGTGCAGCTCAAGGACGGCTACCAGGCCGGCATCAACTGGGCCTATCTGGGCGACAAATCCACGATCGGTCAGATCGGTGGCGGATCCGTGTTCGGTGGCTCCGGGGTGTCGGACATCGCCGGCCAGCAGGGCAATCTTGATGGCAGCACGCCGCCGGGACCGATCCAGAGCACGCTCACCTCGGCGTTTGGCGGCGTCTTCACCTTCGCTTACCAGAGCGCGAACTTCGCCGCGTTTATCGAGCTGCTCAAGACCCAGGGTGAGGTGCAGGTGCTGTCGAGCCCGCGCGTGGCAGCGCTCAACAACCAGAAGGCGGTGATCAAGGTCGGTGGCGATGAGTACTTCGTCACCGGCATCAGCAGCACGCCGGTCACTGATGCCAGCGGGCGCACGACCTTCACCAACGACATCGAGATCACGCCATTCTTCTCCGGTGTGGCGCTCGATGTCACCCCGCAGATCGACGACAGCAAGAACATCATCCTGCACATTCACCCGTCGGTGAGCGATGTGACACAACGCAACAAGTCGCTCGTCATCAACGGCCAGATCTCCAACCTGCCGCTTGCCTCGAGTGCCATGCAGGAGTCCGACAACGTGGTGCGCGCCCAGACGGGGCAGATCGTGGTGATCGGCGGCCTCATGAAGGAGGGTACGAGCGAGGACAACGCCTCGGTGCCGTTCTTCGGCGACATCCCGCTGCTCGGTGAGCTGTTCAAGCACAAGAAGATCACGCGCATCAAGAGCGAGCTCGTGATCCTGCTCAAGCCCACGATCGTCGAGACCGCCGAAGTCTGGAACGGCGCGATCCAGAATTCGCGCGACGCCGTGCAGCGATTCCGGGGCGCCGGGGGTTAGCCGTCATGTATGCCGCGCATTTCGGGCTGCGCGAGCTGCCGTTCAGCATCACGCCGGACACGAGCTTTTTCTTTGCGCACGCCTCGTACCGCGAGGCGCTCAACACGTTGCTGGTGGCGGCGCGCAGCGGCGAGGGCTTCATCAAGGTGGTGGGCGAAGTCGGCACCGGCAAAACGCTGCTGTGCCGCAAGTTCCTGAGCGCGCTCGACGCGCGCCAGTTCGTCACCGCCTACATCCCCAATCCCTATCTCGAGCCGATGACGCTGCTCTTGGCGGTCGCCGACGAGCTCGGCATCAAGTACCCGCCCGGCGTGCATCAGCACCAGCTGCTGCGCCACATCACGCGGTTCCTCCTCGACAGCTACGCCGAGGGTCGGCGCGTCTTGCTGTGTCTCGACGAGGCGCAGGCGCTGCCGGTCGAGACGCTCGAGGCATTGCGCCTGCTGACCAATCTCGAAACCGAGCGGCGCAAGCTGCTGCAGGTCGTGCTGTTCGGCCAGCCGGAACTCGACGCGCGCCTCGCGCATCCGAGCGTGCGCCAGCTGAAGCAGCGCATCACCTTCTCTTGCCGGCTCGAGCCGCTCACGCGCTCGGAGTTCACGCTCTATGTGCAGCACCGCCTGACGGTCGCCGGCCACAGCGGCACGCGCCTGTTCGCAGCGCGCGCCGAGCGCGCCCTGTACCGCGCCAGCGGCGGCATCCCGCGCCTGGCCAATATTCTGGCGCACAAGGCGATGATGGCCGCGTTCGGCGAGGGCGCGGCGCGTATCGGCTGCGCGCACGTGCAGGCCGCGATCGCCGATACCGAGAGCACGCGTGCGGCGTATCCCTGGCCGCAACGGTTGATGCGCTACGTCACCGGCATGGCGGCGACCCTTGCGCTCGGCGCGGGCAGCTGGTTGGCGGGAGTGCCGTTGTGAGCCTGATCAACAAGATGCTGCGCGACCTCGAGGCGCGCCAGCAGAGCATGGCGAGCGCGGCTGCACCCGGCGCGGTGTATGAGGATCTGGCCGCGGTGCCGCGCCTCGCGGCACGCGCCTCGCACAAGGCAGCCACCGCGACCGTGCTGCTGATACTCACGGCAGTGGCGGGCGCCTATGCCGTGTGGCTCTACTGGCGGCCGGGAGCGACGCCGGTGGTCGCCGCAACGCCCGCGCCAACGGTCGCCGCGAGCACGTCGGCGCCGGCGGTCGCAACCGGCGCGCGCGATGTCGCGCCGCAGCCGCTGGCGAGCATCGCCGCACCGACGCCCGCGCCCGCCGCGCGTAAGGTCGTGCCGGCACCCGCGCCCGACACAGCGGGCGGTGACATCAGCAAGGTGGCGCAGCCGCCGAGCGCCGCGGAACAGGCCGAGGCCGCTTACCGCAGCGCGGTGAGCGCGCTGCAGCAGGGGCGCAGCAGCGAAGCCGACGAGTCGTTGCGCCGCGCCGTGCAGCTCGATGCACGCCACAGCGCCGCGCGCGAGGCGCTGGTTGGACTGCTGCTGCAACGCGGCCACGGCGAGGAGGCGCAGGCACTGCTCGCCGAAGGCATGAGCGTGACACCGCAGCACTATCGCTTCGCGCAGCTGGCTGCGCGCCTGGCAGTGGAGCAGGGCGCCGAGGCGCGGG
>CAZVUN010000082.1:0-407 GCA_964629975.1 uncultured Acidiferrobacteraceae bacterium | reverse complement strand
CGCTCGAGTTGCTCGAGCGCGGCGCCCCCCACGCCCGCCAGGACCCGGAGTATCAGGCGTTCCATGCTGCGCTGCTGCAGCGTGCCGGGCGCCACGACGAGGCCGCGCGCCACTACCGCCAGGCACTCGAGGCACGACCGCTCGAGGCGCGCTGGTGGCTGGGCCTGGCGATCACGCTCGAATCGCAGCAGCGCACGCCCGAGGCGGCCGAGGCCTACGCGCGCAGCCTGCAGGGCGCGAGTCTCGATGCCAACCTGCGGCGCTTCGCGCAGCAGCGCCTGGCGGCCATCAAGAGCAAGTAACGCGCCTCAGGCGCGCGCCACCACCCACACCGATACCGCGCGCGCGCCGCCGGCGCGCAGCGCCGCGGCCACGGCGTTCGCCGTGTGCCCGCTGGTCATGACATC
>CAZVUN010000081.1:0-13949 GCA_964629975.1 uncultured Acidiferrobacteraceae bacterium | reverse complement strand
CACATCCCGGCGGCGGTGTGGGAGATCGTCACGCGCGGGGAGTTCTACTCGGCCTACACGCCCTACCAGGCCGAGGCCTCGCAAGGCACGCTGCAGCTGCTCTACGAGTACCAGACGATGATGGCCTCGCTCACCGGCCTGGATGTGTCGAACGCCTCGCTCTACGACGGCGCCTCGGGGCTGGCCGAGGCGGTGCTGATGGCGGTGCGCGCCCACAAGCGGGCGCGCAAGATCCTCCTGCCGCGCACCGTGCACCCGATCTACCGGCGCGTGGTGCACACGATCGTCAAGCACCAGGACATCGAGCTCATCGAGGTGCCGTTCGACATGGCCGGTGGACACATCGCCCCCGACTCGCTCAAGGCATTCGCCGGCGAGGCGTGTGCCGCGCTCGTCATCCCGCAGCCCAACTTCTTCGGCGTGCTGGAGGAGGTCGATGCGCTCACCGACTGGGCGCACGCCAACCAGATGCTGGCGATCGCGCTGGTCAATCCGACGGCGCTTGCGCTGCTCAAGCCGCCCGGTGCGTGGGGCACGAAAGGCGCCGACATCGCGGTCGGCGAGGGCCAGCCGCTCGGCGCGCCGCTCGCCTCGGGCGGGCCGTATTTCGGATTCCTGTGCTGCAAAGAGGCGCTGGTGCGCCAGATGCCGGGGCGGATCATCGGCCGCACCGTGGACAAGGACGGCCGGCCCGGCTTCACCTTGACTCTGCAGGCGCGCGAGCAGCACATCCGCCGCTCGAAGGCGACCTCCAACATCTGCACCAATCAGGGGCTCATGGTCACGGCGGCCACCATCTATCTGTCGCTGCTCGGGCCCGAGGGCCTGGAGCGCGTGGCGGCGGCCTGCCACGCCAACACGCTGGCAACGATCGAGAAGCTCACCGCCATCAAGGGCGTCACGCGCGTCTTCGACCGCCCGGTGTTCCACGAAGCCGTGCTGCGGCTCGAGGTGCCGGTGGCCGAAGCGCTGCGCGCGCTCGAGCCGCAGGGCATCCTCGGCGGTTTCGACCTGACCGACCACTATCCCGAGCTCGGCCAGGCGCTGCTCGTGTGCGCCACCGAGACGCGCACGCCGCAGGATATCGAGCAGTACGCGTTCCACCTGGAACGCGTCGTGTCGAAACGCAGGCTCGATCCGCCCTGTGCCACCAAAGTAAACGTCTGACCCCAAGGAGGAACGCCCATGGCCCAAATCACGCTTGCCGGCAGCCCGATCAATACCAACGGCGAGTTGCCGAAGGTGGGCAGCACTGCCCCCGACTTCAAGCTCACCGACACCGACCTCAACGACCTGTCGCTTGCGGACTTCAAGGGCAAGAAGAAGCTGCTCAACATCGTGCCCAGTCTCGACACGCCGGTGTGCGCGATGTCGACGAAGAAGTTCAACGACCATGCGGCGAAGTACCCGAACTGCGTGATGCTGATCGTCTCGGCTGACCTGCCGTTCGCGATGAAGCGTTTCTGCGCCGCCGAGAACACCGACAAGGTCAAGACGCTGTCGATGATGCGCGACCGCAATTTCGCCAAGGACTACGGCGTGCTCATCCAGGACGGCCCGCTCAAGGGCATCACGGCACGGGCCATCGTCGTCATCGACGAGAACGACAAGGTCGTGCATACCGAGCTGGTGCCGGAGATCAAGCAGGAGCCGGACTACGACAAGGCGCTCGCCGCGCTCAAGTGATCGCACCGACCGCCACGTCACGTACCGAGGTTTGTACCGATGTTGATCTTTGAGCACTCCCGGCCCGGCCGGTGCAACGCTTCGCAGGCCCCGCGCACGCCGGCCGCGGTAACGGACATCCCGCAGCACCTGCGCCGCACGCAGCGTCCGCTGCTGCCGGAGGTCTCGGAGCTGCAGGCGGTGCGGCACTACACGCGGCTGTCGCAGAAGAACTTCTCGATCGACACGCACTTCTACCCGCTCGGCTCCTGCACCATGAAGTACAACCCGCGCGCCTGCAACACGCTCGCGATGCTGCCGCCGCTGCTCGGGCGGCACCCGCACGCGCCGGAATCGACCGGCCAGGGCTTTCTCGCCTGCCTTTACGAGCTGCAGGAGATCCTCAAGGACGTGACCGGCATGGCGGCCTGTTCGCTCACCCCGCTCGCCGGCGCGCAGGGCGAGTTCGCCGGTGTGGCCATGATCCGTGCCTACCATGATTCCCGGGCCGACCATGCGCGCCGTGAGATCCTGGTGCCGGATGCGGCGCACGGCACCAACCCGGCGACCGCGGTGATGTGCGGCTATACGGTGCGCGAGATCCCGACCAACGCCGACGGCGACGTCGATCTCGCCGCGCTCAAGGCCGCGGTCGGTCCGCACACCGCGGGACTGATGCTCACCAATCCCTCGACGCTCGGGGTGTTCGAGCGCAACATCGAGGCGATCGCCCGCATCGTGCACGACGCCGGCGGGCTGCTCTACTACGACGGCGCCAACCTCAATGCCATCCTGGGCAAGGTCAAGCCGGGCGACATGGGCTTCGATGTGATCCACATGAACCTGCACAAGACCTTCTCGACACCGCACGGCGGCGGCGGCCCGGGCGCCGGTCCGGTGGCGGCCAACGAACGTCTGGCGCCGTTCCTGCCGGTGCCGCTCGTGGGCAAGGTGCAGGACAAGTATTTCTGGGAGACGGAGAAGACCCGCCCGCAGACCATCGGGCGGCTGAGCGCCCACATGGGCAATGCCGGCGTGCTGCTGCGCGCCTACGTATACGCGCGCCTGCTCGGGCGCGCGGGCATGCAACGCGTGGCCGAGTACTCCACGCTCAATGCCAACTACGTGATGGCCGAGCTCACCCGGGCCGGCTTCGTCGCCGCCTTCCCGAAGCGCCGTGCGACCCACGAGTTCATCCTGACGCTCAAGGGTCTGAAGGACCAGACCGGCGTCATCGCCATGGACGTGGCCAAGCGCCTGCTCGACAAGGGCTTCCACGCCCCGACCACCTACTTCCCGCTGCTCGTGCCGGAGTGCTTCCTGATCGAGCCGACCGAAACCGAGGCCAAGGAAGAGCTCGACCGGTTCGTTGCGGCGATGAAGGAGATCGCGCAGGAAGCGCGCAGCCAGGCCGAGCTGGTGAAAGGCGCGCCGCACACCCTCCCGGTCAAGCGCCTCGACGACGTCAAGGCGGCGCGCGAGCTCGATCTTACCTGGAAGCCGGCTGCCTGACCGCGCGCGCGGCCGGCACCGCGCGCGCCGCCTCGAGGTGCGCCAGAAACTGGCGCGTGCACGCCGCCCAGGTGTAGCGCTCGGCCGCCGCCCGGCACCTCGCCGGATCGAGCGCGAGCGCGCGCAGCGCCGCACCCCGCAGGTCCTCATCGAGCACCCCGGTCACGCCATCGTCGATCACATCGATCGGCCCCTGCACCGGATAGGCCGCGACCGGCACGCCGCAGGCGAGCGCCTCGATCAGCACCAGTCCAAAGGTATCGGTGCGGCTCGGGAACACGAACACATCGGCCGCCGCCACGTGGCGCGCGAGGTCCTCGCCACTCTTGTAGCCGAGGAAGCGCGCCGCCGGGTAGCGCTGTTGCAGCAGGCGCAGGTCCGGTCCGTCGCCGATCACCACCTTCGTGCCCGGCAGATCGAGCGCCAGAAACGCCTCGATGTTCTTCTCGATCGCGACCCTGCCCATGTAGAGAAAGATCGGGCGTGCGTCCGTGAGCGCGTCCTTGGGGCGCGGACGAAACAGCTCCGTATCAACCCCCCGCGACCACAGGCCGAGGTGGCGAAAGCCGCGGGCCGCGAGTCGCTCATGCAGCGTGCGCGTCGCCACCATGGTGCAGCGCCCGGCATTGTGGAACCAGCGCATGAAGGCGTACGACACCCCGAGCGGCAGGCGCGTGCGCAACTGCACGTACTCCGGAAACTGCGTGTGGAAGCTCGTGGTGAAGGGAAAATCGTGGCGCAGGCACCAGGCGCGCGCGGCGAGCCCCAATGGCCCTTCGGTCGAGATGTGCACGGCCTCGGGCGCGAACGCCTCGAGGCGGCGGGCCACGGCACGCCCGGGGAGCACCGCGAGGCGGATCTCCGGATAGGTCGGGCAGGGGACGGTGCGGAAACCCTCGGGCGTGATCATCTCGACCGTGTGGCCGAGCTTGAGCAGCTCATCGCGCGTATAGGTCAGTGTCTTGACGACCCCGTTGACCTGCGGGTACCAGGCGTCGCTGACGATCGCGAGCCTCATCCGACCGCCTGTGGCAGCGGCGTGGGCGCGCTCGAGGATTCATCGAGCAGCAATACGCTTTCATCGGCCCAGTGGATGACCGCCAGCGCCCCGTTGGCGCGCTCGACGAGCGCCGTGCAGCTCTCCACCCAGTCGCCGTCATTGCAGTACAGGACGCCATCGACCTCACGGATTTCGGCCTTGTGGATGTGGCCGCACACCACGCCATCGACGCGGCGGCGGTGCGCCTCGTGCACCAGGGCGTGCTCGAAGTTGCTGATGAAGTTCACCGCGCCCTTGGTCTTCTGCTTGGCGTAGGCCGCGAGCGACCAGTAGCGCAGCCCGAGGCGCCGGCGCACCAGGTTGACCCAGCGGTTGGCGTACAGCAGCGCGTCGTAGATCCACGAGCCGATGTGCGCCAGCCATTTGCTGTGCATGACGATGGAGTCGAACTCATCGCCGTGCAGCACGAGCAGCCGGCGCCCGTCCGCCGTGCGGTGCACCACATCGGCGGCCAGGCGCACGCCGCCGAACACCCGGCCGATGTGGTCACGGAACAGCTCGTCGTGATTGCCCGGGACGAAGATCACCTCGGTGCCGCGCGCGGCCTTTTCCATGACCGCCTGGATGACGCGGTTGTGCAGCGCCGGCCAGTACCAGCCGTTGCGCAGGCTCCAGAAGTCGATGATGTCGCCAACCAGGTAGAGGTACTGCGATTCGGTGTGCTGGAGGAAATCGAGGAGAAATTCGGCCTTGCAGGAACGGGTACCGAGGTGGACGTCCGAGATGAAGATCGCGCGAAACCGCAACGCATCCGCCATGCTGCCTCCAATGTGAGGATTGGCAGCGCGCAGCATGCCGCAAGCGCGTGAAAGCTGATTTACAATCCCGTGATGATGCTGTCATGCGCGCGTCACGCAGGCGTCACTATCCTGCGCGTGCCACCGACCCCGAGGAGACGATGAAACTGCTCAAGAAGATCTGGCGCAGCATGGGCGACATGGCGCGCATCGCACGTGCCGGCGGCTATTCCATGGCCGGGCTGCGCGCCGCGCTCAGCAAGGAGGCGGCCTTCCGCCAGGAGTTCGTGCTGTTCGTGCTGCTCGCGCCCCTCGGCTACTGGCTCGGCCACGACGCGCTCGAGCGCATCGCGCTCATCGGCAGCCTGGTGCTGGTGCTGATCGTGGAGCTGCTCAATTCGGCGATCGAGGCGACCGTCGACCGCATCGGCAAGGAACGGCACAAGCTCTCCGGCCGCGCCAAGGACATGGGCTCGGCGGCGGTGCTGCTGGCGCTGCTGTTCGTGGTATTCACCTGGGCGGCGATCCTGCTGCCGCGCCTGTGATCGGCGTGCGGCTGCCCGTATAATCGCCGCCCTCGACCCGCCGCCCCATGCTCGCTCCCGTCCACGCCCTGTTCAACAACCCGACCGCCCGCCGGCTGCTGCTCAAGTCGCGCTATCTGCTGGCGGTCGGGGCGCTCCTCGCCATCGCGGTGTACGCGCGGCGCGAGTGGCTGTGGTGGGGGCTTGGCATCTCGCTCGCCGGCGAGCTCATCCAGGTGTGGGCGTTCGCCTCGCTGGTGAAGAACGAGCAGCTCACCGCACGCGGGCCGTACGTGCTGGTGCGCAACCCCATGTACCTCGGGCGCCTCATCATGCTGCTCGGGCTGGTGTTGCTGCTCGGCAATCCCTACATCGCCGGTGCGTTTGCCGTGCTGTACTACTTCTACATGTTCAATCGCGTGGCGCGCGAGGAAAAGCGCCTCGATGCGCTGCTCGGCGAGCCGTACCGCGCCTACTGCGCGCGCACCAACCGCTTCTGGCCGCGGCTCGCGCGCCTGACCGATCCGGCCGTGCGCTTCTTCGACTGGCAGGTGTGCAAGAACAACAACGGCCACTGGAACCTGCTCGCCAACCTCGCGATCTACGCGGCCCTGGCCGTCTACATCACCCAGCTGCGCTGACGCCGCGCACGGTCAATGCAACACCGCGGCGGGCGCGACTTCGCCGTGCGCGAGCGCCGCTTCGAATTCCGCCAGGTCCGTGACCGGCGCCTGACAGGCGTGACCGCTGCACACATAGGCCGTGGTGGGCGCGAGCGGCTTGCGCTGCGCCAGCAGGCCAGCCAGCCCGACGCCGTCCGCCGGGATGGCGACTACCAGCCGGCGCGGCGCGTAGTGTCGCTGTGCACGTTGCGCCCAGGCGGTGAGTTCCGCACCGGCCCCGCGCAGCACGACGGTCTCGGTGGGATGGAGTTGCTCATCGAGCGCGCGCAGCAGCGCGCCGTGCGCCGAGGGGTACTGCGCGATGCTTGCCGACAGCGCCTCGAGCGCGCGCTCGGCGGCCTTGAGGTAGTGCACATCGCCGAGCAGATGGCCGAGCCGCGCGAGCGCGTAGGCCGCGACCCCGTTGCCGGAGGGGATGGCATCGTCGCTCGTTGGCTTCGGCCGGTGGATCAATGCCTCGTGCGTGGCGCCGGTGAAGAAGAACGCACCGTGCGCCTCGTCCTCGAATTCATCGAGCACGGTCTCGGCCAGCGGCGTGATGAACGCAAGGTCCTCTGCGCGCCAGCGCGCCTGCAGCAGCTCGAGCCCGGCCTCGATCAGGAACACGTAGTCATCGAGGTAGCCAGCGAGGCGGGTCTTGCCGTCCTTGGTCGTGGCGTACAGGCGCCCGTCCTGTGCCAGCACACGGCGGGCGAAGTCGAAGGCGCGCTCGGCGGAGGCCACCAGCTCCGGCCGCCCCAGCAGCCGCCCGGCGCGCGCCATGCCGGTGATCATGAGGCCGTTCCAGGCCGTGAGGATCTTGTCGTCGCGCCCCGGCCGCAGCCGTTGCGCGCGCGCCGCCAGCAGCCTGGCCTTGGCCGCGGCCAGTCGTTGCTCGACGCGCTCGACGGACAGGCCGAGGTCCTGTGCGATGGCGGGCGCAGGCATGCGCACGTTGAGGTGCCACTGTCCTTCGAAGTTCGGTTGGCCGTTCAGCGCGAAGTGACGCTCCACGCAGGCCCACTCCTCGGGCGGCAACAGGGCCTTGATCTGCGCCGCCGACCAGACGTAGAACCTGCCTTCCTCGCCCTGCGCGTCGGCGTCGAGCGTCGAGTAATAGCCGCCCTCGGCTGACTGCATCTCGCGCCGTACCCACGCGGCGGTTTCGAGGGCGACGCGCCGCAACAGCGGATCGCGCGTGGCGATGTACGCGTCGGCGTACAGCGCGAGCAGCTGCGCGTTGTCGTACAGCATCTTCTCGAAGTGCGGGATCTCCCAGCGCTCATCGACCGAATAGCGGTAGAAGCCGCCGCCCAGCTGGTCGTACAGCCCGCCCGCGGCCATGGCCGTGAGCGTCGTGCGTACCATCGCCAGGGCCTGCGGCCTCGGCTCGCCGCGCACCTGCCCGTGCGCCCAGTAGCGCAACAGGAAATCGAGCGCGGTCGGATGCGGGAACTTCGGCGCCCGCCCGAAGCCGCCGTGGCGCGGATCGAACTGCCGCTGCAGCTCATCGAACGCCCTCGCAAGCGTGTCCGCACCCGCATGCACCCCCGGCGCCGGCCCGGCCGGCTGCAGGCGGGCGAACAGCTCGCGCACCGAACCGTTCTGCGCCTCGATCGCCGCGCGCTTGTCACGCCAGGCGCGCGCCACCTCGCCGAGCAGCTCGGTAAACGCCGGCAGGCCGTGGCGTGCGGTCTTGGGAAAGTAGGTGCCGCCGAAGAACGGCAGCTGATCGTGCGGTGACAGGAACATGGTGAGCGGCCAGCCGCCGGCGCGCTGCGTGAGGATCTGGTGCGCGGTCTGGTAGATCTTGTCGAGGTCCGGGCGCTCCTCGCGGTCGACCTTGATGCACACGAAGTGCTCGTTCATGACGCGCGCCACGTCCTCATCCTCGAACGACTCCTGCTCCATGACGTGGCACCAGTGACAGGCCGAGTAACCGATCGACAGCAGGATCGGCTTGTCCTCGCGCCGCGCCTTGGCGAGCGCCTCCTCGCCCCACGGGTACCAGTCGACCGGGTTGTGCGCGTGCTGCAGCAGATAGGGGCTGGTCTCGTGCGCGAGGCGGTTGCTGTGCCGTTGCTGGGTCATGGCGGTGCGGGTGGGCCGGAGCAGGCCGCCCACTATACCGGCCCCGCGTGCGGGGACGGCAAATTCCCGGACGGGCCGCGGGCATTCCTTAAGACTGCGTTAACACGGGGAGGCTAGGGTATGCCACGCCTGGACCCGGGCGCGGTTGCCGTGCCGCGCCGCCGTGACGATACAACGCGAGGAGCCGGTGCCGCTGCCTGATTCGACAATCGACGCGCCGCTGCCGCAGGCGCCTGCACCGCAAGGCGCCACGGCCGATTCCTCCGCGGTGAGTGCGCCGCGCCGCGCGCTGCTCACGGTGGCGGCGCTCGGTGTTGCGCTGTTCTGCGTCAACCTGCTGGTACCGCGCGACCTCTGGGTGCTGGACGAGGCGCGCTACGGCGAGGCGGTGCGCGAGATGCTCGCGGGCGGCGGTTGGCTCGTGCCGCATTTGAACGGCTATCCGTACCCGGACAAGCCACCGCTCTACTTCTGGATCGTGGCGCTCGCGGGCGCCGTCGTCGGTCACGGCGAGCTGGCGTTCCGGCTGGTGAGCGTGGCCTCGACGTTCGCCGCGCTCGCCGGCGTCTACCAGCTCGGACGCGCCGTGGCCGGCGGGGGGCCGGCAGGTGCGGCGGTCGGATTCTGGTCGGCATTCGTGTTCGCCACGCTCGCGCTCGTGGTATTCGGCGGTCACATGGTGCGCATGGACATGCTGCTCACCGCCGCGGCGATCTATGCCTGGGTCGCGCTGCACCGCTACTTCGAGCACGGGACAGGCCGCGCCCGGGCCGGCTTCTGGCTGGCGAGCGCCGTGGCGCTCGCCACCAAGGGCCCGGTGGGGTTGCTGTTCACGGTGCTGCCTGCGATCGCCTGGTTCGCTCTGGCGCGCGGGCGCGCCGGCCTGCGGGCGCTCAGGCCGCTCGCGGGCCTCGGCGGGCTCGCCGCCGGTGTGGCGATCTGGATCGGCGCGGTCCTCGCCACCGGCCATGGGGACTATCTCGAGACCATCTGGCGCCAGCAGCTCCTCGGCCGGGCGATCAATTCCTGGAGCCACCCCGAGCCGTTCTATTTCTACCTGCTCGTGCTGCCGGTGGTGCTGCTGCCCTGGACCGGGCTCATCGCCTACGGCGCCTGGCAACTGGCGCGCGAGCGCTCGGCGCTGGCGCGCGAAGTGGCGCTATTTACCTTGCTGCCGCTCGCCGCCCTGTCGATCGTATCCGAGAAGCTCGTCATTTACCTGTTGCCGCTCATGCCGGGCGTGGCCGTGGCCGGCGGACTGGCGGTGGCGCGCCTCGTGCAGAGCCAACGCGTGTCGGCGTGGCTCAGCGTCCCGCCGCTGCTGTTCGGATTGCTGCTCGCGGGCGTGCTGGCGTGGTTTTCCGCGCGCCACCTCGGCGCGGCGAGCGGCCAGGGGCTGGCGCTGGCCGCGGCGCTGAGCGTGGCCACCATCGGCGCGGCGCTGTTCCTGCGCGGGCCGGCGCGGCGCTGGCTGTGGAGTGTCGCGGCGCTGAGCGTTGCGGCCTCGCTGCTGGTGTTCGGCCTGGCACTGCACGTCATCAACCCGCTGCTGTCGGCGCGCGCGCTGGCGAGCGCGCTGCCGCGCGAGGCGCCGGTGGCGACGGTCAACGTGACGCGCGGCGCGCTCAATTACTATGCTGCGCGCACCTTCGTCGAGCTCGAACCGGCGCAGGCGCGCGCCTGGCTCGCCGCGCATCCGCACGGGGTGCTCGTGCTGCGGGCCGCTGACCTGGCGAAGGTCTTCGCGGACGCGGCGCCGCCGTGTCGCGGCCAGCGCAGCTTCTACGTGGCGCTCAAGGAGTACCGTGTCCTATCCGGCTGCGGAACTTAGGCAGCGCACGCAGCGGCTGGGCGCCCTGTGGCTTGCGCTGCTGGCGCTCGCCATCGCGCTCACGCTGCTCAAAGGCGATGTGTCCGGCATGCACCTGTTGCACGATCCGGCCTGGGTCGGGGCCTGGCGCCGCCCGATCGAGCTGCTGTCGCGCTACGGCATGTGGCCGTTCTACGGCCTGTTCCTCGCAACACTCGCCGTGGGCTGGTACACGCGCGATCGGCGCTGGGTCTATCTCGCGCTCGGCTACCTGCTGGCGCAGTTGCTCGGCCCGGTCGTCCTCGTGCGCATCCTCAAGATGCTGGTCGGCCGCGCGCGCCCGGATCTGGCCGGCTACGCCGACGCCCAGGAAACCGCCGGTCTCACCTGGTCGGCGGCCCTGCACTCGTTTCCGTCGGGGCACACGGCGGACCTCGTGACCAGCATGATCTTCGTCGGCTTGCTCGCGCGGCGCACCTGGGCGGGTGCCCTGGCGCTCGCCTGGGCAGTTGCGGTGGCGTGGTCGCGCGTGGCCCTGGCCAAGCACTACCCGAGCGATGTCATCGCCGGTGCGGCGATCGGCGTGGTGGGCACGCTTGCTGTGGTGCAATTGTGGGTGGTGCCGCGCTGGGAGCGGGCATTCGGGTCGGGCCCGGCCGATCCGCAGGGCGGCGAGCCATCTGCTATCATCCCGGGCGCGGCGGCCGAGCCGCGCGCGCCGAACCTCGCCAGCCATCATTCCCCTGCCTGACAGTCATGGATCTCTCGGTGGTCATTCCGGTGCGCAACGAGCAGGACAACATCGCCGCGCTCATCGCCGAGATCCGCGCCGCGCTCGACGGGCGCCTCGACTACGAGGTGGTATACGTCGACGACGGCAGCACCGATGCCACGGCCGAGCGGCTGGCGGCGGCGCAGCGCGACTTTCCACGCCTGCGCGTGCTCAGGCACGCGCACAGCTGCGGGCAGAGTGCGGCGCTCGCCACCGGGGTGCGCGCGGCGCGCGGGGCGTGGATCGCCACCCTCGATGGCGACGGGCAGAACGATCCGGCCGACATCCCCAAACTCTGGGCCATGGCGCAGGATCGGGACCGGCCCGCGAACCTGCAGCTCGTCGCCGGCTGGCGGCGCCGCCGCCAGGATTCGTGGCTCAAGCGCTTGTCCTCGCGCATCGCCAACGCGGTGCGCGCGCGTCTGCTCAAGGACGCCACGCCCGATACCGGTTGCGGGCTGAAGCTCTTTCCCCGCGCGGTGTTCCTCGAGTTGCCGTACTTCGATCACATGCACCGCTTCCTGCCGGCGCTCGTGCAGCGTAACGGCGGACGCACCGTTTCGGTCGAGGTCAACCATCGCCCGCGCACGCGCGGCACCTCGAAGTACGGCGTGCACAATCGCCTGTGGGTCGGCATCGTCGATCTCATCGGCGTTATGTGGCTGCAGCGACGCATGCGTCGCCCGCACGTGCAGGAATCGGGCGCGGGGCCGACGGCGTGAAATCCGCGCCACGCCTGTCACTCACGGTACGCGCGACGCTGCGCGGGCTGCTGCTGATCGCGACACTGGTGGCGGTCGCGTTTCTGCTGGAGGAGACGCGCTTCGGCGCCGCATTCGACAAGGCCTGGGTCGACGCCAGCATCCGCAACCACGGGCTGTCCGGGGAACTGCTGTTCGTGGGTGTCGCGGCGCTGCTTACGGTGCTCGGCCTGCCGCGCCAGTTCGTGGCCTTTCTTGGCGGCTACGCGTTCGGGCTGGTGGAGGGTGCGGCGCTTGCGCTGCTCGGCACGCTGCTCAGTTGTGTTGCGGCGTTCTACTACGCGCGGCTGCTGGCGCACCGGTTCATCGCGCGCCGCCTGGGCCGGCGCGCGCGGCACATGGATGCGTTTCTGCGCACGCACCCGTTCTCCACCACCGTGCTCATCCGCTTCCTGCCGGTCGGGCACAATCTGGCCACCAACCTGCTGGCCGGCGTGTCGAGCGTGGAGCCCACGCCGTTCTTCCTGGGGTCGCTTATCGGTTACCTGCCGCAGACCGTGGTGTTCGCCTTGATCGGCAGCGGGGTCGAGACGGATCCGGCGCTGCGCCTGGTCGTGGGCGCGGCGCTGTTCGTCGCCTCGGCGGCGTTTGGCGGCTGGCTGTATCGGCGCCACCGGCGGCTGCGCGCGCTCTCGCGCGACATCGCACCGGGGCTCGCCACCACCCCGTCGCCCGGCGCGCCGCGCTGATGCGCGCCGTGCACCTGGTCACCCGATCCCTGTGGCCACTGCTCGCGCTGGCGGGCGGCGTGGTGCTGGGCGCGCTCGCATCGCGCCCCCTGTGGCCGGTGGACGAGACGCGCTACGCGGCGGTGGCGTGGGAGATGTGGAGTCGCGGCGACTTTCTCGTTCCCTACCTCAACGGCGCGCCCTATAGCCACAAGCCACCGCTGCTGTTCTGGTTGATGCATCTGGGCTGGGCGCTGTTCGGCGTCAACGACTGGTGGCCGCGCCTGGTTGCCCCGCTCGCCGCACTCGCGAGTCTCGCGCTCATCGCGCAGCTCGCGCGCCGCCTGTGGCCGCAGGAGGCGCAACCGGCGGTGCTCGCCCCGTGGATCGCCTTTGGCTCGTTGCTTTGGCTGGTGTTCAGCACGCTCACCATGTTCGACATGCTGGTCGTGCTTTTCACCCTGCTCGGCCTGCTGGGTGTCGTGCGCGCCTGGCGCGAGGGCGGAGTGCGTGGTTTCGTCGAGCTCGGGGTGGCGCTCGGTCTCGGTATTCTCGCCAAGGGCCCGGTGATTCTGCTGCATGTGTTGCCGGTGGCGCTGGCCGCGCCGTGGTGGGCGCTCGATTCGCGTCCACGCTGGCGCACCTGGTATGGCGGCATCGGCGCCGCGCTGTTGCTCGCGGCCGCCATCGGCCTCGCCTGGGCGGTGCCGGCGGGGCTCGCCGGCGGCGCCGAGTATCGCACGGCCATCTTCTGGGGCCAGACCGCCGGGCGCATGCACGAGTCGTTCCACCACAGTTTCCCGTGGTGGTGGTACCTGGCGCTGCTGCCGCTGCTGCTGTTCCCGTGGTCGCTGTGGCCGCCGCTGTGGCGTGGTCTGTGGCGCCTGCGGCGCGCGGCGCCGCAGGCGGGCGTGCGCTTTTGTCTGGCGTGGCTCGTGCCGGTGTTTGTGGTGCTGTCGCTCGTGGCCGGCAAGCAGCCGCACTATCTGCTGCCGTTGTTCCCGGGCGCGGCGCTGCTGGCGGCTTTCGCCCTCGCGCACAGCGATGACACGCGCCGCGACTTCGATGCGATACCCGTGGCGCTCGGCCTGGGCGCGCTCGCCGCGGTGTGGATCTACGCGGTCAACAACCCGCAGAAGTTCGACTTGGCGAGCGCAGCGGGCTTGTCGATGGCGCCCGGCATCGTGATGGCGGTGTGCGCGTTTGCCGTGCTGTTTACGGCGCACGCCGCGCTCAGCCGCCGCGTCCAGGCGGTGGTGCTGGCGTGCGTGCTGGTGCTGGGCGCCGCATTTGCCGGCCTGCTCGACGCCGTCGGGCCGACCTTCGACCTGCGCCCGCTCGCCGGGCGGGTGGCAACGTTGCAGGCGCAAGGCCGGCCGATCGCCCATCTCGGCAAGTACCACGGCCAGCTCCAGTTCCTCGGGCGCCTCAGGCATCCACTCGCAGTGGTAACCGAAGACGATCTCGCCGCCTGGTTCGCGCAGCATCCGGACGGCTACCTGATCGGAACCCTCTACGGTTCCGAGCTCTCGCGCGTTGCCGCGGCGCTGCGGGTCGAGACGTCCGTGCCGTTGTCACCCGGACTGGTGGCGGAGTTCCTGCAGCCGCACCGGCGCGGCGGGTTGTACCTCGCGCGTCTCGATGCTGCGAGCGAGCGCGCGCTCGCGCAGCACGGCGCGCCCGAGGC
>CAZVUN010000080.1:0-14016 GCA_964629975.1 uncultured Acidiferrobacteraceae bacterium | reverse complement strand
CATCCTTGCCCCGCTCGCCTCGCCTCGGTCCGATCGGCGAACTCGCAAACGGGGCTGATCTTGTGGCGGGACGAACGAGCGCAGCGAGTAGGGCTTCGGTCTCGCCCCGCTCGCCTCGACTCCCGGATGGAGTCGAGGGCCATGCAGCAGGGATGCTGCGGTTATGGCCTCGATCCGATCGGCGAAGCCGCAGACGCGCCGTCCCTGGCGCGCGGCCCTCGCCTCGATCCGATCGGCGACAGGCCGGTGACCGGGACGAGGCGGCGCAGGAAGGTACGCTCGGACAGCGACCGGGGCGGTGCCTCGCGGCGGTTCAGGACCGCAGACGCATCTTCACTATCCCCCGCAGGGATGGGCGGCAGAGGCGACTCAGTTGCGCTTCTCGCCGTCGTGCTTCTCCCGGTAGATGTTTGTGCTCGCCTGGTTGAGATCCTGGTGCAGGTCCTTGCGCTCTTCGCGGGTTAGCTTGCCGTCGAACTTGTAGGCGCGTTCCCCCTGGCGGATGGCGCGCTGTTCCTGCGCGAGCACCCGGGTCTCTTCGGGTGTCAGCTCACCGGAGCGCACGCCCTGCCGGATGCGGTGCGCCTGGCGGTGCTGGTGACGGTTCACGCCCAAGTCACGGTTTGCTGCGGCCTGTGGGCGCTGGCCAGCAGAGCCACTGGCGGCGGTCGGTAGGGACAGCACCGGCAAGGCAACGACGGCGGTGGTAACGACGATCTGGCGGACCAGTCTCATGGCGGCTTGTTCTGCATTCAGGCTAGATCGGGAGGCGCCGGCGGATTCACCGCCGGTTAGGCGCTACTACGCTCGCCGCGTGCAGGGGTTGACAGGCCGCGGCGAGCGGACGGAAACGATCCGTATACAAATCCGCAGCGTGCAGAAATTCTTCAGCAACGCCGCCATCGTATCGTGTGGCGCACATGGAGCCCGAGGCCACTGTGTACCCGGTCAACCCGTAGAGGAAACAGCAATGCGCAAACATCCACGCCGGCAATCGAAGGCGCGTCCGGAGGGTTTCCATGAGTACTGGGCGCTGCTGGTCGCGGTATTCGCAGACATCGGCCGGGCCGGGGGCTAGGGTCCCATCGTTCCCGTTCAACCACACAAGGAGACATACCCATGCGCAAGCGTATTCTGTACTTCAGTTACGGCGTAGCCGCCTACGCCCTGTTCTTCCTGACCTACCTGTATGCGATCGGGTTCATCGGCAATCTGGTCGTGCCGGTATCGATCGACGGCGCGCCGCAGGCGCCGCTGTGGCAGGCACTCATCGTCAATACCGTGCTGCTCGGCGTCTTCGCCGTCCAGCACAGCGTGATGGCGCGTCCGGCCTTCAAGCGCTGGTGGACCCAGGTAGTGCCGCAGCCGATCGAGCGCAGCACCTACGTGCTGGCTTCGAGCATCGCCCTGATCGCGCTGTTTGCCCACTGGCAGCCGCTCGGCGGCGTGATCTGGAACGTCACCGACCCGACCGGGCAGGCGGTGCTGTGGGGCGTGTTCGCGCTCGGCTGGCTGGTGGTGCTGGTCTCGACCTTCCTCATCAATCACTTCGATCTGTTCGGGCTGCGTCAGGTGTGGCTGCACCTGGTGGGCAAGCCGTACACGAAGCTGCCATTCAAGACGCCGCTCTTCTACAAGTACGTGCGCCACCCGCTGTACGTCGGCTGGCTGCTCGCCTTCTGGGCGACCCCGACCATGACGGTGACGCACCTCCTTTTCGCGATCGCGACGACCGCCTACATCCTGATCGCTATCCGTCTCGAGGAGCGCGACCTCCTCGCGGTGCACCCGGAGTACACGGGTTATCGTGAGCGCGTGCCGATGCTGATCCCGCGGCCGTTTGGCCGCGGCGCCACGGCCGCCGGCGCCGCTTGAGGGCAGGGCCCGGGACCGGGCCGGCACGTGCCGGCTCCGGTCCCTTCTTATTTGAGGGTTTGTTGCCGTGCCTCGATATGCCAGAATTCTGGCACTTTCTGGTCGACCGGTCGGCGCCGCGCCTGGCGGCGGTCCGCGGCCCTGGCAACGGTGGATGAATACGCAGCCGCATATTCTCGTTGTCGACGACGATCCCGACATCCGGGAGCTGATCAGCGACTACCTGTCGGGGGCCGGTTACGCGGTCGCGACCGCCGCGGGCGCGGCGGACATGCGCGCCCGTATCCAGGAACGCATCCCGGACGTGGTGCTGCTCGACGTCGGGCTGCCGGGCGAGGACGGGCTGAGTCTCGCGCGCTACCTGCGCGAGCACCACGACATCGGCATCATCATGGTCTCGGGCGCGGGCGAGACGGTTGATCGCATCGTGGGTCTCGAGGTCGGTGCCGACGACTATGTTGGCAAGCCATTCGATCCGCGCGAGCTGCACGCTCGCATCAAGAGTGTGCTGCGCCGCTACCAGCGCGCGAGCAGCGGGGCCCCGGCACCCACGGCGTCCGACCAGCGCGTAGCCATCGGGGGCTGCACCCTCAACCTCGTGAGCCGCCAGCTCTTCGGGCGGGACGGCGCGGAGATTCCCCTGACCGCCATGGAGTTCGAGCTGCTGCAGACCTTCCTCGAGCGGCCGGGCCGGCCGTTGTCGCGCGACCAGATCCTCACGCTCACGCAGAACCGCGAGTGGGACCCCTTCGACCGCAGTATTGACATCCGCATCGCGCGGTTGCGCAAGAAGATCGAGCTCGATCCCGACAAGCCGCAGCTCATCAAGACCGTGCGCGGCGTGGGCTACATGTATGTGCCTGCCGGCGTCTAGGCCCGAGACGTTTGTTTCTGGATTGTTTCAATTGTTGGCGTTTGGTGCCGGCCGATCCGGGGCGGTTCTGACGGGGTAGACTGTCCCTGAATTCGCGGCCTGCGCGCCGGCCATGGGACAGACACCGATGACCTACGTCGTACAACCGGGCACCACCCGACCCGAGGATGCCCTGCGTCGCGCGCTGCGGTTTGCCGCCGACGGCGTGGCCGGGGTGAGTGGCGAGGGTATTTTCCAGTACCTGGTGAACCACGTCGCCAAGGCGCTCGATGTGAACTACGCCTTCATCGGCGTGCTTACGGGCGAGCAGTCGAAGACCGTCCGGGTGCTGGCCATGGTGAGCGATGGCCAGCCCGTGCCGAGCTTCGAGTATGACCTCGCCGGCACCCCGTGCGAGCAGGTGCTGGGCGCGAGTTTTCGGCTCTTTCCGGAAAGAGTGCAGTTCCTGTTTCCCGACCCACATCCGAAGGAGCTGAATGCCGAGGGCTACGCGGGCATTTCGCTGTTCGATTCGAACGGCAAGGTGCTCGGTCTCATGGCGGTCATGCACCGCCAGCCGATACGCGATGCGGAGCTGACCGAGCAGCTGCTGCGGCTTTTCTCGGCGCGCGCCGCCATCGAGCTCGAGCACCGCAACGCCGTGGAGGCGCAGGCGCGCTCCGAGACGAGCTTCCGCGCATTGATGGAATCAACCGAGGACGCGGTGTTCGTGCACGACATCGCGACTGGCGCCATCGTGGACGTGAACCAGACCGCCTGCGAGCGCTACGGGTACACGCGCGATGAGATAGTGGCGCTCACGATCGCGGACCTGAGCGAAGGGGTGCCGCCCTACACGCAGGCCGACGCCATGCGCCATCTCGCGCGCGCCCGGGCCGGCGAGTCGGTATTGTTCGAGTGGCATGCGCGCAACCGGGACGGAAGCCTGCGCTGGGACGAGGTGCGCATCAGGCGCACCTCCATCGGCGGCGTGGATCGGCTGCTCGCGTTCACGCGCGACATCACCGAGCGCAAGACGGCCGAGGAGGCGCTGCGCGCGAGCCAGGAGCGCTACCAAACCATCTTCAACGCCTCCGTGGACGGCTTCGCCCTGTGCACGCCCGACGGGCGTATCATGGACGCCAACCCGGCCTTCTGCCGCCTGTATGGATGTTCGCGCGAGGAACTGCTGACCGCCGCGTCGTTCCAGTTCGTGCACCCGGACAGCCAGCTGCGCTGCTGGGCATTCTTCGAGGCGGCGAGCGCCGGTCACAGCCTGAAATCCGAGGCCAAGGCCCGGCGCAAGGATGGCACGCTGTTCGAGGTCGAGGTCCACGGGGTGCCGGTGCACTACGGCAACGAGCCGCACCTGCTGCTGATCATGCGCGACATCAGCGAACGCAAGGCGGCCGAGGCCGAGCGCCTGCGGCTCGAGGCGCAGCTGCGCCAGGCCCAGAAGATGGAGGCCATCGGCCATGTGACCGGCGGCATTGCCCACGATTTCAACAACATTCTCACCGGCATCATGGGCTACGTGGTGATGGCGCAGGAGTGGGAGCGCAAGCACCGCGACGAGACCCTCAACCGCTACCTCGACCGCATCCAGAAATCCGCCACGCGCGCCCGCGACCTCATCCAGCAGATGCTGACCTTCAGCCGCGGGAGCCGCGGCGAACCGCGCCCCTTGCGGCTCGCGCCGCTGATCGAGGAATGCGTCAAGCTCATGGAGTCCATGCTGCCAGCGACGATCCAGACGCGCTTCACATTTGCCGAGAACCTGCCGGCGGTGATGGCCGATCCGGTGCACATCGAACAGATCCTGCTCAACCTGTGCATCAACGCGCGTGACGCCATGGCCGGCAGCGGCGAGCTCGACATCAGCCTGCGTCAGATCGAGTGCGCCACACCCTGCATCTGCGCGTCCTGCCGCAAGCCAGCCGCCGGCCGCTACGTGGAGTTGTGCGTGCGCGACAGCGGTATCGGCATGTCGCGCGAGGTCCTCGATCGCATCTTCGAGCCGTTCTTCAGCACCAAGGAGGTCGGCAAGGGCAGCGGCATGGGCCTCGCGACGGTGCACGGCATCGTGCACGAGTACGGCGGCCACATCCGGGTCGAGAGCGAGCCGGACCGGGGATCGCGCTTTTGTCTGTGGCTTCCATTGGCGAAGGCGGCAGAACACGTTGGCCTCAACGCGGCGGCCGGCCGGCCGGCCGAAGTGGCACGCCCGGTTTTGCAGGGCGCGGTGTTGCTGGTCGAGGACGATTCGAACGTGCGCGAGTACATGGTCGACCGACTGCAGGACTGGGGCCTGATGGTGCATGCCTGTACAAGCGGCGCCGAGGCGCTGCGTCGCCTGGCCGAGCACGGCCGGACGTATGACATCTATCTCTTCGACTACACCATGCCGGGCATGACCGGCATCGAGCTGGCCCGCCAGGTCCGCGCCCGGCACGCCGGCGCGCGCCCGATTCTCTACACCGGCTACGGCGAGCAGCTGTCGCCGGAGGAAATCTCCGCGGCCGGCATCCGCGAGGTCCTGCGCAAGCCGGTCGACATCGATGCGCTGCGCGCGCTGATCGAGCCGGCGCTGGTCGAGCGCCGCTAGATCCCACCGCCGCGCGCGTGGCGGGCAGCCGGTGATACAAACCGGCTACAAAGTACCAACCTCCCGAAATCCTTTCGATACGTTAGCCCCGTATTCTGTCAGCAAGAACAGAGTAGTTCTGTTCTTCCCAAACTGACCGATATGGAGGAGGCAACCATGAATAGCGAAGGCGTTACCGTCATGCTCGATGTGCGTTTGGAACCCAGCGACGCCGTGCGCGCCAGGCTCGAAGGCGCGCTCAAGGGTCGCCCCGGCATCCACGCAATGGATTTCAGTCCCTACGTGCGCCGGGTGCTCAAGGTCCGCTACGACAGCCGCGCCATCAAGGCAAGTGACATCGGGCACGTGGTGCATGAGGCGCTCGGCGCACAGGGCCCGAGCACCTACATCTTCGGGATGTAGTCCGGCAGGAGCAGTCACACGAGTCGACAAGGAGAACCGACTATGGCACTGACCGCACCTGCCCACTTCGACGCCGAACAACTGCGCGCGCAGGTCCGCGCCGAGTACGATCGCGTGGCGCGCGATCCGGACGGCGAATTTCACTTCAACCGTGGCCCCGAGTACGCGCGCATCTTCTTGAGTTACGACGCCGACGAACTCGCCGCGCTGCCGCCGGAGAGCACGACACGCTTCGCCGGCGTCGGCAATCCGCTGCGCATCGGCGACACCACCCCGGGCGTGAGCCCGCTCAAGCCCGGTGAAGTGGTGCTCGACCACGCCTGCGGGGCGGGCATGGACCTGCTGCTGGCGGCGCGGCGTGTGGCGCCGGGCGGTCGCGCGATCGGCGTGGACATGACGCCGGCGATGCGCGACTGCGCCACGGCCGCGGCCGACTTGGCGGGGTTGAGTGACATTGTCACGATCCGCGAGGGTTACCTCGAGGACCTACCGGTCGCAAGCGGCAGCGTGGACGTGGTGATCTCGAACGGCGTGGTCAACCTCTCGCCGGACAAACCACGCGTGTTCCGCGAGATCTTCCGGGTGCTCAAGCCCGGCGGCCGTTTGTTCCTGGCCGACGTGGTGGTGCAGCGCGAGCTCACGCTGCAATCGCGCAGCAACCCGGACCTGTGGGCCGCGTGCATCGGCGGTGCGCTCACCGAGCCGGAGTTCTTCGAGCTCGCCCGACGCGTAGGCCTCGCGGACGGCCGGGTGGTGCAGCGGTTCAATTGCTTCCTGGGGACCACGGCCGAGCAAAAGATCTCGAAGCAGCTTTTCGCGCACGGCGTCAATTTCCATGCGCACAAGCCCTGAGCCCGTATCGGGTTGCGCCGCAAACTTTCTGACAGGAGCAAGCCATGAATCGAATCCTTCCCTCAACGCGCTGGCTGGTCGAGCTGCAGGGTTTCACCGGGCTGGATGACGAGACCGTGCGCCGCATCAACTACGGCCTGCGCTTCGCGCCGCTCGCTTGCCTGGCCGTTACCGCCATCGGCACCGCGCTCGCCAGCGGCACGGTGTTGTGGTGGCTGCTGCCCTTCGCCGTGGCCGGCGCGATCCTGCCTGGACATCCGTTTGATGTGGTCTATAACCACGGGCTTCGCTACCTGAACGGTGGCGCCCGTATCCCGCGTTACCCGCTGCCGCGCCGTTTCGCCTGCGCGCTCGCCTCGCTCTGGCTGATTGCGACTGCTTTCTGTTTCGACCACGGCGCCGTGCTCGCCGGCCAGGTCCTCGGTGGGGGCCTGGTGGGGGCGGCATTCGTCAATGTCAGCACCGGTTTTTGCATTCCGTCGTTCATCTTCCGCGCGGTCAGCGGAACCCTGCCCGCGCCTCGCGCAAGGCCAGCCGCCTAGCCGCGCCGCAGCGCTCGCACGAGACGCGGGGGGGTGCCAGACAGGCCCCGGTGGCGGGCCGGGGCCGATCGCTTATGGACAACGGCCGCGGTCCCGGTAACATCGGCAGTTTCGTGTCCACCGCCGCGCGGGGTCGCCACCAGTGCCGATCAAGCATCCCATCGTCGCCGTGACCGGTTCGGCCGGGGCCGGTCTGTCGACCGTGCGGCATGCGTTCAAGACCGTGTTCCAGCGGCTGGGCCTGAAGGCCGCGATCGTGCACGGCGATGCCTTCCGCCGCTATACCGAGCGCCAGTTCGCTGCGCTGCTCAGCGAGGCGCGCGCCAGCGGCCGGCGCATCTCCTGGTTCGGTCCCGAGTGCAACCACTTCGCCGAGCTCGAGGCGTTCTTCAAGACCTATTCCGAGACCGGCAGCGGTGTCGTGCGCGAGTATGCGCATGACGCCGAGCGCGCCGCCGAGCTGGGCGTGCCGGTGGGGGAATTCACGCCCTGGCAACCGTTGCCGCCGGGGAGCGATCTGCTGTTCTACGAGGGCCAGCACGGCGGGCTGGTGGCCCAGACCTGGACGCGCCGCAAGGTGGATTCACGCCACTTCCCGCCGGAGATCGACCGGCGCGTCAACGCCAAGGGCATCGACGTGGCCCAGTACGTCGACCTGCTGATCGGGGTGGTGCCGGCCATCAATCTGGAGTGGATCCAGAAGATCCACCGCGATCACGCGCGCGGCCACTGCTCGGTGGAGGAGTCGCGCGAGACCATCCTGCGGCGACTCGACGACTACATTCACTACATCGTGCCGCAGTTCGGTCTTACCGACATCAACATCCAGCGCATCCCGCTGGTGGACACGTCGAACCCGTTCATCGCGCGCGATGTGCCGACCGAGAGCGAGTCCGCGCTGATCGTGCATTTCCGCGACCGCGAGCGCCACGACTTCCTTGATCTGCTGCGCCGTATCCCCGGGGCACGGATGACGCGTCCCACGACCATGCTGGTGCCGGGTGGCGAGCTCAAGCAGCTGCTCGAAGTCATCTGTCGCCCGATCCTGGCCGAGCTCATGGACAGGAAACGCGCGGCCCTGGCCCGCGGCTAGACCCGCTCCCGCCCATCGCGCCGAGGTCCCCAGCGCGGCGCTTCAGTAGTACCAGGTGTAGGTGAGACCGATGCCCCAGTCGGGCGCGGCATCGGAGAGCCCGAGCAGCAGGTAGGTGGTGAGCTTGCGATCCTTTTCCGGCCGCAGCGTGAGGTAGGCGGTGAGCTCGGCAAACACATCCCCATCCGCCAGCACGGCCTGCTGGGCATCGAAGGCAAGGCCGACGGTGTTGCGCTCGAGGCGGCGTTCGAGCCCGACGGTACCGTAGAACACGTCGCGGTAGTCGATGCCCGGCGGGTCGCCGTTTACGCGATAGCCGCCGCTGCCGTAGAGCGAGACGGCGCCGAGGTCCTGGGTCAGATCGACCTGCAAGGCGACGTCGTTCTCGCCGCTGCCGAGGCCCTTGGTTTCATCGGCGGTGCCGAAGTAGATCTTGCCGGTGAGGTCGATCCCCAGACGCCCCGCATCGCCTGGTTGCAGCGTGTAGCTTGCCGCGGCCACGATGTCGCCGAGACCGGACTCGGTCTGGGTGGTTGGCTGAATCAGCGTGCCGCCGCCCATGCCGCCACCGCCCATGCCACCACCGGTCATGGGATGCCCGCCGACCGGCTGCCCGCCGACGATCACGACGTTGCCGGCATTCTCCACGATCAGATACGGCACCGTCAGGCGCAGCAGCCAGCGTTCGGTCTCGTAGCGGAATATGAGAGGAAAATACCAGATGGCGGTGTCGGTGCCGGTGCCGTAGTCACCCGTGCTGTACTCGCCGCCGATCGTCATGCCGAACCGGCCCGGTTCGTCGCGTCGCGGTGGAGTGGCCGCCTCCACCGCCCAGGCCGGCGCCACGACGGCGCTGCCCAGCGCAGCGACGATCAGTGCCCAGGCCATGCGTTTCAGCATCCGCATAAACCTATCATCGCGTGCGCGGCGGGCGCAGGCAATAGTCAGATTGTCGCACGTCGCAGCCTCGCGTGACGTGCCGGTTACGGCGTATGAATGGCGCTGATCAGCCCGTCGTGCAGCCACTGCTTGAGCAGCCCGGCGGCGTGCGCCGCGACCTGCGGCGCGTCGACCCGCTCGGCCAGCCCCTCGCACACCGTGGCGAAGGTTGCGTCGGCGCGCAGGGCGTCGAGCATCCCCGCCTGCTCGACCGCGAGCGAACGGAAGTAGACCTTGAGGTCCTGGCGCCACACCATCCAGGCGACCGGCTCCGCCGCGCGCTGCGCGGCCGGCAGCGGCTCACCGCGGTCCACGGCGTTCCAGATCTGCGGCGCGTTCCAGCGCAGGTCGAGGCGCTGCAACGAGGGGTGAAACGCAAAGCGCAAGCCGGGCCAGTCGTGTGGCGCGACCGCGGCCATGTCCTCGACCGTCGCCGCCGGCGCGTCCGGCGCATCGAAGGCATCGGTCATCGCCCACTCGAAGCGCGCCAGCTCGGCGAGCAGCAGGTTGTCGCGGTACGGGCGGGTGTAGGCGAGAAAGTGGGCGAGGTGCTGGCCGAAGTGGCGCAGCGAATAGTGCTGCGATGGAAAGCGCTCGATGTAGGCGCGCGCGATCTCGTCGAAGGCGCGCGCGCCGACCAGCGCCCGCAAGGCGACGAAGTCGGTCTCGAGCGCCTCGATCAGGCGCAGGCGGTAGGCGTCGGCGTAGATCGCCAGGCGCGTGCGCGCATCGAGCGTGTCACTCACGATCTCCTGCGCCATCGGGCCGGCGAGCGTGAGCAGGTAGTCCTGGAAGGTGCCCTGCAGTTCGCGCAGGCGGGGGGCGTCTTTCGTCATCGTCACACCACGACCGGTTGCCGGGCCGGGGTGCCCAGCGCGGTGGCGGCGAGGGTACGTGCCCGGTCGAGTTCCGCGGCCAGTTCCGCGAACGGCGGGATGTTGTCGTCGCGTTCGATCATGGTCGACACCGCACCGAAGCGGCGCACGGCCTCGCCATACAGCTGCCACACGGCATCGATCACCGGCTCGTCGTGCGTGTCGATGATGTACCTGCCGAGATTGCGATGGCCGGCGAGGTGGATCTGCTGCACGCGCGCCGCCGGCATGGCATCGAGATAGGCGATTGGATCGAAGCGGTGGTTGACGCTCGACACGTAGATGTTGTTCACGTCGAGCAGGATCAGGCAGTCGGCGCGCTCGGCGACCGCGCGCAGGAAATCCCATTCGCTCATGTCGGAGCGCCGGTAGGTGAGGTAGCTCGAGACGTTTTCGAGCAGGATGCGCCGCCCGAGAAAGTCCTGTACCTGCTGCACGCGCGCCACGACGTGCGCGAGCGCCTCCTCGTTGTACGGCAGCGGCAGCAGATCGTGCAGGTTCTTGCCGGCCACGCCGGTCCAGCACAGGTGATCGGAGATCCAGGCCGGTTCCACCCGTGCGGCCAATTGCTTGAGCGCGCGCAGGTAGTCGTGATTGAGCGGATCGGTCGAACCGATCGACAGCGACACGCCGTGCATCACCAGCGGATAGTCGGCGCGGATGCGATCCAGGTAGTGCAGGGGCTTGCCGCCCCCGACCAGGTAGTTCTCCGACAGGATCTCGAACCAGTCGACGCGGCGCGCTGCGCACAGGATGTCCTCGTAGTGCGCGGTGCGCAGACCGAGACCGAAACCGAGCGCGGGCAACTGCATGGCTGCGCAGAACAGAACCGGGCGCCTCGCGGCGCCCGGCTCGTTCAACCCGAAGTTACTTCGCGGCTTCCGGCTTGCCGCCCTTGGCCTTGCAGTCGGCGGCCGACATCTCGACCCAGCCCTTGCCCTTGCAGGCGTTCTGGCCCTTGCAGGCGTTGCTGGCGGTGGCGCAGTCACTCTTGCCCTTGCAGGCGTTGACGCCCGTGCAGTGCACCTTGCCTTCGTGCTTGGCAGCGATGGCCGGGGTCATGCCGGCGGTGGCGAACAGGCCGGCGGCGGCGGTGGCGAGGGCGATACCGGAAAGTTTCTTGGCGGTCGACATAGGGAGTTTTCTCCGTTTTCCGTAATGGGTTGCGTGGTGCCTTGCGGCGATGATCCTGGCGGCCCGCATCGGCTGCGGTACGACAGGACAGAGGGTGAGACCGCGCGCCGGGCCGAAGTTCCGGCCGCGCGGCCGCCACCGTGCTGCGTTGGTCGCCGCCGCCCCGGAATCCTTACAGCAATTCTGCGCCGGACCCGGGGAGCGCCTAGGCTAGGGGAGCCGCCGGCGCTTGTCCACCGCCGCTGCGCTCAGTGCACCAACTTGCGGTACTTGATGCGGTGCGGCTGGTCGGCGTCCTGGCCGAGACGACGCTTCTTGTCGGCCTCGTAGTCGGCGAAGTTGCCCTCGAACCATACCACTTTTGAATCACCCTCGAAGGCGAGGATGTGGGTGGCGATGCGATCCAGGAACCAGCGATCGTGCGAGATCACGACGGCGCAGCCGCCGAAATCGAGCAGCGCCTCCTCCAGCGCGCGCAGGGTTTCGACGTCAAGGTCGTTGGTCGGTTCGTCGAGCAGCAACAGGTTGCCGCCGCTCTTTAGGAGCTTGGCGAGATGCAGGCGATTGCGCTCGCCACCCGAGAGATCGGCAACGCGCTTCTGCTGGTCATTGCCGCGGAAGTTGAAGCGCCCGCAATAGGCGCGCGATGAGACCTCCTGTTTGCCGAGCAGGATGTTGTCGTGCCCGCCGGAGATCTCCTCCCACACGGTCTTGTTGCCGTCGAGTGCGTCGCGCGACTGGTCGACGTAGGCGATTTTCACCGTCGGACCGATGCGCAGCTCGCCCGCGTCGGGCTTCTCCTGGCCGACGATCATGCGGAACAGCGTGGTCTTGCCGGCGCCGTTCGGCCCGATGATGCCGACGATGCCGCCGCGCGGCAGCGAGAAGTTGAGATCGTCGATGAGCAGGCGGTCGCCGAAGCTCTTGCTCAAGCCCTTGGCTTCGACCACCAGGTCGCCAAGGCGCGGGCCGGGCGGGATGAACAGTTCCTTGGTTTCGTTGCGCTTCTGGTATTCCTGCGAGGCCAGCTCCTCGTAGCGTGCCAGGCGCGCCTTGCTCTTGGCATGCCGGCCCTTGGGGTTCTGCCGCACCCACTCGAGCTCTTCCTTCATCGCCTTCATGCGCGCGGTTTCCTGCTTCTCCTCCTGTTCGAGGCGCTTCTCCTTCTGTTCGAGCCACGAGGAGTAGTTGCCCTTCCACGGGATGCCGTGGCCGCGGTCGAGCTCGAGGATCCAGCCGGCGACGTTATCGAGAAAGTAGCGATCATGGGTCACCGCCACCACGGTGCCGGGGTAGTCGTGCAGGTAGCGTTCGAGCCAGGCCACCGACTCGGCGTCGAGATGGTTGGTCGGTTCATCGAGCAGCAGCATGTCGGGCTGCGACAGCAGCAGCCGGCACAGCGCCACGCGCCGCCGTTCGCCGCCGGAGAGCTTGGTGACGTCCGCGTCCCACGGCGGCAGGCGCAGCGCGTCGGCCGCGATCTCGAGCTTGCGCTCGAGCTCCCAGGCGCCGGCGGCGTCGATTCTCTCCTGCAGCGCCGCCTGTTTTTCGAGCAGCTTGTTCATCTGCTCGTCGTCCATCGGCTCGGCGAACTTCTCCGAGATGGCGTTGAAGTCATCGAGCAGCTTCTTGGTCTCCGCCACCGCCTCCTCGACGTTGCCGCGCACGTCCTTCTTCGGATCGAGTTGCGGCTCCTGCGGCAGGAAGCCGACCTTGATGCCGGGCTGCGGGCGTGCCTCGCCTTCATAATTGGTGTCCACGCCGGCCATGATCCTGAGCAGCGTGGATTTGCCCGAGCCGTTAAGGCCAAGCACGCCGATCTTGGCGCCGGGGAAGAACGACAGCGAGATGTCGCGCAGGATCTCGCGCTTGGGCGGCACGACCTTGCCCACCCGATGCATGGTGTAGATGAACTGGCCTGACATGGGATACCCGTGGTGGTGAATACAACGACTGATTTATGGGAGCGCCGCCAACCGAATGCAATCGGTCAGCGGCGGCTACCGGTCGCCCAGCCGGGCGCGGTCACTTCGGAGAGCGTGGTCTCGCCGACGAAATCGTAACCGAGCTCGCCCTCGGCCTGCTGGAAGTAGTAGCCCTGCACGTAGTCGATGCCGAGGTTCCAGAGCGCCGCGAGATTCTCCGCGGCCTCGACGGACTTGGCAATGACCTTCTTGTCGACCGCCTTGGCCACGGCGACCGCGGCCTTGAGCGTGGTCTGGTCGATGGGATCGGCGAGATTGCGAATCAGCGACCCGTCGAGCTTGAGGAACTCGATCGGCAGGTCGCGCAGGTGGGTGAGCGAGTCGGCCTGGCGGCCGAAGTTGTCGATGGCGAAGCGGCAGCCGATCTTGGTAATTGCCCATACGAAGGTCTTGGCGGCGTGGGCATGGGCGGCGAGATCGTCCTCGTCGACCTCGAACACCAGGTGCTCGGGTTTGACGCCGACCGCGCGCACCCCCTGGATCACCAGCGGGACGAGATCGGCGTCGGTGAACGCCGACGGCGACAGGTTGATGAAAAAGCTCGCCGCGCGCCCCTCGCGGTGCAGCTCGCCGAGCGCCACGATCGCCTGGCGCACCACCCAGCGGTCGATGGCCTTGGATTGGCCGGAGCGCTCGGCCGCCGGCATGAAGGCCGCGGCCGTAATCAGTTCTTCGCGCTCGCCAACCATGCGCACCAGCACCTCGAACAGTTCGGCCGGGTCGCCGTGCAGGTTGATGACCGGCTGGTAGGTGAGCTGGAAGCCGTCCTTCTTGAGTGCCGCCTCGATGCGTGCCGGCCACTCGCCGAGGGCCGCGGCCACCGGGGCGGGAGCCGGTGCCGCCGTTGGGGCGGGTGCGGGC
>CAZVUN010000079.1:0-14084 GCA_964629975.1 uncultured Acidiferrobacteraceae bacterium | reverse complement strand
ACGCCGCGCCCTGCGTCGTGCACACCGGCGGGCGCATGCCTACGGTGCTTTTCGCCAACCGCGCCGCGTGCGCGCGCGGAGTGCAGCCCGGCATGCGCCTCGGCGCCGCGCAGGCGCTGGTTGCGACGCTGCGCGCCTGCGCGCGCGATACGGCCGCCGAACAGGCGCTACTCGCGCGGCTCGCCGCCTGGGCCGGGCAGTTCACCTCGCAGGTGAGCCTCGCACCGCCGGCGACGCTGCTGCTCGAAGTGCGCGGCAGCCTTGCCTTGTTCGGCGGCCTGCAAGCGCTCGTTCAGCAATTGCGTGCGGGGGTCGCCGCGCTCGGCTGCGAGGCGCGGCTGGCGGTCGCGCCCACGCCGCTCGCCGCCACCTGGTTCGCGCACGCCGGGCGGGAGCATGCGGTGACGGATTGCGCGGCACTGCCCGGGGCGGTGGCGCCGCTGCCGCTCGCCGGGCTCGCGCTGACGGAGCGTCAGTACGCCACGTTGCATGGCATGGGGGTGCGCACCGTGGGTGAGTGTCTGCGTCTGCCGCGCGATGGGCTGGCGCGCCGCCTGGGTGCGGAGCTCATCGCCACGCTCGACCGCGCGCTCGGGCGCGCGCCCGACCCGCGTCCGCTGTATGTCGCCCCGTCCCGCTATCGCGGTCACCTCGCGCTGCCCGGCACTGTCGATACCAGCGCGGGGGTGCTGTTCGCGCTGCACCGCCTGCTCGTGGAGCTGGGTGGTTTTCTGATTGCGCGTGGCGCCGGGGTGGCGGGATTGGCGCTCACGCTGCACCACCCGCAGCACGCACCGACCGAGGTCGTGCTCGGCCTGGCGGCGCCCACGCGTGATGTCGGGCATCTCACCGCGCTGTGGCGCGAGCGCCTCGCGCGCGTTGCGCTGCCGGCGCCGGTGGAGGCGCTCACGCTGCGCGCCGATCGGCTCGTGCCGCTCGCCCAGCGCGCGCGTGACCTGTTCGCAGCAAAGCATGCCGAGGTCGAGGCGCGCACGGCCCTGATCGAGCGGCTCAAGGCGCGCCTGGGAGACGATGCGGTGCGGGGGCTCGCCCTCCTGCCGGAGCACCGACCCGAGCGCGCGTGGCGCTATGTGGCGCCCGGGCAGGCGGGCGCGGGCGGGAGTGGCAAGGCGCGCCCGCTGTGGCTGCTGCCATCGCCGCTGGCGCTCGAGGAGCGTGGCGGGCAGCCATGCCTCGACGGCGTGCTGGCGCTCGAAGGCGACCGGGAGCGCATCGAGTCCGGCTGGTGGGATGACGCCGAGGTGCGGCGCGATTACTTCATCGCGCGCAGCCCGCAGGGCGCGCGGCTGTGGGTGTACCGTGAGCTCGACGGCGCACGCCGCTGGTTTCTGCACGGCGTGTTCGCCTGAGGCGCGGGCGAGCTACGTCGCCGCCTGCCAGCGCCGCCGCAGCAGCGGTACGCGCTGCAGCACGGGCAGGGCGATCCGGTACAGCACGATGCCGAGCCCGTCGGCGCCCCAATCGAGCAGCGAGAACGCCCGGTACGGCAGATAGTACTGAATGATCTCGATGGCCAGACCGAAGGCCAGCAGCGCCAGAATCTTGCGCCACTCAAGGGCGCTGTCGGGAAACGAGAAGTCGAGCAGCAGGGCCAGGCTGAAAAAGGCGAGCACATGGCTCAGCTTGTCGTTGACGTCTCCGGCCACCGTATCGTGCAGCGGCGTGGTCGCGAGGTACAGGATCGCGAGCGAGGCGAGCACGAGCGCCACCCGGAAACCGGCCGTGGTTGCCTGTGCCGGGCTCATGGGTCGGACGCGCTGACGTCAGCTGCCTGCCGGGACGCCGCTGGCGCCCGGAGACGGTGGCCGCGCGTCGCGAGGGTCCGGCATTGCGCGTTCCCGCATCTGCGCGCGGAAGTGATTCACGCTGTTGAAGAACTCGCGCATGATGACGACCCCGTAGTACAGGCCGCGGCGCGTCAATCGGTAGTGTTGACCGTCGTCCTCGATGGCGCCCAGCAGCCGCAATGCCAGCAGCTCCTTCCACAGCTGCCGCGCGTACCGCGGGCCGTACTTCTGTTGCATGAGCCGCTTCGGCAGCGCCAGCCCGAACAGGCGCATGAGCAGATCGTATTGCATGCGCTCGCGGTGCGTGAGGCACTTGCGGGCAACCAGCGCCGTGCGGCCCGCGGTCACACGCTCGATGTACTCGGGGACCGAAAAGGTGGTCGAGTACATGACGCCGTCCAGGTGGCTGAACGCGCCGCTGCCGGTGCCGACGTACTCGTCGTGCTCCACGATGTACTCGTCTATCGATTCCTGGCGGCGCGACACGCACCAGGCGGAGACGAGCCGGTACTCCTCCCCGACACTCGCCAGTATCGTTTCGTAGAGTTGCGCCTCGCCCGGTGCACGTGCCGGCTCGCGCGCCGCGCCCGAGGACATCAGCGGGTAGAACGAGATCTGATCGACGCCCACGACGCGCGTGAGCGTGTGAATGTCGTGCGCGAGGGAGGCGCGGGTCTGATGCGGGAGATTGAAGATCATGTCGACATTGAGCGTGTCGAAGCGACCCTGCGTGGCGTGCAGTCGCTCGACGATCTCGGCGCCGCTGCCGTAGGGCTCGAACCGACCCATGGCCTTGAGCAGCTCATCGTCGAGGCTCTGCACGCCCACCGACAGGCGATTGACCCCGGCGTGCCTGAGCGGTGCCAGCACCTCCTCGCGCAGGTGGCTCGGATTGGTCTCGCAGGAAATCCGTTTGACCGGGAACAGTGCCCGGATCAGTTGCAGCGTTGTACACAGCTCCTCGGGCAGCACGGTTGGCGTGCCGCCGCCGACGTAGGCCTCGGTGAAGGCGTAGCCCAGATCGTGGTAGCGCCGGATCTCGCGATTGAGCGCGTGGAAGTACTGCCGTGCGAGCGGCGGATCGAAGCGGCGACGATGAAATGGGCAGAACGGACACAGCGACTCGCAGAAGGGGATGTGTGCGTACAGCAGGTAGTGGCGCCCGGGCAGCGGGCGCGGCGCGTCAACATGATCGATGGTATCGAAGCGCGTGGCTCTGCGGCTCGCATGGCGCAGGTACCACGTCAGCAGATCGGCAGCCAGCACGCGCGTTCTCATCCCTGTCCGCGGCGGGCGTATTCTAGGCGCCCGGCCCGGTCGTGGCCATTGGCCGGGAGCCGGCGCACGGCGTCAGCGCGTCAGTGCGCGTCACAACCGACACCGGCAGCGCGGATACGCGCCTGTTCGGCCGCGGTGAAAGGCCGCGCGCGCGCGCGGGTCGAGCGGCCCTCGCCCGGATCGCCCGGCTGCGTCCAGGCGTCCGCGGGCAGTCCGTCGGCGAGCGGGGCATGCGCGGGCGTGAACACGCGCTGCCCGTCGCGCTCGACCCATTGGCCCTCGCCCAGCCCGAGCGCGCTGCTCGCGCAATGGCACGACGCGCAACTGCGCGATGGACCGACGGTGTGCGGCGAGGTTGGCGCGAACAGGCGCTTGAACCGGGGCGCCTTCCAGTCCGGATGCTCGATGGTGAGGATCATGCCCGGCACGAAGGGCACGATGCGATTGCTGCCCGTCACCCCGAGCGCCGGCAGGCCGCTCGCGATGTGCCAGCGGCGCTCGTTCCAGCGACCCGCGGTGACGGCGCCGCTCACATAGTCCCATTGTCTGCCGTTGGGATCGTAGCTCGTGTGACAGCCATAGCACTGCGGTGCCCACTGGCTGTGGCAGGCGGCGCAACTGAGGCGCGCATGCTCGGCCGCCAGCGGGTGCGAGGCGGGCCGATAGGGCGGGATCTTGAGCGTGCCGCCGTTCACCTTGCGGCGCAGCCACAGACCGTCGGCGCGCGCCTCGACATTGCGCAGCACGGCGCCGTCGGCCGTGGTGACAGCGCGCCCGGCGCGCCCCGCCGGCGCACGGCGGTGGCAGTCCTCGCAGCGGATCCTCACCGCCTGCGCGGCGTGGCGCGCATCGCCCGTCGGTCCCATCAGCTCTTCGCGCAAATGGCAGTCGATGCAGCTCATGGCGGCGCGATGATGCACGTCGGTCGGCTTGCGCTCCACCAGCCGCCCGTCCGGCAGGTAACCGATCATCTTGGGGTCGCGCCGGGCGGCGAGCTCCGGGTCGAGCTCGGCCAGCCCCGCATAGTTCAGGGCGATGCGCGCGGAACGCGCGTGGCAGCCGAAACAGCGCTCATCGCCCACCCTGGCCGTGAGCTGCGCATGGGTGCCGGCCGGCCCGCGCTGCAGGTGGCAGGCGAGGCAGCCACCGCCGGTGCGGTGCAGATCGTCACTGCGCTCGGTGCGGTCGAAACCGAGGTGGCAGCCGACGCACAGCTTGCGCAGCAGCGTATCGGCCGGGGATTGTGCCAGGCTTGCGACCTCACCGCCCTGCGCTTCATCGAAGACACGCCGCGTGGTGCTGACCATGCCGCGCGCCGTGCTCATGAGGTTGTGGCGCACATCGCGCACGATGTCGGCGTGGCAGGCTCCGCAAGTGCGTCCGGCGTTCGACAGGTTGCCGGGGAACGCAATCAGGCCGCGGTGCGCGACCTCGGCGACGCGCGCGGCCGGATTGCCGGCGTGACACAGGCTGCAGGCGACCGCATGGGCGGGCGCGACACCGGTCGCGGCGCGCGCGTGGCACTGTTGGCAGCCATCGGGCGCGGAAGGCGATGCGAGCGCCAGTTGGGTGACGCCGGCGAGCGCAGCGCACACGATGCCGCGCAAAAGGTCGCGAAGCATCGGCAGGCGTGCCGCTCGCGCGTGACCGGCGCGCAGGCGCGCTGGGTGTTGGGACGCTAGCAGCCGCCCTCGAGAATGCGCGGCGCGGCGCCCCCCGGTGCGGCCGGTGTCACCGGCGGCGTGAAGCCTGCGGCGGGTGCGGCGAGGCACGGCGGACATTCCTTGAGATGGCGTGCGATTGCCTGGCGCCTGGCCTCATCGAGCTGCTCGCGGTCGGCGGGGCCGGCGGCCTGCGGTTCGAGCGCGTAGCGCACCCAGTAGTCGAAGCCGCCCAGCAGCGAATAGGCCTTGAGCCCGGCGAGCTGCAGCACGACCGCGGCCTGCGCCGCCTGCTCGGTCGCATTCGAATACAGCACGAGCGTCTTGTCGCGCGGCAGCTTGCGCAGGGTTTCGGTCGTCAGCAGGTCGGGCACGGCGATGTTCGTGGCGGTCTTGATGTGGCCGGCCTCGAAGTCGCGTGGCGTGCGCACGTCGATGAGTGCGAAGTCCTTGCGCTCCTCGACCAGCCACTTGGTCAGTTGTTCGGCGGTCACGTACCCTTCGTTGCGTGCGATCGCACGGCCTAGGCGGTCGAGGTCGGCGCGCTCGAGGCGCGAACCGGCGTCGGCACGGGCAGCGGGCGCGGCGGCCACGAGCACGAAGGCGCCCGCCACGGCCATGGCGCAGAGGGTGACGGTGCGTGCGAATGTTGTCATCGGCAGGGTACTCCGTGCTTGGCTAGTGACGGGGAATCAACTTCCACAACTCGGTGTTGTACTCGTTGGTGTACTGCACCCAGGTGGTCGCCTGGCCGAGATCGACGGCGATGTGCCGCAGCAGGTAGCCGCCGATCAGCACCATGACCGGCGGCAGCCACAGCATCCACGCCCGGTGCCAGCGAAAGCCGGCGAGCTCGAGCAGCAGGGGAGCGGCCAGGCCGAAGCCGATCAGGCCGCCCCAGAATAGCACCGTGAAGTCGCCGCCGAAAATCTGCCCGAGCGCCTCGAGCTGCACGCGGTTGCCGCTCGCGAGGCTCACCAGGAGCAGCGCAATGATGACGAGCTCCAGGCTCACCAGCCCGACGTCGATGCGCGCGAACAGGTGGCTTTCCTGCGACATGCGCGCGGCCAGCACGGCGAGCGCCGCCGCGCTCGACAGGCCGGAGACCAGGAACAGCGGTCCGAGCAGGCCGGTGTTCCAGAACGGGCGCGCGCTGAAGGCCGACAGCAGGATGCCGGTGTAGATGCCGAGGAACACCGCCAGCAGTACGTTGGCCCAGGCGATCGGCGTGCGCCAGCGTTCGGTCAGGTCCAAGGCCTGCTGCCCGTACGGCACGCCGGCGAGCCGGGCGGCGAGCCTGGGGTAGCCCTGACGCAGATACGCGAGGATCAGCAAGATGCTGGCCGGGTAGACCAGCAGCAGCACCCACGAGCCCCAGGACATCGGCGAGGTCGGCTGGAAGGTGGTGTAGAAACGCCACACCATGAGCTTGCGCTCGAGATCGAGGAACAGCATGAGCATGCCGAGCGACAGCACGATCGGCGCCAGCAGCGGCAGCTTCTGGATCGCGATTGGCGCGACGTTGTCCTTCTTCGCCAGGATCATGACCCCGGCGAAGAACATGATGCCCGCGGTCAGGCCGCCGATGAACAGGTAGGCCGAGATCTCCCACGTCCAGATCGACAGCACCGGGTCGATCTTCGGGTTGGCGCGCGGGGTTACCAGAATCTCTTCAAGCATGTGTCGTCATCCTTCGCCGTGCAGTGTCCGCACGCCGCCGTTCAGATCAGGTAATACACGTTCGGCTGGTTGCCGGTTTCGGGCAGCAGCGTCTTGTGCCTGCGCGTCCTGAGCAGCTGGCTCACCTCGCTCAGCGGATCGTTGAGCAGCCCGAAGTGCATGCAGTGCGTCGGGCAGGTCGACACACAGGCCGGCAGCTCGCCCCGTTCGAGGCGATGGTTGCAGAACGTGCACTTGTCGACGTAGCCGCCTGGATGCATGAGCAGGCGCGCATCGTACGGGCAGGCGGCGATGCACGCCTTGCAGCCGGTGCACTTGGCCGGATCGACCAGCACGATGTTGCTGTCGCGCCAGTAGTGGCTCGCCCCGGTCGGGCAGGCGTGCACGCAGGTGGCGTTGGAGCAGTGGTTGCAGCGCTCGGAGCGGAACTCGGTGGTGAGATTGGGATACGTGCCGCTGGTCGCCTCGACCACCCAGTCGCGGTTGAGGCCGACCGGCACGTGGTTCTCCGTCTTGCACGCGATCACGCAATCGCCGCAGCCGATGCAGGTGCGGGTGTCGATCACCATGGCATAGTGCAGCATTCAGGCTTTCTCCTTCACAAGCGTGACGAAATTGGCGCGCATCCCGGTGCCGCCCATGATCGGATCGATCTTGATGTGGGTGATGAGCCCGGTGTCGTCGGCGCCGCGGTTGAAGGCGAGCCGCAATTGCTTCGCGGTGTGCCCGAAGCCGTGCGGCAGGTACACCGAATCCGGGCGGATGCGTTCGGTGATGCGCACCCGCACCGGGTTGCTCACCACGCCGTCCTGGTTCTTGAGGCGCACGTACTCGCCGTTTTTCACGCCATGCTCGCGCGCCACGATCGGGTTGATCCACGCCAGGTTCTCCGGCGCGAGCTCGAACAGCAGCGGATTGTTGGTGGTGCGGCCGAAGGTGTGCGCCGGGATGCGGCCATAGTTGAGCCGCAGGTACCCGGCCGGCGGCGGCTGCGGCGGCGTGTATTTCGGCAGCGGATCGTGTCCGGCCTTGGCGAGCGCGGCGCAATACAACTCGACCTTGCCGCTCGGGGTGCGGAACTTCACCGCCTGTCCGGGCGCGTGATAGAGCGCGCTCTTGCGCGCAAAGCGCTTGACGCCGAGCTTCTCCATCTCCGCGAGCGAGCTGCCGACCTGCTTGAGCTGCCAGTCGAGCACCTCGCGGTAGTCCTGCCACGGGAAGTAATGGCCGAGCCCCAGGCGCTCGCCGAGCTGCTTGGCCATCCACCACGCCGGTTTCGACTCGCCGAGCGGCTCGAAGGCCGGGGCGCTCAGGGCGAGCGACGGTTCGCGCTCCGGCGAGTTGCGCAGCAGCTCGTAGCGCTCTAAGTAACTGCACTCCGGCAGGATCACGTCGGCAAAGCCGGTGATCTCGGCCGGCTGCACGTCGACCACTACGATCAGCTCGAGCTCCTCGGCGGCTTGCTTGAGCTTCTCGCCGATGCCGGGAATGGTGAGCGGCAGATTGGTGCCGTACACGAACCAGCCCTTGTAATGCGCGTTCGCGCCGAGCGAGGCATCGATCAGCGCATTGGTGACAGTGGCGGAAGCGAGCGGAAACTGCCGGCGCGTGATCTCCATCGCATTGCTCTTCGCCTTCGGATAGGCGGGCGTCGGGAACTTCGGCAGCTTGACGTTCTCCGGAATGTAGAACCCGCCCTTGGCGCACCACGAGCCGAGCAGGGCGTTCAGGATCGCGATCGCGCGCGAGCGCTGCGTGTCATCGCCGTACCAGGTGACGTGCCGCCCCGGGTGCACCACGGTGGCGGGCGCGGCCGCCGCCATCGCGCGCGCCGTGGTGCGGATCAGTTGCGGCTCGATGCCGGTCTCGGGATAGGCCCACTCCGGCGTGTACGGTGCCACGTGCCGCGCGAGCTGCTCGAAGCCGATGGTGTGTGCCTTGACGTAGGCCTCGTTGTAACGGCGCTCGCTGATCAGCACGTTCATCCACGCGAGCAGCAGCGCGAGGTCTGTGCCCGGCTTGATCGGCAGCCAGTGGCGCGACTTGCCGGCCGCGACCGAGAAGCGCGGATCGACGGTGATGACGGTCGCGCCCCGGTCGAGCGCTTGCGTGAAGCTCTGCACCTGGCCGTTGTGCAGGTTCTCGCCGATGTGCGAGCCGATGAGCACGATGCAGTGCGCGTTGGCCATGTCGGTGCGATCGGGCGAGCCGACGCCCTCGCCGAAGGTGAACTGGAAACCCACGTCGCGCGGCCCGCGGCACTGCGCGAACGAGGGCTGCGCGTCGCTGTCCGAGCCGAAGGCGCGCAGCAGATGGCGGAAGTGCTCGGCGCCGTCGCCGTGGCTGAACATGGTGATGCGGTCGGCGCCGTGCCGGTCGCGGATCGCCTTCATCTTGTCGGCGATGAACCCGAGCGCCTCCTCCCAGCGCACCGGCCTGAAGGTCTGCTTGCCGCCGTCTTCCACGCGCAGCAGCGGTGTCTTCAAGCGGTCGGGATCGAGATAGGCGCCGATGCCCCCGGTGCCGCGCGTGCACAGCCGCCCGCCGCTGTGCAGGTCTTGCGGGTGGCCGACGATCTTCCACGGCTTGCCGTCGCGCTGGTACACGAAGCCGGCGCATTTCCAGAAGCAGATGTTGCAGACCGTCGGCGTGACCTTCGGCGCGGGGGCGGAGGCGAGCGTTTCGAGCCTGGCGGGGCGGGTGCAGCTCGCGAGGAACGAAGGCCCCACTCCGGCGGCCATCCCGAGCAGCCCCGATAGCTTGATGAATTCGCGTCGATTCATGGATCAGAACGGCTCCTCAAGAAGGCAATGGGACTGCCGGTCGATGGGTCACCGCCGCGCCGACCTCACGCTTGGCATGCACCCGCAGCGCCGTTTTACATGCCGAAAACTGCTGCCTCCCGATAGCGCAGCACGCGGGCTGGAGGCGAGCGCGATTGTGCGCGGTTCGCGCGGCCCGAACTTTGACGCGCGTCAAAGTGCGGTCCGCAGCAGACCGATAGCATTTCCGACCGTAACGCCATGCCGTTAGTGTCAGCAGGGATGCTCGGTAGATCGCACAACGGTTTGCAGATGCGCGACGCATCGCGTGAACGGTAATTACCGGCGCCGTCCCGCGCGGAAGGCGTCGGCTCTTGATAATCCAACACCCATAGGGAAAACGTGCCATGAAATCGAGCAACAAAACCTTCGCAACCCTGCTGTTGATGGCAGCGTTCTTGCTGCCGGGATTGAGCTATGCCGCCGACTTTCCGCCGAGCGTGGGCCAAAAAGTCGCCGAGACCAAGAAGGCGATCAAGACCGTCGATATGGCGACCTTCAAGGCCATGTACGACAAGAAGAGCTATGGCTTGCTGGTCGACGTGCGCGATCCCGACGAGTACGCGGCCGGCCACATTCCGGGCGCGGTCAACGTGTCGCGCGGCAAGCTGGAGTTCACGATCTGGAAACAGGTCGGCGGAGCGGAGAAGCCGGATTATGCCAAGCAGATGACGTTGTACTGTGCAACCGGCGGACGCTGCGCACTGGCGACCAAGGCGTTGATGGATCTCGGCTTCACCAACGTCACGTCGGTCGACATGAGGCTCGCCGACTGGCAGAAGGCCGGCTATCCGCTGCAGGCCAAGAAGTAGCTCGCGGATACCGTCCGCAACGAAGAAGGGCCGGCGTCTGCCGGCCCTTCTTTTTTTGTACACGTCGGTCGCGCCGAGGTCGCGTCGGTCAGGCGCCCGGCCGGTAGCGCACACCGAACGCCTCGAGCCGGGTCACCAGCCAGTCGCAGGCCGCCTCGACGTCGGCATCCGCCCCGCGCAGCGCTAGCTCGATCTCGCCGCGGTTGGTGCTGCTTGGGAGGCTCGCGAGCTTGACCGCGGGGAAGGTCGCGAGCAGGTCGCGCATCAGGGGAATGAGGCTGCTCTCCGCCACATCGTAGACCGTGATGCTGCGCTCGGCGGGCGGCTGCGCACGGAACAGATGGCGGTGATGCATGTCGAGCACCCATTGCGCCATCGGCCAGGCCATGTTCGGGAATCCCGGCAGGAAGTGATGATCGTGCAGGCTGAAGCCTGGAATGTCGTTGACCGGATTCGGGATGAGGCGCGCGCCCTGCGGCAGGTCGGCCATGAGAATCCGGTTCGGGTAGGCGTCCGCGCCGAAGCGTGCCTCGATGAGCGCGGCGGCCTGCGGGTGGCGCACGAGCGGCGCTTCCACCGCCGCCGCGGCGCACGGGCGCGTGACATCATCGGGCGTGGCGCCGATGCCGCCGAAGCAGAACACCAGATCGCGCGTCGCAAAAGTCTCGCGCAGGGTAGCTTCGAGCAGCGGCGGATCGTCGCCCACGAAGCGCGCCCAATCGAGCCGCAGCCCGCGTTCGGCCAGGATGCCGATCATCTGCGGCAGGTGCTTGTCCTGGCGCTTGCCGGCGAGCAGCTCATCGCCGATCACCACGATGCCGATGTGCATGCCGGGAGGATAGCTCAGGCGAGCAACGGGGCGATGTCTTTTTCGATTGCTTCGGGCGTGTCGTTCGGCGCGTAGCGCTTGAGCACCGCCCCGTCGCGCCCGACCAGGAACTTGGTGAAGTTCCACTTGATCGCCTCGCTGCCGAGCAGGCCGGGGCGTTCCTGCTTGAGATGCTTATAGAGCGGATGGGCGCCGGGGCCGTTGACCTCGATCTTGGCGAACAGCGGAAAGGTCACGTCGTAGTTCACGGTGCAGAAGCGCTTGATCTCCGCCTCGTCCCCAGGTTCCTGGTGGCCGAACTGGTCGCACGGAAAGCCGAGCACCACCAGTCCCTGGTCCTTGTACTTGCGGTAGAGCGCCTCGAGCCCCTGGTACTGCGGCGTGAAGCCGCAGCGGCTCGCGACGTTCACGATCAGCAGCAGCTTGCCGCGCCAGGCATCGAGCCTCTGCGTCTGCCCGTCGATGGTCCTGACCTCGAAGTCGTAGATGCTCATGGAACGATTGCCTCACACAGGTTGCTTCGCGACGCGGCAGTTCGATGCCGCCGCACCCAGTGTACGCGAGCCAGTGGCAAAGTCGCTGGCGGTGGATTAGCAGCCACAGACCCCCGTGCCCCGGAAAGTCCGGGGAGGCGACGAGCCCTGCTGAATGTGGACCGTTGCCGCGACGTCAAAGTATTCGCAGGTCTCGGGCCCCTTCTTGGGGCAGGTGCTGTTCCCCGGCATGTATTCAATCGTGATCGCGAGCCCATGCCCCTGATACCGTTCGATCCAGCGGTGTCCGCGCGCGAAGGAAAACGTCTGTGACGCGGGCCGGAGGGACGGAACGGACATCAGGCGGCCGTCCAGACTGAGCCAGAGCGGGGCACCGTCCGATAGCGCGGAAGACAGGTGACGGCGCGAGATGCCCGGTCCGCTCTGGCAAGACACGTTTGCCAGGGTGAGCGCACACCCGCATTCGATGCGTTCGCTGGGAAGGCATTGCAGCGTGTTCCCGCTCGCGGCCACCGTGGCCTGCGCCACACAGGCGCCGGATGCCACCGTCGCTGCGACCACGAACCTGAGCGCGGCGCATCGTTGGCCCGAATGCCAGCGCCGCGAGGCTTGGAAACGTCGCCGGTACACGCTGGGGTACCAGGCGCTATCTCAGCATGAAACTGCTGGACCAATCGAACCCGGAGATAGCTGCCGCCCGAACCCGAGGCCAGGCCACCGCTTGATGCAGGTGCGAAAGAGGATTCTTGATGCTACCTCGCGGCGGCCGGGCGCGAGCGAGACGCCCGCGCCGCGCCCTTGCCGGGCGGGCGCGGAGCGCATGTGCACGGCAAGCCCCGCGCCGCGTCCCTGCCCTAAGCATCCGGGCTTCCTTACTTGCGCGTCGAGAGTTTGAAGGGCGCGTACAGCGGGCAGAAGCCAATCACACTCGTGAGCACGAACACGATCGCCAGGATCCCGAGGACGATCCCGAGCGTCCCCGAAATCTTGCCGGTGAAGTAGAGGATGGCGATCACCACGGCGATGGCGATGCGAACTGCCCGATCCACAGTACCCATGTTTTTGGTCAGTGCCATGTCACGATCTCCTTTGACGTTACGAACCGACGATTTGGACCAGAAGAACCAGCCCCGTGATCACGGCGATGCAGATCACGCAGACCAGCAGTAACTTGACCCATTTGTTCATCGCGTTGCTCATGCCAGCCGCTATTCTACCTGCCCTTTTTGACATATTCGCGAGCGATCGTGCAGCGCACCGCGCGAGTCGGGGGCGTGGTGTCAAAATGACCGGTATCGCTGGGGTATTTTGGCGTAGTCGCCGGCGCCACGAAGGGGAGGCGTGGCCAGGCGAGAAATGAGCAAGGGGACAGACGGTCGTTTCATTCCTTTCGCAAATAGCGAGCAATTCTTCCCGATTTACAGGCGCTGACCCGCCGGGAACTCAGTCCAGCAGGCTCATCGCCTTGCTTCCCGAAGAAATGCCGAACGCATGCCTTCCGCCGCTGCCGTAGGCGGTGGGCTTAAACGATGGGGCGGGCGTCAGTGGCCGATTTCGGCCACACCACCACTGTCGCTACTGCGGCCTGGACAATTGCCCTTCGATGATGTCGGTGTTCTGCGCGTCAATGATGGACCACCTGCCGCCTTCCTGGCGCAGTACGTTCAGCAGGACACCGTTGCGCTCTGGCAGTGGCGCCCCAGCGGGCGTGACGTGCCCCTCAAGCTTCCACCGGCATCGCGCAATGGCGATTCCTGGTACCGGGAATCGGGTGGAGACTTCAGCGATGTTTAACCGGCTGTTCTTGAAGATGCTTTGGTGCGTGAATTCGTGGGCCGCCTTGATTTCTGCTCGCCCCTTCCACCACAGGCCGACAACGTTCACGAACTCGGCGTCCTCTGAGAACAGCTGCGCAAATGCGTCCATGTCATGGCGGTTCCAGCACGCGGCGAACGCCTGAACGACGTTCGTTACTTCGGCGATTGCATCGGACATTGAATTAGCTCCTCCTTTACCTGCCACACGGTTGATTATGACGCTCAACACTCAGCATCAGCGGCGGCGCGTAGCGCCGCCGGCTGCGACGGCTTGTTGGGCGGCTCGGCACTCCCGGAGCGCGTCGCGGCGTTGCCACGACGGCTCGGCTCCTGAACTCACCTACGTATGAGTGTGTGTAGCTCTTGGGTGTGGCGCTGTGGCTTAACGTCAGGTGGCAAGTTGGGACGAACGTACTTCGCAAACCACTCTGCGGCGTCTTTGGACGACTCCCACACTTCCACGACACGCCAACCGCCCTCAATCGGATGACCAAAGTGCATTACGAAACCGGGCGCCTCTTTGAGGGCATCCCCGAGTAGCCGAATCGTATGCTCGTATCCTTCCTTGGTTTGACCGGGGACATCTGCACTAATCGCTATAGCCATGTGTATGCCTCCTCATTGGTTGGTGGTAGATGTCGCTGCTGCCGTTCGAATGGTATACCTCCTTGGCACGTGAGGCCGCACAACGTTCAAGCTCAGGGGCGCGCCGCTTGCGGCGCGTCCCACTGGAGCGCGGGGTTAGGGCTGGTGCGGCGAAATCTTGCCATTGAGCCACCCTCCAAGTTTTGCTACGGCAATACCGGGCACGGACATTACGAGAAACAGCAGCAAACCGAGAGGCCACAGGTTGCCGAGTTCGCCAGCGCGGATGGTCATTGCG
>CAZVUN010000078.1:0-14554 GCA_964629975.1 uncultured Acidiferrobacteraceae bacterium | reverse complement strand
ACATGTTCGTGCTGTACGGCGCGCACAGCCCGGGCAACAGCTTCCTGCATCCGCGCGAGATGCCGGATGGCAAGGTCATCTCCTCGCTCATGCCGCTCTCGGGCACCAACGAGGGCGGCGCGCTGGTGACGATCGACATCAAGAACTACTCGGAGAACACCGAACCGGGCCCGGGCGTGGCCCCCGGCGGCCATGGCCAGGAGCACGCTACCCTGCAACCGATCCCGCTCGGGCGGGAGCTGTCGAGCGCGGGACGCTACAGCACGCCGTACCCGCTGTGGGACGGCACGAACCGCGTGCTGGTGAGCTGGACACCGTCCTGTGTGGCGTTGAACCAGTGCGAGATGGTCGCCAATCCGCTCACCGGCGTGCTCGAGCCGCAAGAGAAGACGCCGGTCTACAGCGTCATGATGTTCGACCTCAACACCAAGACCGCGCGCCCGGTGGTGACGGCCCCCACCGACGGCAACGGCAATCCGACCCACTCGGTGCTGGACCCCGTGGCGATTCAGGCACGGCCCGTGCCCAACACCATCACCGACAAGCCGCTTGACGCGACGCTCGCCAGCAACAAGAAGGGCATCCTCAACGTCAAGAGCGTGTACGACACCGACAGCCTGCAGCGCATGGGCGACGCCGTGCTGGTCGCCGGCGAGAGTATCCCGAAGGTGGGTGGCGTGCCCGATCTCCTGCGCCTCAAGGACCCGGCGCGCACCACGGCGGACCAGCGCCCGGCGCGTTTCGTGCGCATCACCAAGGCGGTGCCGACGCAGCGCGGGGTCTCGCGCGCGGCCATCGGCGAGACCGAATTCGAGATGCAGCAGATTCTCGGTTACGCCGAGGTCGAGCCGGACGGCTCCTTCAAGGCGGAAGTCCCGGCGGATACGGCGCTCGCCATCACCGTGATCGACAAGGAAGGTCGCGGCTTCACGCCCCACACCAACTGGATCCAGGTGCGGCCAGGCGAGACGCGTACCTGCAACGGTTGCCACTCGCCACGCCGTGGCAATTCGATCAATGCCGCGCCGATCGCCGGCAACCACCCGAATACGACGATGGCCGCCGCCTCGGGCGAATCGATGGCCGAGACGCGCACGCGCCTGACGCCGGCCGTGCAGGCCCTCAAGCCGCACATGCAGTACAGCGATGTGTGGACCGACCCGGCGCCGACCAAGGCAAACCGCATGCCGGATGCGTCGTTTACCATCGACTACTCGGGTCTGCCGTACGATGCGACGGCGGCCGGCCTTCTCAAGCCCGACGGCACGATCGTGATCGACTATCCGACGCATATTGCGCCGCTATGGACGAGAGACCGTGGGGCCAATACTTGCACGAACTGCCACAACAATCCGGCGGCGCTCGATCTGAGCAGCACGATTGGCGGGGCGGGCAGGATGACGTCGTATGAAGAGCTGATGGTCGGCGATCCCGTGCTGGATACCAATGGTCAGCCGGTCATCGTGGTCAACGACGACGAGCTCGAGATTCAGCGCGAGGAGCCGCAGGTCCAGCCGGGCAGCGCGCGCGGCAGCCATCTGATCGAGGTGCTGTTCCACACCGAGCTTAGGTCGGGTCGCGCGCTCGGCACCACGAACCACAGTGGCATGCTCAACGCCTCCGAAAGGCGTCTGGTCGCCGAGTGGATCGATCTCGGCGGACAGTACTACAACAGCCCGCGCGATCAGTCCGGAAACCTGCGTGGCGTGACCGGGCTCAGTGACTCGGTGTTCAGTGCCAGCGTGCATGGTGTGCTGCTCAACCGCTGCGGTTCCTGCCACCAGGCGGTCGGCACGCCGGGCGTTGCGCCGACGGGTCCGAACCCGACCTTCTCGCCCGGTCAGCGTTATGTCCTGACCGGCCAGGCGGAGGGCGACTTCAACATCACGTTGAGCATGATCAGCAACGTGTGCGATGCCGCCAACGCGTCGCTGCTGCGCCGTCCAACCTCGACCGGCACCAACCCGGTGCATCCGCAGGTCGCGCCAGCGGGCGGCGGCACGCCCGGCCCGGTGTTGTCGACCACGGAGGCCGACTACCTGACCATCCGCAACTGGATACAAGCGGCATGCACAACACCGTAGAATAGTCGGTCTATGGCGTTGTTACGGCGGTACCATGAGGCGGGCATCGGGCCCGCCTCGCTTTTGATCGCGTCGCTGGCATTTGGCCTGGCGGCGTGCGGGCACGAGGCCTCCAACAGCCCGCTCGCGGCCGGAGACACGCTCGACTGCCCGACATTCCAGGCGACCGTGAATCCGATCCTCGACCAGAACATCGGCGGACGCACCTGCTCGGCAGCCGGGTGTCACTTGATCAACGCGAGCGCGGGCGGCGCGTTCAAGATCTACGCCAACGCCCTGCCCAACACGCCCGAGATGGATTACAACTACCGCGCGGCCAAGGGTTTCGCCAACCTGATCGATCCGGTCAACAGCAAGCTGCTGCTCGAACCGCTGGCCGGCGCCCAGTCCATTGTCGGCAGCCACGCGGGTGGCGACATATTTACGGCCGGGGACGCGAACTACACTGCCATTCTCTCCTGGATCAGCACCCAGGTTGCCGGGCCGAGCACCTGCCTTCCGTGAAGCGCGCGCTGCTGCTGTGTGTGGCCTGGCTGATGCTGGCGCCGGCCTGGGCCGAGGAGACGAACCCGCAGGTCCAGGTGGCAGATGCCTATCTCGAGATGCACACCGGACCGGGACGCGGTTATCCGCTGTTCCATGTGGTCGCGCGCGGCGAGCGCATCGAGATCCTCAAGCGCCGCACCGACTGGTTCAAGATCCGCACCGCCGCCGGCAAGGAAGGCTGGGTGGCACGCGCGCAGATGGAACGCACCACCATCGAGGCCGGTGTGCCGACCAGCTTTCGCGATGTCGTAATGGAAGACTACCTCAGTCGCCGCTTCGAGCTCGGCGTGGCCGGCGGCCAACTGGAAAAGGACCCGATCATGCTGGTGCACGCGGCCTACAAGCTGACCGACAAGCTGCATGCCGAGCTCACCTTCGGTCAGGTGTCGGGCGACTTCTCCAGCTCGCAGCTCTGGTCCCTCGGTATCCGCTCGGAACTGGCACCGGACTGGCGGTTCGTGCCGTTCCTCACGCTCGCGGCCGGGCAGTTCACCAACACGCCGCGCGCCACGGCGGTCGAGCGCATCGAAACCAAGTCCGATCTGGCGAGTGCCGGTATCGGTGTGCTGGCCTACCTCACCGAGCGCTTCATGGTACGGGCCGACTACCGGCAGCACGTCGTTCTGATCGACGTCGACCGCAGCGACCGATACGATGAAATCTCGCTCGGCTTCTCCTTCTTCTTCTGAGCACAGCATGAAACCCATTGCCCTGTTTGTTGCCGCTTTGATCTCCACCGCCGCATCGGCCGCCATGGCGGCCGAGAGCACGTCCCCGCCGAGCCCGGAGCAGGTGGTCGAGCCGGCCATCGACCGGCGCGAGGTCATCATCCCGCGCATCGACACCGAGAACTTCGAGGTCGGCGTGTATGCCGGCCTGTTCAGCGTGGAGGACTTCGGCTCGAGCAATGTTTTCGGCGGGCGCCTCGTATACCACGTTGCGGAGGACTTTTTCCTCGAGGGCGTGTACGCCAAGACGACGGTGACGGACGAGGCGCTGTGCAATCTGGGGCTGTGCGTGTTCCCGTCGCGCGAGGAGGATTTGACGTACTATGCGCTGTCGGTCGGCTTCAACTTCTTCCCGGGCGAGGTGTTCCTGGGCAAGGGGCGCGCCATGACGTCCGCTGTCTACGTGCTGGCGGGCGTGGGCAACACCTCCTTCATCGACGAGGATCGCTTCTCCTTCAACTTTGGCATCGGCATACGCATGCTGCCAACCGACTGGCTGGCGCTGCACGTGACGGTGCGCGACTACATGTTCGAGTCCGATATCCTCGGCACGAACAAGATGACGCACAATTTCGAGCTGACCGCCGGGTTATCGGTCTTTTTCTGAGGTTCTGCATGAAGCCAGACACGATTACGTCCCCACGTCTGTTGCGCCTCGCCGCCATGCTGGGCGGTGCGCTGCTGGTTGCGGTTGCCATGCCGTCGCCGCCCGCCCATGCGGCCCTGCCGGCGACGGGGCAGAGCGCGCCGGACTTCACACTGAAGAGCGCGGCCGGGCAGAATCTGCGCCTGCGCGATCTGCGCGGGGAGGTCGTGCTGATCAACTTCTGGGCGACCTGGTGCGGGCCGTGCCGGCAGGAGATGCCCGAGCTCAACAAGCTGCACGCGCAGTTCCACAATGCGGGGTTCACACTGCTTGGCGTGAACATCGACGATGATCCGGGCGCGGCGCGCGAGCTCGCGCGCAAGCTCGGTGTGAGTTTCCCGGTCCTGCTCGATACCGACAAGCGGGTGAGCCGGCTGTACGACGTCGACACCATGCCGGCCACGCTCATCGTCGATCGCAACGGCAAGGTGCGTTACGTGCACCGCGGCTACAAGCCGGGTGTGGAGGCCACTTACCAGAAGCAGATTCGCGAGCTGCTCAAGCAATGAAGGCAATCGCCCTGGCGGGTCTTCTGGTACTGGTGGGCGCCGCGGCGCTCGGCGCGTGTAGCACGCCGCAGCCCTGGGTCAAGCCGTACGAGCGCGAGTGGCTGGCCGATCCGCTCATGAGCTTCTCGCGCGACCCGCTGTCCGACGCCTACCGCCAGCACGTGTTCGAGGTGCGCGAGGCGGCGCGCGGCGGCGGTGTCGGGCAGGGCGGCGGTTGCGGCTGCAACTGACGGGGCGGGGGTGCGCAGGTGACGGACATCGGGAGGGGCAGGCCGCGCGGTTGGCGGCGCGGCGTGTGCGTCGCGGCATTGTTGGCCGCGGCCGCCGCCGGGCAGACGCCGCAGGCGCACGCCATCGTGCTGCCGGAGGATCGCTCCGATGCGCTCTATCACTATTACGACGGCGGCGGCGTCACGGTGTCGGGCCCGGCGCTGCTGGTGCGCAAGGGCTTCGCCGAGACCGTGTCGGTGTCGGCGCGCTACTACCAGGACTACGTCAGCAGCGCGTCGATCGACGTGGTGACGCAGGCCAGCCCGTACAAGGACAAGCGCACCGAGACCGGGGTCGGCATCGATTACCTCAACCGCAACACGCTGCTGGGGCTGTCGCTGTCGAGCAGCAAGGAGAAGGACTACCTCGCCGATACCTTCGGCCTGAGCATGGCGCACGAGATGTTCGGCGGCATGACCACCCTCAACCTGGGGTACACCCGCGGCGACGACACCGTCAAGCGCGCCGACACCGACTTCGAGGCGCCGCTCAGCCGCTACGGCTACCGCCTCGGCGTTTCCCAGGTCCTGACCCGGCGCTGGGTCGCGAGCCTCGACTACGAGGCGGTGCTGGAATCCGGTTACCTGAAGAACCCGTATCGTTACGCGCGGGTGCAGGGCGTCTATGTCGAGGAGGTGTACCCGGGCACGCGCGACAGCAACACGATCGCGTTGCGCAATGTCTATGGTCTCGGCACCGTCGACAACCGGCTCACCTCGTCGCTGCGCGTCGACTATCGCTACTTCTGGGATACCTGGCAGATCCGTGCCAACACCCTCGAGCTCGGTTACGACCTGCGCGGGGGCATTCTCGGCGCCGATCACTGGACCGCGGGGGTACACTACCGCTACTACACGCAGAACGCCGCCTCGTTCTACAGCGACAACTTCCCGAGCAACTATCAGTACATGGCACGCGACAAGGAACTCAGCACCTTCCAGAGCCATTTCCTCGGGCTGACCCTCTCGCGCGCGTTTGCGCGCTGGTCGATCTTTGAACGCGGCACCGCCAACTTCGCCTACGACTTCGGGCGCTTCCTGTATGACGACTTCACGGACGTGCGCACCGGCGAGCTGTACTCGTTCGATGCGCACGTCATGCAGTTATTCCTGTCCTTGTGGTACTAGCCCATGACCCATCCTATGACATCGCAGATCAATTGGCGCGGCGCCGCACGTCGCGCGAGCCATGCATTGCTCACGCTTGCGCTGCTCGTCCTGACCCCCGCCTGGGCGGCCGAGGACGCGGCCAAGAAGAGCGAAACCTTCAGCGTGCTCGACAGCAAGGTGCAGAGCCTCAAGAAGCAGGTCATGGAGCTCAACCGCGACCTGTTCGTGCTGGAGGAGGAGCTGCTGTTCCCGGCCAGCACGCAGCTGGCGGTGTTCCTGTCGGTCGATGTGGGGCAGACGTTCCAGCTCGATTCCGTGCAGGTCAAGCTCAACGACAAGGTCGTCACCAACTACCTGTATACCGAGCGCGAGTTGCAGGCGTTGCACCGCGGCGGCGTGCAGCGGCTGTATCTCGGCAACCTGCCGGTCGGCAAGCACGAGCTGGTGGCGTTCTTCACCGGCAAGGGGCCGCACGAGCGTGACTACCGCCGCGGCACCACGCTGGTGTTCGAGAAGGGCACCGAGCCGAAATACATCGAGCTGCAGATTCGCGACGTCGAGGCCAAGCTGCAGCCGGAGTTCCGCGTCAAGGACTGGCAGTAGCGGGCGATGAGGCGCGGGCGGTCACATCGCACGGCCCACGGCGCGCTGGCGCTGGGGTTGTGTACGCTGCTCGTGGCCGGGGCGGCGCAGGCCGCGCGCCTGAGCGAGGCGCGCCAGGTGCGCGACCCGCACTACGGTGCGGTGCTGTTCGATTTCTACCAGCAGAATTACTTCCCGGCCCTCACCAGCCTGATGGTGTCGGAGCACTTCGAGCGCGTGCAGCGGCACCGCTATGACGCCGAGCTGCTGCGGGGCGGCATGTTCCTGTCCTACGGGTTGCACCTCGAGGCGGCGAAGATCTTCGAGCGCCTCACCGAACAGACGGTCGAGCCGGTGATACGCGATCGCGCCTGGTTCTACCTGGGCAAGATCCTGTACCAGCGTGGCCACAGCGACGAGGCATTGGCGGCATTCGCGCGCATCGCCGGGGAGCTGCCGGGCGAGCTCGAGGCCGAGCGCCACGTGCTCGTGGCCAACCTGCTCATGGGCAAGGGCCTGCCTGCGGACGCGGTGGCGGTGTTGAAGCGCGTGTCGAGGAAGTCGGAGTGGGCGCTGTTCGGCCGCTACAACCTGGGCGTGGCGCTGGTGCGGGCCGGCGAGGTCGAGCAGGGCATGGCGCTGCTCGATGAGGCCGGCGCCAGCGCCGTCGCCACGGAGGAATTGAAGGCGCTGCGCGACAAGGCCAATGTCGCGCTCGGCTACGCGGCCTTGCAGGACAGTCGCCACGGCGCCGCCAAGGGTTTCCTCGAGCGCGTGCGGCTGGCGGGGCCGCAGTCGAACAAGGCACTGCTCGGCATGGGCTGGGCGCATTCGCTCGATGGGCAGTACGAGCGCGCGCTGGTGCCGTGGATGGAGCTGCGCGGGCGCACCTTGCAGGACACGGCGGTGCTCGAGTCGCTGCTCGCCATCCCGTACGCGCTCGGCAAGGCCGGCGCCTATCGCCAGTCGCTCGAGGGATACGAGCAGGCGGTGGTGCTGTACGACCGCGAGCTCAGCCGCCTCGACGAGTCGATCGCGGCGATCCGGGCCGGGCGCCTGACCGAGGCGCTGCTCGCGCTCAATCCGGGCGAGGAGATGGGCTGGTTCTGGCAGGTGCAGGCGCTGCCGGAAACCGCCGAGAGCCGCTACCTGTTGACGCTGCTCGCGGGCCACGAGTTCCACGAGGCGCTCAAGAACTTCCGCGACATCCAGTACCTGCGCGCCAATCTGGCGCGCTGGGCCGAGGACATCAACACCTTCGATACCGTTCTCGCCACGCGTCGGCGCGCGCACGCCGAGCGGTTGCCGCGCGTGCTCGCCGACAGCCGTGCCAGGTCGGTCGAGCAGTTCCGGGCGGAGCGCGACCGTTACGCCGCCGAGCTCGAACGCATCGCCGCCGAGGGCGATGCCGAGGCCCTGGCCGACGACAAGGCGCAGGAGCAGCTCGCGCGGCTGGCGCGCGTCAAGGCGGGGCTTGCCGGCCTGTCGGGCGCGGAGGCGGCGGCGCTCAGCGAGAAGTACCGGCGTCTGCGCGGGGTGTTGCTGTGGGACCTGCACGCGGAGTTCAAGCCGCGGTTGTGGGAGGCGCAGCAATCGCTGCAGGCGCTCGATGCCGAACTCGCGCAATACGGGACGCGGCGCGCGTCGCTCGAACGCGCGCAGCGCGAGCTGCCCGGCATCCTCGACGCCTTCGGCACGCGTATCGGCGCGCTGCGCGCGCGCATCGCGGTGCTGCGCAGCGAGCTCGCCGGTGTCTCGGCCGAGCAGGAGCGCTACCTCGCGGACCTCGCGGTCGAGGAGCTCAAGCGCCTGCAGGAACGCATTGCTTCGTACCTCACGCAGGCGCGCTTTGCCGTGGCGCAGATCTACGACGAGGCGGCCGCCAAGGCCGAGGCGCGGCCGGTGGAGGCGACGCCATGATGCGCCGGGCCGTCATGGTCGCGCTGGCAGCGGCGCTCGCGGCGGGTTGCGCCGGCAAGAGGCGCGGTGCGCCGGATGAGCTCACGCTGAGGAGTCTCGAGGACCGCAGCGTAACCATCGAGCGCGATGCCAACATCGCGGGCGGGCGCGAGAAGGCGATCGCCGGCTATGCGGAGTTCGTGCGCACCGCGCCCGGCGACCCGCGGCGCCCCGAGGCCTTGCGCCGGCTGGGCGACCTCGAGTTGCAGGGATCCGAGGAGCGCGCCCTCGGGGGCGACGCGCCGGGCAAGGGCGCGCCGGCGCAGGCGGACTATCGCAGCGCCATCCGGCTCTACCAGGACCTGCTGCGGGCCTACCCGAACTACAGCGGCAATGATCGCGTGCTGTATCAGCTCGCCAAGGCGCAGGAGCAGAGCGGCGACCTGGACGGGGCATTGGCGTCGCTCAATCGCCTGGTGACGAGTTACCCGAACACCCCGCACCGCGACGAGGCGCAGTTTCGCCGCGGCGAGATCCTGTTCACGGTGCAGGACTATCGCGGCGCCGAGCAGGCGTACAGCACGATCATTCAGACCGGCACGGGCTCACCGTACTTCGAGCGCGCGCTGTACATGCGCGGCTGGTCGCAGTTCAAGCAGGGCCAGCACGAGGAGGCGCTGCATTCGTTCTTTGCCGTGCTCGACCGGCGCCTGATCGGGCGCGAGCTCGGTTCGGCGACGGAAGACATCCCGTCGTTGTCGCGCGCCGAGAAGGAGCTGGTCGACGATACGTTGCGGGTCACGAGTCTGTGCTTCGCCAATCTCAACGGCGCCGAATCGATGCCGCCGTATTTCGCGCAAGGCAGACGGCGCGACTACGAGTTCCGCGTCTATCGCGAGCTCGGCGACCTGTATCTCAAGCAGGACCGCATCAAGGACGCGGCCGACACCTACAGCGCATTCGCGCGCCGCTACCCGACGCACCCGCAGGCGCCGCTCGTGCAGGTGCGTGCGATCGATGCCTACCAGGGTGCGGAATTCGCCACGCTCGCGCTCAATACCAAGAAGGAGTTCGTGACGCGTTACGGCGTGAGCAGCGAATACCGGCGCGTCAACACCCCGGCCGACTACGCGCGCGTGCAGCCGTACGTGCAGAAGCACCTCGATGAGCTGGCGCGGCACTACCACGCCGTGGCGCAGCGCACCAAGGCGCCGGCCGGCAAGCCGCAGGCGGCCGAGTCGGTCGCCGCCTACCAGGAGGCGGCGCGCTGGTATCGGGTCTATCTCGATTCGTTCCCGCAGGACCCGCAGGCAGCGCAGATGAATTTCCTGCTGGCCGAGGCGCTGTACGAATCGCACGACTATGCGCAGGCGGCCGCCGAGTACGAGCGCACCGCCTATGACTACCCGGCGCACGCCAAGAGTGCGGAGGCCGGCTACAGCGCGTTGCTCGCGTATGCCGCGCTCGACCGCCAATCGACCGGTGTCAACAAGACCGCGGTACAGCAGAAGCTCACGGGCAGCGCGCTGCGCTTCGCCGACACCTTCCCGCAGGACCGGCGCGTACCGGCGGTCCTGACCGACGCGGCGGAGAAGCTCTACGCCCTGCGCGCCGGCGACCAGGCACAGGCGGTGGCCAACCGCGTGCTGGCGCTGCAGCCCGAGGCGCCGGCGGCGATGCGGCGCACGGCCTATACCGTGGTCGCGCATGTCGAGTTCGAGCGCGGCAATTACAGCCGCGCCGAGCTGGCGTATCAGCAGGTGCTCGCGCTCACGCCGGACAAGGACCCGCTGCGCCCGGCGCTGGTCGAGCGCCTGGCGGCATCGGTATACAAGCAGGGCGAACAGCTACGCACTGCCGGCGACACGCGCGGCGCAGTGGCGATGTTCCAGCGCGTCGGACAGGTGGCGCCGAGCTCGCCGATTCGCGCCACCGCCGACTACGACGCCGCCGCCGGGCTGCTCGCGCTCAAGGACTGGAGCGGGGCGTCGCGCGCGCTCGAACAGTTTCGGCGCAGCTACCCGAACCACCCGCTGCAGGGCGAGGTCGATCGCAAGCTGGCCGCAAGCTATCTGGAAGGCGGGCAGTACGCCAAGGCCGCGGTCGAGTTCGAGCGCCTCGCCGCCACCAGCAAGGAGCCGGCGGTGCAGCGCGAGGTCATGTGGCAGGCGGCCGAGCTGCACGAGAAGTCCGGCAACGCCAAGAGCGCGCAGGCGACCTATCAACGCTACGTGCAGCAGTACCCGAGTCCGCTCGAGCCCGCGATCGAGGCGCGCCAGCGGCTCGCGACGCTCGCCGCCAAGCAGGGGCAGGCGGCGGAGCAGATGAAGTGGCTGAAGGAGATCGTGCGCGCCGATCAGGCTGGCGGCAAGGCGCGCACCGAGCGCACGCGGTTCCTGGCGGCAAGCGCTGCGATGCAGATCGCCGAGCCGAGTTACGAGGCCTATCGCAAGGTCGCGCTGGTCGAGCCGCTCAAGAAGAGCCTCAAGACCAAGAAGGAGCGCATGCAGGGTGCGATCGACGCCTACACGCTCGCCGCCGACTACGGCGTGGCCGAGGTCACGACCGCCTCGACCTACCGCATCGCCGAAATCTACAACGATTTCAGCCGCGCGCTGCTCGCGTCGCAGCGTCCCAAGGGCCTGAAGGCCGATGAGCTCGAGCAGTACAACGTGATGCTGGAAGAGCAGGCGTTCCCGTTCGAGGAGAAGGCGATCGAGATCCACGAGGTCAATGCCAGGCGCACCACCCAGGGCGTGTACGACAAGTGGGTGAAGCAGAGTTTCACGGCGCTCGGCAAGTTGCGCCCGGTGCGCTATGCCAAGGCCGAGCGCAGCGAAGGGGTGATCCATGGCATCCGCTAGGGCGGCCGGGTGGGGCGTGCTGTTGGCCGCCCTGGGCGCGGTGGCGGGTTGCGCCACGCCGCTTGGGCGTGAACCGGTCCCGGCCAAACCCGCGGCCGCGCCGGCCAAGGCCGAGGCGTGGGTGCCGCCGGCGGCGCAGGCGGCCTACGACCGGGCGCTCGCGGCCATGAAGGCCGGGCAGGACCAGGCGGCGATGACCGTTCTTCTGGAGCTTACGCGCAAATATCCGGAACTATCGGGTCCGCACGCCAATCTCGGGATACTCTATTACCGGGCAGGACGCTACAAGGAAGCCGCGGACGCGCTCGACCAGGCGATCCGCATCAACCCCGGCCAGGCGGCGTACTACAATCAACTCGGGATGGCGCGGCGCGCCCTGGGGCAGTTCCAGGAGGCGCGCGCGGCCTACGACAAGGCGCTCGAGGTCGACGCGAACTATCCGTTTGCACACCTGAACATCGCGATTCTCTACGATCTGTATCTGGGCGAGCTCGACAAGGCGCTCACGCATTACCTGCGCTATCGTGAGCTCAACCCGGCCGAGGCCAAACAAGTCGACAAATGGATCGCCGACCTGAAACAGCGCAGCCAGGGCGCCAGGCGGGCCAGCAACCAGACGGGAACCACACCATGAGACCAGTCATTGCGATGCTGTCGTTGGCCGGCCTGTGCATGCTGCCGGCACAGGCCGCGGAGAAGCGCGGCGTCGACCGTGCCGATCTCGAAGGCACGCAGATCATCGGCAACCGCGAACTGCCGAAGGTCACCTACATCGTCCCGTGGAAGAAGGCGCAGCCCGGCGATCTCGTCGGGCGGCCGGTGCAGAGCCTCCTCGATGAGGCGCTTGCCCCCATCGACCGCGACGTATTCCGCCGCCAGGTGCAGTATCACGGGCAGTTGAACGGCGCGGCCGCCGCCGCGACAGCCGCTCGCAGTCCGAATCCGAAATAGATCAGCGCACAGGAGAACCCATGGAAACCTACGCAACCATCGTCCGCTTCTTCCAGGAGGGCGGCTTCTGGATGTTCCCGATCGCCGTGGTCGCCGCCGCCGGCGCGGCCGTGGCGATCGAGCGCTACATCTATCTGTCGCGTTCCCAGTTCGCCAATCGCAAATACTGGGAAGAGGTCATGCCGGTGCTGCAGGCCGGCAACTTCCAGAAGGCCATGTCGGCCACCGGCAAGTCCGATGTCGCCGTGGCCAAGATCCTCAATTACGGCCTGTCGCGCATCAAGAATGCGCGCCGGCGCGAGGACATCGAGACCGCGATGGAAGAGGGCCTGATGGAGATCGTGCCGCGTCTGGAGCGGCGCACCCACTACCTGTCGGGATTCGCCAACATCGCCACGCTGCTCGGACTGCTCGGCACCGTCATCGGCCTGATCCAGGCATTCACCGCGGTGGCGAGCGCGAGCCCCGCGGAGAAGGCCGAGCTGCTGTCGAAGAGCATCTCGGTGGCGATGAACACCACGGCCTTCGGCCTGATGGTGGCCATCCCGCTGCTGCTGATCCATTCGGTGCTGCAATCCAAGACCACGCAGATCGTGGACAGCCTGGAGATGGCCGCGGTCAAGTTTCTCAACATGGTGACCGAGCACGCGCGCGCCGGGGCCGCGGCATGACCCGTGACCGGACCCCGCGTCGAGGTATTGCCATGACGGATCCGTTCGCATGAGAGGCCGCTTCCGCCGTCACGTGGCGCCGCCGGAGGAGATGAACATCACGGCGTTCATGAACCTGATGGTGATCCTGGTGCCGTTCCTGCTGATCACCGCGGTGTTCTCGCGCATTACCATTCACGAGCTCAACCTGCCGCCGGCGGCGAGCAGTGCCGTGGACGTGAAGCAGGACCTGCAGCTCGAAGTCATCATCCGGCCGAACGCGCTCGAGCTCAACGAGCGCTCGCGCGGGCTGCTGCGGCGCATCGAGAAAACCGACAAGGGCCACGGTTACCGGGAGCTGAGCGAGGTGCTGCGCCAGATCAAGGAGCGCTTCCCGGACAAGACTGCCGCAACCATCCTGTCGGAGCCGGAAACGCCGTACGACATCCTGGTGCAGGTCATGGATGCGGTGCGCATGTACGAAACCGCGCAGGGCGGCTCGGTGTCGCGCTACGAGCTGTTTCCCGACGTGTCTATCGGCGATGCGCCGCTGCTGAGCGCCAGTGCCGCCCCGGCGGCGAGCGCCCCGGCCGCGGTGGCGCCGGCCAAGAAGCGAAGGTAGGCGCGCATGAAGATGTCACGCCGGGCGCTGCGCATGCAGCGTCACCACAAGCGCAGGGCCGCGGGCGGCGGGCTCAACATGGTCTCGCTCATGGACATCTTCACCATCCTGGTGTTCTTCCTGCTGCTGCACTCCTCGGATGTCGAGGTGCTGCCGAGCGCCAAGGCCGTGAAGCTGCCCGAGTCGATCGCCGAGAAGCAGCCGAAGGCGACGGTCGTGGTGGTGGTCAACGACGAGGAGATCATCGTGCAGGGGCGCAGGGTGGCCGCGGTGGCGGAGGTGATGAACTCCGACAGCGAAGTGATTGCGGCGCTCAAGACCGAGCTCGATCATCAGGCGACCCTCGGCATCGGGCTCAAGCGCGGGCAGCCGCCGGATGCCAGGACCGGGCGCGAGGTCACGATCATGGGCGACAAGGAGATTCCCTACCGCCTGCTCAAGAAAATCATGCTGACCTGCGTGCGCGCGAGTTACGACAATATTTCGCTCGCGGTGCTGAAGAAGGCATCAACCTAGGAGCGCGCGTGACCGCCTACTACCACTCGCCGGTGCTGCCCTGGTCCGTGTCGGAGGAGGACGAGGAGCGCTTCCGCCGCATCCTGCGGCGCGCGCTGCTCGCGATCCTCATCCTGTCGCTGATCATGGCGTTCCTGCCGGTGCCGAAGATCGATCGCACGCGCGTCGCCGAGGTGCCCGAGCGTCTGGCCAAGCTCATGCTCGAGCGCCCGACGCCGCCACCGCCACCGCCGCCGGTCGAGGTGAAAAAGGAAGTCGAGGTGGCGAAGAAGGAGCCGGCCAAGAAGCCGCCGCCCAAGCCCGACAAGGTGGTCGAAGAGAAGAAGCGCGTCGAGGCGGCGCGCGCCAAGGCCGAGCGCTCCGGCCTGCTGGCCTTCAAGGACGAGCTCGCCGACCTGCGCGACACTGCCGTGCCGAGCAAGCTCAACAAGGATCTGAAGCCCGGCGCCGGCCTCGGCACGGCGAGTGGCCCGGGCGTGGGCAGCGCGGGCACGGGCGCGGCCCTGGGCGCGGGGGCGCGCTCGATCGTCACTTCGAACGTGGCCGCCGGCAGCGGCGGTATCGCGGTCTCCCGGACC
>CAZVUN010000077.1:0-14616 GCA_964629975.1 uncultured Acidiferrobacteraceae bacterium | reverse complement strand
CGATGCAGTGCAGCTCGCCGCGCGCGAGGGCGGGCTTGAGCATGTTGCCGGCGTCCATCGCGCCCTCGGCCTTGCCGGCGCCGACCATGGTGTGCAGCTCGTCGATGAACAGGATGATCTGGCCTTCCTGCTTGGCGAGGTCGCGCAGCACCGCCTTCAGGCGCTCCTCGAACTCGCCGCGGTACTTGGCCCCGGCGATGAGCGCGCCCATGTCGAGCGACAGCACCCGCTTGCCCTTCAGGCCCTCCGGCACCTCGCCGTTGACGATGCGCTGCGCCAGGCCCTCGACGATCGCGGTCTTGCCCACGCCCGGCTCGCCGATCAGCACCGGGTTGTTCTTGGTGCGCCGTTGCAGGATCTGCACGCAGCGGCGGATCTCCTCGTCGCGCCCGATCACCGGATCGAGCTTGCCCTGCTCGGCGCGCTCGGTGAGATCGATGGTGTATTTCTCGAGTGCCTGGCGCGTGTCCTCGGCGCTCTGGTCGGAGACCTTCTGCCCGCCGCGCAGCTGCTCGATGGCCTTCTCCACGCCGTTCTTCGAAACACCGGCCTCCTTCAGCAGCCGCCCGAGCTCGCCCGTGTCCTCGAGCGCGGCGAGCACGAACAGCTCCGAGGAGATGAACTGGTCGCCGCGCTTCTGCGCGTACTTGTCGGTGAGGTTGAGCAGCTTGCCGAGGTCGTTGGACACGTGCACGTCGCCGCCCACGCCTTCCACCTTGGGCAGGCGATCGAGCGCCTGACCGATCCGGGCGCGCAGGGCGTTGACGTTGACGTCGCACCGGGTGAGCAGGCTGCGGGTGGTGCCGCCCTCCTGGTCGAGCAGCGCGGCCATCAGATGCACCGGCTCGATGAACTGGTTATCGCGCCCGAGCGCGAGGCTCTGCGCGGAGGCGAGTGCCTCCTGGAACTTGGTGGTGAGCTTGTCCATCCGCATGCGGGCGACCCCTGAATGTTCGGTTGCGCTGGTTATTGGGGGCAAAGCCCCCAGGTTTTCAAGCCGATTCCCCGTTACGCCGGGCCAGCCCGGGGCGCGCCCGTCGCCGGCGCATCGTTCGGATAGGGGTAGAGCACGTCAAGCGGCACGCTCTTGCCGGCGGTGGCGACGATGCGCGCGTGGCGGCGGCGCAGCTCGCGCGCGTGCTTGAGGCCGCAGGAGTGCGCGATCATGTCGATCTCGTGGTTCATGGCGCGCACGTAGTTGGCCACGCGCTGCGACTTCTCCTCTACCACCAGGCCGCGCTGCAGGCGCTTGTTGTGGGTGGTGATGCCGGTCGGACAGGTGTTCTGGTGGCAGCGCAGCGACTGGATGCAGCCGAGCGCGAACATGAAGCCGCGCGCGCTCGCGACGAAATCCGCCCCCAGACACAGCGCCCAGGCGGCGCGCGCGCTGGTCGCGAGCTTGCCGCTCGCCACCAGGCGGATGCGTGGCTTGAGGCCCGCCGCGATGAGCGCGCTCGCCGCGATCGGCAGCGCCTCCATGATCGGCAGGCTCACGTGGTCGGCGAGCGCCTGCGGCGCGGCGCCGGTCCCGCCCTCGCCACCGTCGATGGTGAGAAAGTCCGGCGCGTCCGCCAGGCCGCGCCGCAACACCGCCTCGATCAGCTCGTTGACGAACAGCTCGCTGCCGATCGCGGTCTTGACCCCGACCGGGCAGCCGGTCAGGTCGCGCAGCCGCACGACGAAGTCGAGCAGCTCGTCGATGTTGCCGATGTCGGTGTGGCGGTTGGGGCTGATCGAGTCCTGGCCGACCGCAATACCGCGGATCGCGGCGATCTCCTCCGTCACCTTCGATCCGGGCAGGATGCCGCCCTTGCCGGGCTTGGCGCCCTGCGACAGCTTGACCTCGAAGGCCTTGACGAACCTGCCGAGCTCGCGCGCCCGCGTGGGCGAGAAGCGGCCATCGAGCTCGCGGATGCCGTACTTGGCGGTGCCGAGCTGGAAGATCACGTCACCGTTGCCGGCCAGGTGATGCGGCGCCAGCCCGCCCTCGCCGGTGTTGAGCCAGCAGCCGGCCTGCGCGGTGCCGAACGACAGTGCGCGCACTGCCGGCGCCGAGACGGCGCCGAAGCTCATGGCGCTGCAATTCAGAATCGAGCGCGCCAGGAACGGCTGTGCGCAGTAGCCGTCGCCGATCAGCAGCGGCGGCGTCGGCATGCGCTCCTCCTCCTGCACCGGGAACGGCGCGTTGACGAACAGGATCGAGCCCGGTTCGCGCAGATCGTTGGTCGTGCCGAAACCGATGGTCGCCCCCACGCCCTTGGCGGCGCGGTAGATCCAGGTGCGCGTGGCGCGGTTGAACGGCAGCTCCTGGCGATCGCCGGCGAAGAAGTACTGACGGAAGTACTCGCCCTGGCGCTCGAGGAAGTAGCGCAACCGCCCGATCACCGGGAAGTTGCGCCGCACCGCGTGCTGCTTCTGGAAGATGTCCTGCAGGAACAGTACGGTGAGGATCAGCACGACGATGCCGCCGCCCCAGCCGAGCGTGACCACGATCCAGTGCAGCGTGCCGAGCGCCTCGCTCATGACGCGCCGCTCGGGCGACGGCCGGCCAGCATGTCGGCCAGCTGGTGCAACAGGGTGTCGGGGTGGGTGTCGTGGATGTGCAGTGTGGCCAGGCGATACAGCCGCGCGCGCGAGCGCACGAACACCGCCGGCACCGTGAGCCCCTGGGCCCGTACGCCCTCGACGCGCAGCGGCACGATCGGCGCACCGGTCAGCTGCGCCAGCGTCACCACCCCGCGCTTGAGCGGCGCCGGCGGGTGATGATCGAGGTGGATGCGCCCGTGCGGGAACAGCGCCACCACCTCCCCGCGCGCGAGCGCCGCGCGCGCCGCGCGCAGCGCCGCGCGCGGGTTGCGCGTGCGCTCGACCGGGATGCAGCCGATGGCGCGAAACAGGCCGCGCAGGTACCAGCGATCGTACTGCTCGCGCGCGATCAGAAAGCGCAGCGGCCGCGGGCTGGCCGCGATCATGAGCAGCGGGTCGAGACCGGAGACGTGGTTGGCCACCACCAGCGCCGGTCCCTGCGCCGGCAGCTGCACCGTGTCGTGCTCGAGACGATGGAACCGCCGGCAGAAGATGCGGTTGAGCCCGTCGAGCCGGTTGAGCCAGGGATGACCCCAGTCGGCGACATTGGCCGCCTCGCAATGGCGCACGCCCCAGCGCCACAGCAGCCAGAGGGCCGCAAGGCCGAGGACTGGCAAGACCAACAGGAGGGGTGAGGCCGGCACGTGATTGGTGGTTCCGATGACCCTGATGATAGTGGCGCCGCCGGGCGATTTCACTCCCCGCGCAGCGCCGCGGCGCGCCCGCGCCGCTCATCGACCCGCAGCAGCAGCACCAGGCCGAGCGCGAAGAAGCCGGCCGTGGCGAGCAGCGCCAGCCGATGGTTGCCGCGCGAGACGTAGGTGATGATGCCGTAGCTGACCGGTCCCACGATCGCCGCGCTCTTGCCGGCCAGACCCCACAGGCCGAAGAACTCCCCGGAGCGCCCGGCGGGCGAGAACTGCCCGACCAGCGCGCGCCCCGCCGACTGGCTGGAACCGAGCGCGATGCCGATCAGGTTGGCCGCCAGCCAGAAGCCGGCGCGCGTCGCGGTCAGGTAGGCAACCCCCAGTGCACCGATCCAGACGAGCAGCGTCGCCATCAGCGTGCGCACCGAGCCGAACCGGTCCTGCAGCTGGCCGAAGGCAAACGCGCCGACCGCCGCCGTGACATTCACCACCAGGATGAGCAGGATCGTTTCGCGCGTGGCGAAGCCCATCACCTCCTGCGCGTACACGGCGGCCAGCACGATCACGGTGTGGATGCCGCAATAGTACACGGCGAGCGTGACGAGAAAGCGGAACAGGTCCTGGAACTGGCGCGCATGCTGCCAGGTCTCGCGCACGCGCGCGAAACCGATGCGCCAGTAGTGCTCGCCCGCCGGCAAGGCGCTCGGGCGCGCGCGCTCGCGCAACCACACGAAGGTCGGCAGCGCGGCGAGCGCAAAGGCCGCGGCGGTGATCAGCATGGTGACCGGCACGTAGTCGGCCGCGGCCTGGCCGTGCGCCTCGCCCCAGCGCACGTACGCCAGGCACAGCGCCAGCACCAGCAATCCGCCGATATAGCCGAGCGACCAGCCGTAGCCGGAGATGCGCCCCATGTCCTCGGCGCGCGCGATCTCGGGCAGGAAGCCGGCGATCAGATTCTCGCCGGTGCCGAACATGATGCTGGCGAGCGTCACCAGCACCATGCCCGCGACGACGTCGCCCGGCCCGACGGTGGCGAGCGCGGCGGTGAACACCACGCAACCGATGGTCGAGGCAAGCAGGAAGCGCTTCTTGTGCGCGCCGAAGTCGGCCATCGCCCCGAGCACCGGGGCGCTCACGAGGATGACGAGATTGGTGATGCCCATCGCCACCGTCCACAGCAGTGTCGCGCGGCCGTCGTCCGCGCCGCCCCGGCCGGCCACCACACCGACGAAGTAGGCGTTGAAGACCGCGGTCAGCACCACGGTGGTATAGCCGGAGTTGGCGAAATCGAACATCGCCCAGGCGAGGATTTCGCGCCGCGTCACAGGCGGCACAGCGGACGATGCGGTCGGGGCGGTCACGCGTGCCACTATCGACAATGCGGCGCCGCCTGGCAAGCCGCCGGGCGGCCTATGGCTGGCCGGCGGGCCGGGCCGTACAATCCCGCGCAACCTGCGCCGCCCACCGCTCGCCCAGACCCACAAGGACAACCGCTCCATGCACCGCCTGCTGCTCGCTGCCCTGGCCGCCGCCCTGCCCGACCTCGCGCACGCCGCGGCCGAGATTCCGACCGTCAATCTCACCGGCACGACCGCCGCGCTGGCGGCGCTCGCGATCTTCGTGGCCGCCTATGCCGTCGTCATCAGCGAGGAGTTCTCGCACCTGCGCAAGTCCAAGCCGGTCATCGTCGCCGCCGGCATCATCTGGGCGCTGGTGGCGTTCGCCTACGGGCAGGCCGACCTCACCGGGGTCGCGACCCAGCGGCTGCGCGCAGACCTGGTGGAGTATGCCGAGCTGCTGCTGTTCCTGCTGTCGGCCATGACCTTCATCAATACCATGGAGGAGCGCCACGTCTTCAAGGCGCTGCGCTCGTGGCTGGTACGCTCGGGCTTCTCGCTGCGCACGATCTACTGGCTGACCGGCCTGCTCGCCTTCTTCATCTCGCCGCTGGCCGACAACCTCACGACCGCGCTGCTCATGGCGGCGGTGGCGCTCGCCGTAGCGGGCGACAACAGGCGCTTCATCGTGGTGGCCTGCATCAACATCGTGGTCGCCGCCAACGCCGGCGGCGCCTTCTCGCCGTTCGGCGACATCACTACCCTGATGGTCTGGCAGAAGGGCATGGTCCGGTTCGAGGAGTTCTTTGCCCTGTTCTTGCCGTCGCTGGTCAACTGGCTGGTGCCCGCGCTGCTGATGTCGCTCACGGTTGCCGCGGGGCGCCCGACGGCCAGCAGCGAGCGCGTCGACGTCAAGTTCGGCGGGTTCACCGTGATCGCGCTGTTCCTGGCAAGCATCGCCACCACCGTGGCGCTGCATCACTACCTGCACCTGCCGCCGTTCCTCGGCATGATGACCGGGCTCGGGCTGCTCAAGATCTTCGGCTACGTCATCCGTCGCCACGAGCTGCGCGATACCTTCGTCGGTGGCCCGGAATTCGCCGCGCTCAACCTGCCCGAGGGCTACAAACCGGCGGTCAAGCCGTTCGACATCTTCATCTCGATGAAGCGCGTGGAGTGGGACACGCTCATGTTCTTCTACGGTGTGGTGCTGTGCGTCGGCGGGCTCGGCGCGTTCGGCTATCTCGCGCTGTTGTCGCAGAGCCTCTACTCCGGTCTGGGCCCAAGCACGGCCAACATCCTGATCGGCATCGCCTCTGCGCTGATCGACAACATCCCCATCATGTTCGCCGTGCTCAGCATGAATCCGGACATGGCCCTCGGCCAGTGGCTGCTGGTGACGCTCACCGCCGGCGTTGGCGGCTCGCTGCTGTCGATCGGCTCGGCCGCCGGCGTCGCGCTCATGGGCCAGGCGCGCGGCATCTACACGTTCTTCGCGCACCTCAAGTGGACCTGGGCGATCGCGCTCGGCTATGCCGCCAGCATCTGGGTGCACTTCCTGCTCAATCGCGGGATGTTCTAGCCGTGCCAGCCCTGCCGCACGACATCGCCGAGGACGTGCGTCGCGCGCTCGCCGAAGATGTGGGCAGCGGCGATCTGACCGCCGCGCTGCTGCCGGCCGGCGCGCAGGCCGAGGCGCAGGTCATCACGCGCGAGGACGCGGTGCTGTGCGGCACGGCATGGTTCGAGGAAACCTTCCGTCTGCTCGACCGCGCGATCCGCGTCGAGTGGCAGGCGCATGACGGCGCGCGCGTTCAGTCCGGGCAGATCCTTTGTCTGCTGACCGGTCCGGTGCGGGCGCTGCTGACCGGCGAGCGCAGCGCGCTCAACTTCCTGCAGCTCCTGTCGGGTACCGCCACGGTCACGCGCCGCTACGTCGACGCCGTCGCCGGCACCGGCGCTGCGATCCTCGATACGCGCAAGACCGTACCGGGACTGCGGCGTGCGCAGAAGTACGCGGTGCGTTGCGGCGGCGGGCACAATCACCGCATGGGACTCTACGATGCCATCCTCATCAAGGAGAACCACATCGCCGCTGCCGGCAGCGTGCGCGCGGCCGTCACCGCCGCGCGGCACGCGGCGCCCCCCGGCACCGTGGTCGAGGTCGAGGTCGAGGATATCGGGCAACTGCGCGAGGCGCTCGCGGCCGGCGCCGATCGGCTGCTGCTGGACAATTTCAGCCTCAAGCGCCTGCGCGAGGCCGTGCAGGAAACCCAGGGGCGCGCCCGCCTCGAGGCCTCCGGCGGCATCACGCTCGAGAACGTGCGCGCCGTGGCCGAGACCGGGGTCAACGATATCTCGATCGGCGCCCTGACCAAGCACGTGCGCGCCATCGACCTGTCGATGCGCCTGCGCGCCAGCGGCCGCTAGGCGGCAAGCCCGATCGGGCTGCGCCCGGCGCCTCAGGCGGCCGCGGCGTTGAGATCGGCCAGGATCACCTGGTTGCGGCCGACCGCCTTGGCCTGGTAGAGCGCCTGGTCGGCCGCCTCGATGAGCGCATGCGCGCTCAAGGCGCGCGTCGGCACGACCGCGGCCACGCCGAGGCTGACGGTCACATCGGCGCGCGTCGGGGAGTTGATGTGCGCGAGCTTGATGCGCTCGACCGCCACGCGCATGCGCTCGGCCGCCGCCGCCGCGCCCCGGATATCGGTGCTCGGCAGGATCACCGCGAACTCCTCGCCGCCGTAGCGCGCGATCAGGTCGCCGGAACGCTTGACCGTGCGCGCCAGGGTCGCCGCCACCTGGCGCAGGCACTCGTCACCCGCCTGGTGGCCGTAGGTGTCGTTGTGCCGCTTGAACAGATCGATGTCGGTGAGAATGACGGCGAGCGGCGCGCCATTGCGCATGGCGCGCGTCCACTCGCGTTCGAGCGTCTCGTCGAACACACGCCGGTTGGCGAGCCCGGTGAGTCCATCGGTGGTCGAGCGCTGCTGCAGGACGGCGTTCGAGGACTCGAGCTCGTGGCGAATCTCGAGCAGTTTGCGCTCCGAGGCACGCAGCCGGCGCACCAGGCGCAGGTAGTGCACGACCAGCAGGCTGAGCGCGAACAGCGCGACGCCGAACGCCAGGCTGAGCTGCCAGTGCTGGCGCAGCAGCTGCCACGCCCGCCAGCCGCCCAAACCGGCATACGGCCCCAGGCCGAGCTCGCGCAGCAGCTCGTGCACCGGTCCGTAGTCCTGCGGGCGCGTCCAGCCGGCGGCCTCGGTGGCGCGCGCCGCGGCGCTGGCCGGCGTCATCTGCAGGAGCGCCAGCATCACCTTGCGTACCAGCTCGCTCCTGGTCTGCGGCAGTCGCGCAAACGCCCAGTCCGGATACAGGCGCGTGCTGGCCGCGAACGGAAAGCCGTCGTGCACCTGCAGGTTGAGCACGCGCACGGCGCCGGGTTCGAGCGCGCCGATCGCCGTCAGGTATTCGAGACTGCCGGTACGCACCGTGCCGGCATCGGCGGTGCCGTCGAGCACGGCACCGAGCACGCGCTCCGGTGCGGTACCGAGAAACTCGACCCTCGCAAGATCGCGAAACGGATCGAGCCCGGCGCGCTTGAGCTCGTACCACGCCATCTGAAAGCCTTCGAAGGAATCGCGGCTTGCGGCCGCCAGCGTCCGGCCCTTGAGATCGGCGAGCGTCTGCAGCTCGCGGCGATCGTCGCGCACGACAATCACGGCGCCGACCTCGCTCACGCCGAAGCCCTGCACCGCGGTGCGCAGCGTGAGCAGGCGCGTGGCGCCGTGCGTCACCTCGAGCGCGGCATATTCCGCAGGCGGTGCAACCACGAAGTCGACCTGGGCGCGTGCCAGCGCCGTGCCGGGCTCGGATTCACCCAGCGCCACGGTCTCGAAGCGGTGCGCCGGCAGCGCAGCGGCGAGATAGCTCGCGGTCAGGGTCCAGCGCTCTAGCAGATGCGGTTCGCCCGGCGGGGTGATGACGCCGATGCGCACCGTTTGGGTCGCGCCCGTCTCGGCGACGGCCGCGGCGCATGCCAGCATCCAGGCGAGCAGGCACCGGCCAGCACGCCGTGCGCGCTTGCCCCAAGACGCTGAGCCTGATGTCGCGTATTTCATGCGCGGCGTGTCGCTGGCCATGCGGTGGTGGGCCCCGCCAACCTGCCGCGATGCAAACTATAGTCCAGCGGCCGCGATCAACCGGGACAGCGGACGGGCGGCGGGACGCCGGCCGCAAACGGCCGCTGTGAGCCCGCGGCCGCTGCGGGCGGCAACCGCGGCAGGCGGTTTGTTGACGATGCCGGCACCGGGCGCGTCAATTTCAAGACGCGTCCTGGGGGGCCGGGTCAGGGCGCGGGCGCCGCCAGGACACTCCTTATATATGCCACGAGCCGGTCGCGGCGCGCCTCCTCGCGCAGCGCCTCGATATGGCCCGCGCCGGGCAGCACCCATAGCGCCTTCGGCTCGCGTGCCGCCGCGTACAAGCGCTCGCTGTGGTGCAGCGGCACGATCATGTCGCGGTCGCCGTGCAGGAGGAGCAGCGGGATCGGGCTGATGCGATCGACCACCGGCAGGGGGCTGTAGTCGTCGCTCACGGTCCAGGACAGCGGGTATTGCAGCGGCCAGGTCAGCCAGAAGTCCGCGAGCTTCTCGCGCACGATCGCGCGGAAACTCGAGAACGCGCTCTCCACGATGAGCGCGCGCACGTACTGGCGGTACGGCGAATGCGCCACGTTGTAGATCGCGAGAGCCCCGCCCAGGCTCTGGCCGAACACCACGATACGCGTGCGATCGACGTCGGCGCGCGCCAGCAACGTCTGCATGGCGCTGTCGATGTCGGCCTGCGCGCCCTCGATCGAGGGACTGCCGAGCGACACGCCGTAGCCGCGATAGTCGAGCAGGAACACGTTATAGCCGCGCGCCGGCAACCAGTAGACGTTGCCGATGTGGGTGCTGATGTTCTCGGCATTGCCGTGCAGGTGCAGCACCGTGCCGAGCGCCTCGCCCTGCGCCGGCAGCCACCACCCGTGCAGGCGCACGCCGTCGCGGGAGTCGAAATACACGTCCTGGTACTGCAGACCGACGCGATCGGGGGTGAGCACGTGGCCGCGTTGCGGCAGGAAGAACAACCCGGTGCAGCCCGTCGTCCCCGCGAGCAGCAGCCCGGCCAGCACGAGCAGCGCCCCGCGGCGCATCAGAAGTACCTTGTCCAGAAGACACCCGCGCGGCTGGCGCCATGGTCATAGTCGCGCGTGTGGCCGAGCTCGAGGCGCGCCGCGCTCTGTGCCGTCAGCGTGGTGCGCAGGGCGAGCGTTGCCTCGTACAGCGTGTGCTCCTCCCCCCCGCCGAAGCGTTGCACGCGCGCGGCCAGGTCCGCGCGCCAGTTCGCGGACAGGTCCCACAGCACGCCGAGCGCCGGCCCCACGCCGATGGCGTAGCCGTCCTCGAGCGCACGGTCGGCCTGCAACGTGCCCTGCACGAACGCGTAGACGATGCCGCGCTCGGCACCCACGTCCCAGGCGGGACCCGACGCCAGGTTGGCGTCGAGAGCGAGCGGGCGGGCGCCGTCGGCCAGGCGCAACCGCTTCCAGCCGATGTCCGCGCTCCACGACAGGCTGCGGAAGAAGTCATCGCGCGGCGACAGCGACACGATGCGCAGCGGATAGAACGACTCGAGGCGTGCGCTGTCGTCCCGGGGGTAGTAGCGCGCCCGCAGCTCGAAGAACTCGATCTGCGCGCCGCGCACATAGCCGCTCTGCGGGTCGAGCAGGTCGTGATAGGTCGGGCGGGCGCGCAGCTCGAGGAAGTCACGCGCATCGTCGCGCCCGATGCCGAGCGCAAGGCGCGCAGTGTGATGCCCCTGATCGGGCCGCACCGCGGGCGGTGCGACCGGCGGCAACTCGGCCTGCGCATCGACCCGACTGCGCGCGAGCAGCAGCTCGCGCGCCTGGCGGCTCGCCGCGACCGCGTCCACCCGGCCGGTCACGCGCAGGTAGGCCGCGTACTCGTGTGCCAGCTCCAGCACCGCCGCCTGGGCCGCGGGCGCAAGCGCCGCCAAGCGCGCGTCCTGCACGGTGGCGCGGCTCTCGGCCAGCTCGCGGGCGAGCACGCGCTGCGGCTCGTTCAGGTATTGCAGGCGATGGCGAATCTGCGTGGCGCGCGCCGGGCGGAACACCGCCTCCTTGAGCAGCCCGGGCTGTTCGGTCACGGCGCGCACGGTGTCGGACGGAATCGCCCACCAGCGGAAGCGCTCGGTCAGCTCGAGGCCGGGGCGCGCCACCTCGAACAGCGCCAGCAGGTGGTACGAACAGTTCTCGTCGAAGAAGAAGTAATCGAAATAGATCGGCCCGAGTTCCCAGGTATGCGCGAGCAACCGCTCGATCTCCTCGGGCGTGAAGTTGAGGCGGTACTCCCAGATGTCGCGGTTCTCGATGTCGTTGTACTCCTGCACCTTGAGGTAGTACGGCGCGATCGAGAACTGCCCGGGGTAGCCGCCGAACAGGCCCTTGACCGCGAACACCAGGCCACTGGTCTCGTCGGTGTTGGCGGCGTAGTTGATGGCATAGGCGAGCAGGCGCGTGCGTTCGTCCTGGTCGGCGGCATCGATGCGCAGCAGCGTGTGCCCGTACATCGACGCCGGATTGTTGAGATAGGCGGCCGGAAAGATCAGCGTGATCTCGTGCGGATTGAGCGCCGCGCGCCACTGCTCAAAGCGCGGGCAGCCGCGCTCCGGCAGGCGATCGGCGTCGAAACCGAGCTCGGCCTTGAGCCAGCGGTAGCGCGCGATGAACTGGCACTGCGGATTCTGCTGGCTGTCGGTCTCCGGCAGGTCGGAGAAGAAGCTCGCCAGCGTCGCCTCGAGCTCGGCCTGCGGATCGGTCTTGCCGTCGGGCGCGTTGAAGAAGCGCGCGGCGTCCGCCAGGCTGTGCACCCCGCCCGTGACCAGGTTGGGCTTGTAGTGCAGAAGTTTGTGCCACTCGTTGCGCTCGGCCAGGCGCTTGGCGCGTGCCTGCTCGATCAGCTCGGCCAGGTAATCCGGCGCGGCCGCGCCGACCGGCCCGGACAGGGCCGCGAGGAAAAACAACGCGACTACGCGACGCAACATCGCTCAGCGGGTGGGAGGCACATACAAAAACGGCACCCCATGGAGCCCATGGGGTGCCGTCGGTACGTACGGGCGCAGTGCTTAGATCGCCGCGCTGTACTGGGCAAGCGTGCTGTCAGCCGCCAACACTTCCTTCAGCGACACCAGCACCATGCCGGTTGAGGCATTCTCGTCGGCGAAGATCTTGGCGAAGTTCTCCTTGGTCACGCGGAAGAAGGCTGCCTTGTGTTCGTCACGCACGCCCATCACGGCGGCGAGCGACTCGAGCGTCTCTCCCTGGCCGGTGGACATGTCACGCGCCAGCTTTTCCTTGTTGCCATCGATGAACATCGCGGTCTTCCAGTTCGACTTCACCGTGCCATCCTGGGTGCAACCCGAGGTGCCAGTAGTGACGCCGAAGGTCTGGTTCCCGGAGGTGCCGTTGGTGGTGGCCGCGAGCACCTGCGGGGCGACGCCGCTCTGGCCGTCGAACAGCTTCGTTCCCCAACCGCAGCTACCCACGTTGTTCTCGCCCTTCGCGAACGCAGCGGCGGGCAACATGGCGATCACGGCGGCACACACGAGCTTTTTGTTCATACAGAGGACTCCTCCACAATGGTTTGGGATGGAACTGCCGGAATGCGGGAGAAAGAATAGGTAGCCGCCCGGGGGGTGTCAAGCAATCCTCCGCGGTCCGGCGGCACGGCCGGTGCGCGGCGTCAGTGCACGGTCGAATGCATGAGGTAGATGAGCGCCACACCGAGCCCGATGAGCGCGATCTGCTGCGCGGCCGCGCTCGCCTCCGGGCGCTTGTGCAGCCCGGGGATGAGATCGGCAACGGCGATATAGATGAAGCTCGAGGCGGCGACCGCCAGCACGTACGGAACCGCCGCCTGGACGGACGACAGCGAAGCATACGCCACCACCCCGCCAATCACGGTGGTGAGACTCGCCAACAGGTTGAACAGCAGCGCCCGCCCCCGGCTGTACCCGCCGTGCAACAGGATGGCAAAGTCGCCGAGCTCCTGCGGAATCTCGTGGGCAATCACGGCCACGGCCGTGACCACACCGAGATGGATGTCGGTGAGGAACGCCGCCGCGATCAGCACCCCGTCCACCAGGTTGTGGATGGCATCCCCGATGAGGATCAGATGGGCGGCCGCCTTCTCGCGTACGTGGCCGAGATCGATGCCGTGGGCCTCACACTCATGTGTGTGGCAGTGCCGCCAGATCACCATCTTCTCGAGGACGAAGAACAGCAACAGTCCGAGCAGCACGCTGAGGGTGATGGTATGCACCGCGCCCTCCCCCGCCCCTTCGATTGCGTGCGGCAGCAGACCGAGGAACGCCGCGCCCAGCATGGCACCGATGGCAAAGCTCACGAGCGGCGGCAACGCGCGCGCCAGCACACCCGCCGGCAGCAGCAGCATGCCCGAGGCGGCGAGCACGCTCAGGGCGCCGCCAAGCGTCGAGAAGGCGATGATCCAGACGAGTAGCGGGTCCAAAGTGCGTCGTTACCGTGATGTCGGCAGGCCGCGCATCATAATATGATGCGCGGGCCGCTGGGTACCTGCGCTACCCCAACCAAAGCAGCGACGCCATGCGCCCGCACTGGCCGTCGCGGCGGTAGGAATAGAATCGCCCGGCCTCGCGCCGTGTGCAGTGCCCCCCGCCATGCACCGCCGGGACGCCGAGCGCGCGCAACCGCTGGCGGGCGAGTGCATACAGGTCGGCCCGCCAGCGCCCCGGACCGTTCGCACGAAACGCCTGCGCCGCTGCCGCATCATGGGCAACGAACGCGGCGCGCACCTCCTCGCCCACCTCGTACGAATCCGGCCCGATCGCCGGCCCCAACCACGCAAACAGCTCCGCCCCTGGGACCCCGAGCCGGACCACGCCCGCCTCGATCACGCCGGCCGCGAGCCCGCGCCAGCCGGCGTGCAGCAGCGCGATCTTGGTGCCGGCGCGGTCGCACAGAAACACCGGCAGGCAGTCCGCGGTCAGGACTGCGAGCACAACACCGGGCCGGTCCGTCCAGGCACCGTCGGCGGTCACGCCGGACGGCGCGGTGGCCGCTTCCACGACGTTGGTGCCGTGCACCTGCGTGAGCCACAGCGGCTCGGCCGGGAGGTGTAGTGCCTCGCGCAACAGTGCGCGGTTGCGCTGAACGGCCGCCGGCTCGTCACCGACGTGATCGCCAAGGTTAAATGACTCGTACGGTCCACGGCTTGCGCCACCTGAGCGCGTGGTCGTGAGCGCGCGGACGTTTGGCGGTGCAGACCATTCGGCCGTGATTAATTGGAGTTTCGGCACAGGAGAATGTTAGCAGCTTACGGTGGCGTGCTCGCGCTCTAGTCGAGCGGTCTTCGGCCACCCTGGTCGAGTATGAAAATGTACTTGTGGGTGGCTGACCCACGGCAGGTGACTTTTCTTTGCTTGTCCAAAGAAGAGTCACCAAGAGAAAGGACACCCCGGAGCCGCCGACATTCTCCTGCGCTTCTCGCCGAAGGCGGGGCGCGCCTGACGGCACGTCCCTGTGCCGCAGGCGCGTGCGCGCTCCCGGCGCGCACCCCTTCGGGGCCTCATCCGCCTTCGGCTGCGATGCTCGGCGGCGGCTACGGGGCTAAACGGCCAAACCGTTCCGTCGGCTACGCTGCGCAAATTCGCAAAGCACGGCCATTCTATGGCGAGCGAAAGTCCTAGCGATCGGGCACCGTCTTCATTCGGTGCTATTCGCCTTCAAAGTAGTCCGAATCAATCCTTTTCATCTCGTATACACCGATGGGTGCAACGCCAACATTGTGGTCGACCATGAGGCTAGCGAGGCGCTCACCATCGATCAGGATAATTTTCGCGCTGATGATGTTGGCGTAGTCTTCTGCCTCCCGGGAGAACTCTGATGTTGTGACCTTCCCCCATAAATCCGTGCCACTGTAGACTTCGGACTTCCGCTCCGCAAA
>CAZVUN010000076.1:0-14646 GCA_964629975.1 uncultured Acidiferrobacteraceae bacterium | reverse complement strand
GTTGAGGGACAAAATTAGTTGCCGATCAGGGGACAATTAGCATTGGCGCTGACACCGGGGCAGACGGGCAGTGCAACAGGTGTGGTGCCTACTGAACCAGGGCGGTGCGGGCCGCATCCGGGGGGCGGGCGGTATGCTGCACGCTCTGACCGGCAGCCCCGCCGCTCGCTTCCGTCGGCCAGCAAACCGACCGGACGACCGGGGGCGGAATCGCGGCGAGTGGTTGTCTTGAGCCTTGTCTCGGCGGCACAATCGGCTAACTTTAGTTAGGCGTGCCGGGCGTCGCCAGCCACGACACCGCTGTGGGCGATCCGGTGCCCGAACACAAGAGCGTCTTGCGCCTCATGAAACATGCCCCGACTGCTTCGCCGCCGCAAAGGCTGCGGCTGCTGAGCTACAACATCCAGACCGGCATTGTCACCCGCAATTATCGCGATTACCTGACGCACAGCTGGAAGCACGTGCTGCCCTACCCGCAGCGGCAGGCGAATCTGGATCGCATCGCGAACCTCGTTTCCGATTTCGATATCGTCGGGCTGCAGGAGGTGGATGCCGGCAGCCTGCGCAGCGGATTCATCAACCAGACCGAGTATCTGGCGCTCAACGCCCACTTTCCCTACTGGTACGATCAGACCAATCGCAATCTGGGGCATCTTGCCCAGCACAGTATCGGGCTGCTGTCGCGTTTTCGCCCGAGCAAGATCACCGAGGAGAAGCTGCCCGGGATGATCCCCGGTCGTGGCGCCTTAGTCGCGCGCTTCGGATTTGGCGAGGACAGTCTGGTGCTCGTGATCCTGCACCTGGCGCTCGGCCGGCGCGCCCGACTGCAACAGCTCGACCACGTCAGCGACCTGGTTCGCGGGTTCCGGCACGTGGTGGTGATGGGCGATCTCAACTGCACGTCAGACAGTGCCGAGATCGACGCGTTGCTGGCGCGCACGCACCTGCGCGAACCCGCGCACGGTCTGCACACGTTCCCGAGCTGGCGGCCGCGGCGCAACATCGACCACATCCTGGTGTCTACTTCGCTCAAGGTCGAGAACGTCGCGGTGCTGAATCATCCATTGTCCGATCACCTGCCGATCGTGATGGAGGTCGTGTTGCCGCCAGAGCTGCAGATGCCGCAACACCTGCCAGGGCACGCCGCCTCCCTGCCGCGCGCGGTGGTCGGCGCCCAGTGAGCGGGCCGCGCACATTTCGCGCTGCCCGCCGTCGACGACTGCGTTCTCTCGAGTAATGCCAGGGCCCGGCGGCGACCTGCCACCGCGGCCGGCACGAAACCATGATCGGGCTATTGCAGCGCGTCAGTCAGGCGCAGGTTGCCATTGGCGGCGAGCGGGTGGCGGCTATCGGGCGCGGCATCCTGGTGCTGGTCGGCATCGAACGTGCCGATACCGAAGGGCACGCCGATCGCCTGCTGCAACGCCTGCTCGGCTACCGCGTGTTTGCCGATGCCGCCGGCAAGATGAACCTGTGCGTTCGTGACGTCGCGGGCGGGGTCCTGTTGGTGCCGCAGTTTACGTTGGCTGCGGACACCCGCACCGGAATGCGTGCGAGTTTCACGCCGGCGGCAGCACCGCAAGCCGGGCGGGCGCTGTTCGACTACCTGGTGGCGCGCGCCGGTCAGCACTACCCTCACGTCGCGAGCGGCGTATTCGGCGCAGACATGCAGGTCACCCTGACCAACGACGGTCCGGTGACGTTCTGGCTGCAGGTCTAGGTCAGGCCCGTTCGAGCGGGATTGCAATCACCTCGTCGATCGACCGTGCGCCGCACGCGACCATGACAAGCCGGTCGATGCCCAATGCCACGCCCGCGCACTCCGGCAGGCCAGCCTCCAGGGCGGCGAGGAACCGCTCATCGAGTGGCACCGCCGGCAGGCCCGTCGCGGTGCGCGCGTGCAGCTGACGCTGGAAGCGGATGCGCTGTTCGGCGCCGTCGGTGAGTTCGTGGAAGCCGTTGGCAAGTTCGACCCCGTGGATGTAGAGCTCGAAGCGCGCGGCGAGCGGCGGGTCGCCGGGTAGCACCCGGGCGAGGGAGGCCTGGGCAGCCGGAAAGTCGTACAGGAAAGTCGGCCGACCCTGGCCGAGTCTCGGTTCGATGACATGTGTGAGCAGCAGGTCGCGCCACATGGCGTGATCGGGCTCGTGGGCATGCCGCGCCGGCAGCACGATGCCGTGCTGTGCGGCCGCGTGCGCGAAATCGTCTGCCGTGGCCTGGTGTGGATCAAGGCCGACGTAGCGTTCGAAGGCAGCGCGATAGCTGAGCTTCTCCGCCGCGGCAAATGCCAGCTGCCCGCTGGTGGCGGCGTGCACGAGCGCGGCCACTTCGTCCATCAACCGGTGGTGATCGAAGCCGGTTCGGTACCACTCGAGCATGGTGAACTCGGGATTGTGCCACCGCCCCGACTCGCCGTCGCGGAACACCTTGCAGATCTGGTAAATCGAACCGCTGCCCGCCGCGAGCAGGCGCTTCATGGCGAATTCAGGCGACGTATGCAGGTACAGCGTGAGGCCGTCGGGCGCACCCGGGCCGGTGTAGCGCGTGCTGAAGCTCAGCAGGTTGGGGTCGGGGGTCGCGGCGCGCGACAGCAGCGGAGTCTCGACTTCGAGGACGCCGCGCTCGGCGAAGAACGCCCGGATGCGTGCCAACATCCGGGCGCGCCGCGCCAAGACCTCGAGGCTTGCGGTCGGGCGCCACTCCTCGGTCATGGCAGCGCCGCGGCCTGGGGCGCTAGGCCCGCGAGATGTACTCGCCGGTGCGGGTGTTGACCTTGATGGTCTCGCCGGTCTGCACGAACAGCGGCACGCGCACCACCGCACCGGTCTCGAGCGTGGCCGGCTTGCCGCCGCCACCCGAGGTATCTCCCCGCACCCCCGGGTCGGTGTCGACGATCTTGAGCGTCACGGTGTTGGGCGGCTCGACCGCGAGTGGCACGCCGTTAAACAGCGTGAGCAGGCAGGTGTCCTGCTCCTTGAGCCACTTGGCGTTGTCTCCGACCGCCGACTTGTCGGCCGCGAGCTGCTCGTACGTCTCCGGATTCATGAAGTGCCAGAACTCGCCGTCGTTGTAGAGATACTGCATTTCCACGTCCACGACGTCAGCCGCTTCGATGGTGTCGCCCGACTTGAAGGTGCGCTCGATGACGCGTCCGGTCCGCAGATTGCGGATCTTCACGCGGTTGAAGGCCTGGCCCTTGCCGGGCTTGACGAACTCGTTCTCCACGATCGTCGCCGGATCGCCGTCGAGCATCACCTTGAGGCCGGCCTTGAATTCATTCGTGCTGTACGTCGCCATGACACACCTGCTGGTCCGAAGAGGCTAAAATTGGGCGCGCTATGATACCCGAGAGTGGCGCAATTCGGCAGACGCCGCGCTGGCAGCGGGAGCTGGCGCACGCGATCACCGATCCGGGCGAACTGCTTGCCGCGGTCGGTTTGGGCGAGGAATGGCTGGGGCCGGCACAGGCCGCGGCACGGCTGTTTCCGCTGCGTGTGCCGCGCGGGTTCGTGGCGCGCATGCGCCCTGCCGACCCGCTCGATCCGCTGTTGCGCCAAGTGCTGCCGCTCGCCGCCGAGTGCCTCACCGCCTCCGGTTTCGCGCTGGACCCGGTGGGCGACCGGGCAGCGATGCCGTTGCCCGGCGTGCTGCACAAGTACGCGGGTCGGGTCCTGCTTACGCCGACCGGTGCCTGTGCCGTGCACTGCCGTTACTGCTTTCGTCGTCACTTTCCCTACGGGGAGGCCGTGGCCGCCGCGGATCACTGGCATGCCGCGCTCGACTACATTGCGTGCGACACCTCGATTCACGAGGTGATCCTGAGCGGCGGTGATCCCCTGGCGCTCAGCGACCGGCGGCTCGCGCTGTTTGTGCAGGCACTGGCCCGGGTCGGACACGTTGCGCGGCTGCGGGTGCACACGCGACTGCCGGTGGTCGTGCCCGAGCGCGTAACCGCGGAAATGCTGGGGTGGCTGACGGGCACGCGGCTGCGTCCGGTCGTGGTGATACATGCCAACCATGCCAATGAGCTCGATGCGTCGGTTCACGCCGCGCTCGCGCGCCTGCGGGTGGCGGGTGTGACCCTGCTCAATCAGTCGGTCTTGCTGCGCGCGGTGAACGACAATGTCGATGCGCTGGCCGCACTCAGCGAGCGCCTGTTCGCCGCGGGCGTGCTCCCGTACTACCTGCACTTGCTCGATCGGGTTCAAGGTGCCGCACACTTCGAGGTCGACGAGGCGCGTGCGCGCGCGCTGGTGGCGCAGCTGGCAGCGCGCCTGCCCGGTTATCTGGTGCCGCGCCTGGTGCGTGAGATCGCTGGTGCGCCGAGCAAGATAACGCTCGGGCAATGATCCGGACGCGGCCCGGGCGCGCGGACCAACAGCTGCCCGACCCGGCGCGACATCGCACGCCGCTGGCGATCGATTGGCGCAGTCGGTGTGGGGGCGCACCTCACGACCCAGCTCATCTCAATGGAGAGACAATGAGTTGCGCGTAGGTCCCGGTGCCTTTCCTGGCCGGCGGCGGGTAATTCCGAATAGGCCGATAAAAACATTCAGCGCCGCTCCGCTATCCAGAAGCCCCGAAGTATTAGAAAATAATTATATTCTGTTTCGACAGGCCACCGCCCCGGGCGACCCGATTCCGGCAGCGGAGGTTCGGAACAGGACCGACCATAAACCTGCTGCAACAAGAACCGGAGTATTGCCGCTATGCTGAAGAAGTTCGCTGTCCTCACGCTCGCTGGATTCACTGGCCTGTACACGGCCATCGTTATGGCCGCCGATCCGGCTTCGGTGCCGGAGAAGAAGCGCACCACGCTCGGCCTGTACCTTACCTCGACCGAGGCGTACCAGATGGCCACCAGCGAAAAGGTGCTGTTCATCGACGTGCGCACGCGCGCGGAGGTGAACTTCCTCGGCATGCCGACTGTGGCCGACGCCAACATTCCGTACATGGAGCTCGATCAGTTCTACGCCTGGGACGAGCAGAAGGCGACCTACAAGCTCGACGTCAATTCGGCCTTCATGACCGAGTTTGCCAAGCGTCTCGAGCAGAAGGGCATGGACAAGGACGGCAAGATCATCGTCATGTGCCGCTCCGGGGACCGCAGCGCCGCGGCTGCTAACTTCCTAGCCAAGGCCGGTTTCAAGAATGTGTACTCGGTGGTCGACGGCTATGAGGGTGATCTCGCGAAGGACGGCCCGCACAAGGGCCAGCGCGTGGTCAATGGCTGGCGCAACAACAACCTGCCGTGGAGCTACAGCCTGGCCAAGGCCAAGATGTACATCGAATAAGCACGCTGTCTTGCTGTCTTGATCCGACGCCACCCGCGGGGTGGCGTCGGGGGTTTAACATACACAAACTCCCGCCATTTACCGCGCGGTACGCCGGGCGTCTAATTAAGCGTAGCGCTCGAGGCAAGCGGCCGGTTCGTGCGGACCGGCATACGGCACGGCTCGTCCGCTGCAGAGGTCTCCCGTCGAGCGCCGCGGTGTCGAGCGCACGTGCCGCCAGCGTGCCGGGTGACCGCGCTGCGCATGTTTCGGAGGCTATCGCCATGAGTCAGCCCGCTGCACCCTCGCTTCAGGGTATCGACGTACGTGCGCCGGTCGGCGCAGCATTCAGCAACATTCTTTCCCCGCAGGCGCTCGAGTTCGTGGCGTTACTGCAGCGCACGTTCGGTGCGCGCCGCGCGGAGCTGCTGGCGCGGCGCGCCGCGCGCCAGCGCGAGCTCGATGCCGGCAAGCTGCCCGACTTCCTCCCTGAGACCGCGTCGGTGCGCGCCGGCGACTGGACCGTGGCGCCGCTGCCGCGCGAGCTTGCCGACCGGCGGGTGGAGATCACCGGACCGGTCGAGCGCAAGATGATCATCAACGCGCTCAATTCCGGCGCCAACGTGTTCATGGCGGACTGCGAGGATTCGCTGGCGCCGACCTGGACCAATGTCCTCGAAGGCCAGGCCAATCTGCGCGACGCCGTACGCCGCACCATCGATTTCGTCAGCTCCGAGGGCAAGCGCTACCAGCTGAACGACCAGACCGCGCTCCTCATGGTGCGCCCGCGTGGCTGGCACCTGCCGGAGAAACACGTGTGGATCGACGGGCAACCCGTATCCGCGAGCCTGTTCGACTTCGGGCTGTACTTCTTCCACAACGCGCGCGAGCTGCTGGCGCGCGGCTCGGGACTGTACTTCTACCTGCCCAAGATCGAGAGCCACCTGGAGGCGCGGCTGTGGAACGACGTTTTCCTGCTGGCGCAGGAGACGCTCGGCATCCCGCGCGGCACCATCAAAGCCACGGTGCTGATCGAGACCATCCTCGCGGCCTTCGAGATGGACGAGATCCTCTATGAGCTGCGCGAGCACGCGGCCGGGCTCAATTGCGGGCGCTGGGACTACATCTTTTCGGTGATCAAGAAGTTCCGCAACCGGCCGGATTTCATCCTGGGCGACCGGGCGCGCATCACCATGACGGTGCCGTTCATGCGCGCCTACACGCTGCTGTCGATCAGGACCTGTCACCGGCGCGGCGCGCATGCCATGGGCGGCATGGCCGCGCAGATCCCGATCAAGGACGACCCGCAGGCCAACGCGTCGGCGCTCGCGCGCGTGCGCGCCGACAAGGAGCGCGAGGCGCAGGACGGTCACGACGGCACCTGGGTCGCGCATCCGGGTCTGGTTGCCGTGGCGCGCGAGGTGTTTGACCGTTACATGCCCACTGCCAACCAGATCGCCCGTGCGCGTGACGATGTGCGCGTCAGCGCCGCGGATCTGCTCGCCTTCGACGTCGCGGCGCCCATCACGGAGCAGGGCGTGCGCACCAACATCGAGGTCGCGATCGCATATCTCGGTGCCTGGCTGGCCGGCCAGGGCTGTGTGCCGATTCATCACCTCATGGAGGACGCCGCCACGGCCGAAATCGCGCGTGCCCAGGTGTGGCACTGGGTGAGAAGCCCCAAGGGCGTGCTCGATGACGGCCGCAAGGTGACCTTGGCGCTGGTGCAAGCCATGATTCCCGAGGAGTTGGCGCGCATCGAGCGCGACATCGGCGCCCGCGCGTATGCCGCGGGGCGCTATCCCCTGGCCGCTCGCCTGTTCGAGGAGCTGACCGCCAATGACGTGTTTGCCGAATTCCTGACTCTGCCGGCCTACGAGCGGCTCGCCTGAGCGGCGGCCGACACGCCGCGCAGGGTGTTGTCGCCGTTACGGACAGCTCGCCGCCGCAAGGACCCCGCCCGACAATGGTTGTCTGCCTGGGTCGCGATCGCCTATGCTTCCTGCCCAAGCCGTAGCCCAACCAAAAAACTTTCGCACTGGAGGATCCCATGAAGACGTTGTCCGCTGCATCTACGAGTCTGGGTATCGTTGCCGCGTTGTTCGGACCGCTCTTGTCGAGCGGCGCGACGATGGCCGCCGAAACCGAATCCGCCATCGCGCGCGGTGGTCGTCTGTACGACAAGTGGTTTGCGGAGAACAAGGCGGCCAAGCCGACCGCGGACCATCCGGCGTACCCGCACAAGGGTGGCAAGTACGGCAAGGACACGTCATGGCGCTGCAAGGAATGCCACGGCTGGGACTACAAGGGCAAGGACGGCGCCTATGCCTCCGGCGCGCACGCCACCGGCATCAAGGGCATCAACGGCGCGGCCGGCAAGGATCCGGCGGCGATCGTGGCGATACTCGGTGACAAGAATCACGGCTACACGGACGCCATGCTGAGCGCCGCGGACAAGCAGGATCTGGCGCTGTTCGTCTCCAAGGGCCAGATCGACATGGCCAAGTACATCGACTATGCGGCCAAGAAGCCCAAGGGCAATGCCGCCAAGGGTGAGGTGTACTTCAACACCCTGTGCGCCGGCTGCCACGGGGTGGACGGCAAGAAGATCAAGGATGCGCCGCCGCTCGGATCGGTGGCGGGCAACCCGCAAGAGATGCTGCACAAGGTGCTGAACGGCCAGCCGAACGAGTCGATGCCGGCGCTGCGCGCGCTCGACGCGCAGATCTCGGTGGACATCGTGGCGCACCTGCAGACCTTGCCGAAGCAGTGAGCGACCCCGCCGGGACGCGTGGTGGCGGCTGGAGCGCACGCCTGTGGCGAGCGCTCTGGCGGCCGTCGGCGCTGCCGTTCGCGGCGATCTTTGCGATCGGCGGTGTGGCCGGCATCATCTTCTGGGGCGGGTTCAACACCTTCATGGAGTACACGAACACGCTCGAGTTCTGTGTCTCCTGCCACGAAATGAAGCAGCTGGTCTACCAGGAGTACAAGCAGAGCACGCACTACAAGAATCCGTCCGGCGTGCGAGTCATTTGCTCGGACTGCCACGTACCGAAAGAGTGGACCGGCAAGCTGGCGCGAAAGATCCACGCGACCAACGAGCTTTGGCACTGGGCGATCGGCACCATCAACACACCTGAGAAATTCGAGGCGCGCCGCACGCAGCTTGCCGAACGGGTCTGGGCCAGCATGATGGCAAGTGACTCCCATGAGTGCCGTAACTGCCACAGCTACCAGGCCATGGACTTCCACAAACAGACGGCCCGCGGGCGCGAGAAGATGGAAACCGCGGAGGCCGAAAAGAAGACCTGCATTGAGTGCCACAAGGGAGTCGCCCACAAGCGCCCGCCGCAAGAGCGCGACGACTGACGGCCCGGGAAAGACCCGGCGCCTTACTGGACGTCGAGACGGGCGGCGCGCGGCCGCGAAACACGCTGCCAAGCAAGCCGTTGCGGATTCACCCGCGCTGGATCGCGCGACTTACAGCTCGTCGGTGACGAGCACGATGCCCACGCGATAAGGGCCGTGCGCGCCGAGCGTGACGGTCTGCTCGATGTCGGCGGTGCGCGACGGGCCGGAGACGAAATTCACCGCCCGCGGCGGTGCGCCGTGTTCGCGACGCAACAGATCCCAGCCGTCCTCCATCCGCGCCACGACGCGACTCACCGCCAGCAGCGCGACGTGCGTTTCCGGCAGCAGGCTGACGGTGGCCGGCGTGTCCGGCCCGGACAGCAGCATCAGCGTGCCGGTTTCGGCGATCGCGCAGAACGCCCCGCTGATGCCGACCAGGTCAGTGGCGATGGCGGGGCGCGCCTCGACCGTGAGGCCGGCCGCCGCCCAGCGCAGGTTTTTGAGCCGCGGCCAGCAGACGGCCTGCAAGGGTAGCTGCTTTTCCGTGAGATAAGCCGCGACCAGCGCCGGCGCCTCGCTCGCCGTGACCGGCCCGCGCACGTCGCTTGCGAGCGCCGTCGCACGATCGCGAAAGCGCGCGGCCAGGTCGGCGTCGATCGATGGCAGCGGTCCGCGCGGGTGCGCGTCGAGACGTGCCGGCACGAGCCCATCGGAGGCAGGCTCGGGGCGGCGCCTCGCGCGGATGCGCGCGAGCAGGGAATTACGTTCGATCATGCCTTTTCCCGCCTCGCATAGAGCTCGCGAAACGTGCGCCCCTCGGGCGCGGGAAAATCGCGCCCGCCGGTCCAGCCCGGATTGGGCGGCAGCCGCGTGATCATCCCGCGTTCGTTGGCCATCGCCCGCAGCGTGCGCGCGCCGATGCGTGTGGCGAGCGCGTACAGGGCCGGGCGCTGCGCGAGCCACGCCCACAAACGCAGCAGCATGCGCTCGCTGCGTGGCCGCAGGGCCTGCTCGACCTGGCGCACCCGAAGGCTGCGCAACAGGTCGGGCAGCGGGATGCCGACCGGACAGACCTCGGCGCAGGCACCGCACAGCGTCGAGGCATTGGGCAGGTCGCGCGCCTCGCCCAGGCCGACGAAGTTCGGCGTCAGCACCGAACCCATCGGCCCTGGGTAGACCCAGCCGTAGGCGTGGCCGCCGATGTTCTGGTAAACGGGGCAGTGGTTCATGCACGCCCCGCAGCGGATACATCGCAGCATCGGTTCGAGCTCACTGCCGAGCAGGCGCGAGCGGCCGTTGTCGACGAGGATGACGTACAGGTGCTCGGGGCCATCGGCGTCACCGCTGCGGCGCGGCCCGGTCAATACCGACACGTAGTTGGTGATGGCTTGGCCGGTCGCCGAGCGTGGCAGCAGGCGCAACAGCACCGAGACATCCTCCAGGGTCGGAACGACTTTCTCGATGCCGGTCACCACGACATGCACGCGCGGCAGCGTGGTGACCAGTCGCCCGTTGCCCTCGTTGGTCACGATCAGCGCCGAGCCGGTCTCGGCGACGAGGAAGTTCGCCCCGCTCAACCCCATGTCGGCGGCCAGAAAATGCGGCCGCAGCACCTCGCGCGCCTCGCGGCACAGCTCGGCGATGCCGCTCTGGCGCGGCCGCCGGTGATGGTGCGCGAACAGGTCGGCCACCTCTTCCTTGTTCTTGTGCACCACCGGGGCGACGATGTGCGACGGCGGCTCGTCGGCGAGCTGCAAGATATATTCGCCGAGATCGGTCTCAATCACCTCAATCCCGGCCCGTGCCAGCGCCTCATTGACCGCACATTCCTCGGTCACCATGGACTTCGACTTGGCGACCTTGCGCACCGCGTGGCGCTGCGCGATGTCGAGCAGCAGGCGGTTGGCCTCGGCGGCATCCTGCGCCCACAGCACCTGGGCGCCGGCCGCCGTGGCTTGCGCCTCGAAACGCGTGAGATAGGCGTCGAGGTGTTCGAGCGTGTGGTGGCGGATCTCGGTGGCGGCGGCACGCAGCTCGCGGGCGTTGTCGAGGTCGGCGAGCGCGGCGGCGCGCCCCGACGAAGCGCTCCTGCAGGCGCGTGAGCGCATGCTGCAGCTGCGCATCGTGCAGGTTGGCGCGCGCCTTGCGCTTGAAGGCGGCGGTCGTGACTCTCACGGACGCTCCTCGCCTGCGAGGACCTCGGCGATGTGCAGCACCCGGGTCGTGTGGTCGCCGCGGCGGCGCAGCCGCCCTTCAATGTTGAGCAGGCAGCCGAGGTCGCCGGCCACGACCGCATCGACCCCGGTCGCGGCAATCTGTTCGCACTTGTTGTCGCTCATGCGCGCGGAGATGTCACCGAATTTCACGGAGAAGGTACCGCCAAATCCGCAGCAGGTCTCGGGCTCGCGCATCTCGCGCAGCGTCAGCCCCGCCACCCTGGCGAGCAGGGCGCGCGGCTGGTGCTTGACGCCAAGCTCACGCAACCCGGAACACGAATCGTGGTAGGTGACCGTGCCGGAAAAGCGTCCCGGCACGCCATCGAGGCGCGCAACACTTGCCAGGAAATCCGTGAGCTCATGGGTGCGCGCCGCGAGTTGCTCGAACTGCGCCCGCTCCCCGGGCTGGTCTGTGAGGAGCGCCGGGTAGTGGACGCGGATCATGCCGGCGCAGGAGCCGGACGGGACCACCAGATAGTCGCAGTCCCGGAACTCGCTCAGCAGCTTGCGTGCCAGCGCGCGCGCAGCCGGGAAATCGCCGGCGTTGTAGCCGGGCTGTCCGCAGCAGGTCTGGGCGCGCGGCACCACCACCTCGGCACCGGCGGCTTGAAGCAGCCGCAGCGCGGCAAAGCCGATGCCGGGCCGCATGAGGTCCACCAGACAGGTCACGAACAGACCAACGCGCATGACACACCGCTTGCGGGTTATGGCGAGCGCATACGCTACGCGTCTGCTCGCAGCGGTGCAATTTCACCCAGCGAAATGCGGTCGCTGAACCTTGCGAGCGGGACGCGGCTCGGCACGCGCACCGGCGCATTGCGGTGTGCGGAAACCGTGGCCATCCTGTGAAATTCTCGTTACAGTAAATGCTACGCATGGACACGCCCGCGCAGCGATGCGGCTACCAGGGAGCGGAATCGTTGTTGGTTGAGCTGTTTGCAAACATCATATCGAACCAAGCTACAGGAGGATGTCATGCAGCGTAAACAGGCCAAGAAGCCCGAGACCAAGAGCAAGACCCGCACCTCGACCGCCGAGCGCCGCAAGTTCCTGGCGAGCGCGGCGGCCGCGACCGCGGGGGCCGCAACCCTCGGCTTTCCGATGATCTCGCGCGCCGCCGACCCGATTGCCATGCGCTGGCAATCGACCTGGCCGGCCAAGGACATCTTCCACGAATACGCACTCGATTACGCCGCCAAGGTAAACGCCATGAGCGGCGGACGCCTCAAGATCGAGGTGCTGCCGGCCGGTGCCGTCGTCAAGCCCTTTGAGCTGCTCGATGCCGTCAGTCGCGGCACGCTCGACGGCGGTCACGGCGTGGTGGCCTATCACTACGGCAAGAACAACGCGCTCGCGCTGTGGGGCTCGGGCCCGGCCTTCGGCATGGACCCGAACATGGTGCTCGCGTGGCACTACTACGGCGGCGGCAAGGAGCTGCTCGAGGAGATCTACAAGAGCCTCAACCTCGACGTGGTCTCGTTCCTGTACGGCCCGATGCCGACGCAGCCGCTCGGCTGGTTCAAGAAACCGGTTGCCAAGGTCGAGGACCTGAAGGGTCTCAAGTACCGCACCGTCGGCCTGTCGGTCGATATCTTCAAGGAGCTCGGCATGGCGGTGAACCCGCTGCCGGGCGGCGAGATCGTGCCCGCCATGGACCGCGGTCTGCTGGATGCGGCCGAGTTCAACAACGCCTCCTCCGACCGCATTCTCGGGTTCCCGGACGTGTCGAAGGTGTGCATGCTGCAGAGCTTCCACCAGTCCGGCGAGCAGTTCGAGATCCTGTTCAACAAGAAGAAATACGACAGCCTGCCGGACGATCTCAAGGCCATCATCAAGTACGCCGTCGAGGCCGCCTCGGCGGACATGTCGTGGAAGGCGATTCAGCGCTACTCCATCGACTACCAGGAGATGTCGACGAAGCAGGGCGTGAAGTTCTACAAGACCCCGGATGCGATCCTCAAGCGCCAGCTCCAGGCCTGGGACAAGGTGGCCGGCGCCAAGGAAAAGGAAAACCCGATGTTCAAGAAGATCAACGACTCGATGCGCGCGTTCGCCCAGCGCGCCGGCCGTTGGCAGAACGATACGGTGGTCGACTACAAGATCGCCTACAACCACTTCTTCGCCAAGAAGGGGTAAGCGGCGCACGGCACGGCCGTCCGGCGTACTCGCCGGACGGCCTATCTTTCCTGTGGGGCGTTTCCCATGCAGAAGCTGCTGCTGCTGGTCGACCGGGTGAGCACCTTCGCCGGACATTTCTTTGCCTGGTCGATCATTGGTCTCACCGCCCTGATCTCGTGGGAGGTGTTCTCGCGCTACGCGCTCAACACCCCGCACGCCTGGGCGCTCGATGCCCAGATCATGCTGTACGGCGTGCTGTTCATGATGGCCGGCGCCTACACGCTCGCACACAGCGGGCACGTGCGCGGCGACGTGCTGTATGGCTTCTTCGAGCCACGCACGCAGGCAGCGATCGATCTGGTGTTGTATATCCTGTTCTTCCTGCCCGGCATCTTCGCGCTCGCCTACGCCGGCTGGGTGTATGCCAGCGATTCGCTCGCCATCCGCGAGACCACCTTCAGCCCCGAGCCGCTGCCGCTCTATCCGTTCAAGTTCGTCATCCCGCTCGCGGCCTTCTTCCTGTTGCTGCAGGGCATCGTCGAGATCATCCGTTGTGTCATCTGCCTGCGCGACGGCGCCTGGCCGCCGCGCCTGAAGGACGTCGAGGAGGTTGATGTCGACAAGCTCAAGAAGATGGTGCACGTCAAGGACGAGGACATCGCCAAGCTCGATCAGTACGTGGTGCGCCAGGAGCGCAAGCCATGAAGAAGGAGCTGCGCTTCGGCTTCGCCCTGATGGCGATCATTCTGGTCGCCATCGCCGTGCTGATGCCCTGGGGCAACCTGACCAGCGGACACCTCGGCCTGCTGATGCTGGCGCTGATCGTGGTGGCGATCATGCTCGGTTTCCCGACCGCCTTCACGCTCATGGGCATGGGCGTGTTCTTCGCCTGGCTCGCCTACCGCAGCCGCAGTCCGGAGCTCGCGGTGCAGCAGACGCTCGATCTCATGGTGCAGCGCGCCTACAGCGTCATGACCAACGATGTGCTGATCGCGATCCCGCTGTTCGTGTTCATGGGCTATATCGTCGAGCGTGCCAACCTGATCGAGAAGCTGTTCCACAGCATCCACCTCGCCACGGCGCGCGTGCCCGGGTCGCTGGCGGTCGCCACGCTCGTCACTTGTGCGATCTTCGCCACCGCCACCGGCATCATCGGCGCGGTCGTGACGCTGATGGGCCTGCTGGCGCTGCCGGCCATGCTGCGCGCCGGCTACGACGTGCGCCTGTCGGCGGGTGTCATCACCGCCGGCGGCTGCCTCGGCATCCTGATCCCGCCGTCGGTGCTGCTGATCGTGTACGGCGCCACTGCCGGCGTGTCGGTGGTGCAGCTGTACGCCGGCGCCTTCTTCCCCGGCGTCATGCTGACGCTGCTGTATCTCGGTTACGTCATCGTTCGCGCCAAGCTCTACCCCCGGCTCGCACCGCCTTTGTCGGCGGAGGAGCGGCGCGTGCCGTTGCCGGAGGTGGCGCAAGCGATCTCGCAGGCGATCTCGCACAAGGCGCTGCCCGGGCTGCTGACCGCGCTGCGGGGCAAGCGCAATGCCGGCGTGCCGGTGCACCGCATCGCCGGGCAACTTGCGATCGTTCTGCTGCCGGCACTGCTGTGGTTCGGTGCGATGGGGCTCACGTACCGTGCGGTCACGGCCGCGCCGGAGGTGATCGACACCGGCGGTCTGGTCGAAATGGGC
>CAZVUN010000075.1:0-14695 GCA_964629975.1 uncultured Acidiferrobacteraceae bacterium | reverse complement strand
TGACCCGTAACTGTGAGCCGCGTTCCTTGGGAGCGGGGCGAATTTCAACAAACTGTTAGTCCGCGGTATCGAGCATCTCGACGTAGGCCTCGTCGCGCAGGCGACGCGACCACTGCTCGTAGGCCTCGTCGGCCTTGCGCGTGAAGATCTGGTTGCGCGCGGCGTTGCGCACGCGCTCGCGGCTGACGTCTTGCTCGCGGCGCTCGAGCACCTGAATGAGGTGCAGGCCGAAGCTGCTCTGCACCGGCTGGCTCAGCTCGCCCGGGGCGAGCGCATCCATGGCGCGCTCGAACTCCGGTACCAGCTGGCGCGGGTTGACCCAGCCGAGATCGCCGCCGTTGGCCGCGGACATGCCATCCTCGGAATGCGCCCGCGCCAGGGTCGCGAAGTCCTCGCCCGCGGCCGCCTGCTCGCGCAGGCGCAACAGCTTGGCGCGCGCCTCCTCGAGCGAGAGGATTTCACTCGGCTTGACGAGGATGTGGCGCACGTGCGTCTGGGTGACCGATTCGATGGCGGCGTCGCCGCGTCTGGCGTTGAGCCGCAGGATATGAAAGCCCGTCGGGCTGCGCAGCGGGTCGGAGACCGCGCCCGGCGTCATGTCCTTGAGTGCAGTGAGGAACAGATCGGGCAGCTGGCCGGCGCGCCGCCAGCCGAGGCGCCCGCCCTTGAGCGCCTCCGGGCCGCGCGAATGCGTCTGCGCCAACTGTTCGAAGTCCGCGCCCTGGCGCAGCTGCGCCACCAGCTCCTCGGCACGGGCACGCGCGCTCTGCACCGCCTCCGGGGTGGCGGCGTCGGCCAGCGGGATGAGGATGTGCGACAGGTCGTATTCGAGGCTGACGTTGCGCCGGCTCTCTTCGCGCTCCAGGAAGGCCTCGATCTCGCTGTCGGTCACCACGATGCGGTTGTGGATCTCGCGGTTGATGAGCTGCTGGATGATGACCTGGTTGCGAATCTGGGCGCGGTGCGCCTCGGCGCTGATGCCGGCGCGCGCCAGCGCGGCACCGAGTTCGTCCAGGGTCATCTTGTTCTGGCGCGCGATGCGCTCGACGGCACGCTGCACGTCGGCGTCGCTGGCGCGGATGCCGGATTGGGCGGCGAGCTGCAGCTGGATGCGCTCGAGCACCAGGCGCTCCAGCACCTGGCGCCGCAGGACCTCCTCACTCGGCAGGCGCGTGCTCTCGCTCGCGAGCTGGGCGCGGGTCTGTTCGATGCGCTCGGCCAGCTCGCTGGCGGTGATCACGTCGTCGTTCACCACCGCCAGGATGCGATCGAGCTCGACGGGATCGGCCGCCCGGCCGCTGGCAGCGCTCAGCAGCCACAGTGCCGCCACGACGGTGGCCAGGCGGCGCAGGCGAGACGGTTGGGTGGGCATCGGGAGCTGCAACATGGACCGTTAATGGTGGATGCGCTTGGCGTGGACCGCAGCACACGCGCGGCTAGCATAGCACGCGGCCTGCGGGCGCCGGACGGCCTAGGGTGGTGCGCTGCCGGCGGGCTCGTGCATCCCGGGGGCGTAGAACAGCCCCTGCTGCAGCGGGCTGTCGGGAATCTTGCCGAGCTTCGAGAGTCCGGCGAGCTGCAGCTGCAGCTGGATCGAGCTGATCTGGCGATCATCGTCCGGGGAGTAGCGCTTGCCGGCGAAGGCGCGCAGCGCCCAGCAGCAGGCGTTGTACTCGACCCCCAGGTAGCTGTCGACGTTGCGATGGTCGAACTGCGAATAGAGCGAGCGGCCGAGCACCGTCCAGTGCGAGCCGAGCGGCCAGTGCGCCGCCAGCTCGGTCTGCTTGAGCTGCGCGCGCGTGTAGCGCTCGCCCAGCACCAGGATGCGATTGGGCGCCGGCTGGTACTGCAGGTACACGCCGTGGCGGTCGACATCGTAGTTCTGCTCGTTGAGCAGTATGGTCGCCTGCGCGTACCAGTTGCCCACCAGCCGGGCCGCGAGCTCCCCGACCAGGCTGGAGTTGGCGCTGTCGCCCACGCCGATCGCGGCCGGTCCCGGGGCCGAGCCACTGGCCGGCAGGCCGACACGCCGATCGGCGAAGTACACGATCTCGCCCACGCTGGCGCGCAGCCGCTCGACCCCGTCGTGCTCATCGAGCAGCCGTGTCGTTAGGGCGATGCTCAGCTGATTGGCATCGCCGATGCGGTCGCCGCCGACGAAGCGGTTGTCGCGAAACAGGTTGAGGAAGCTGAAATCCGGCACGGTGGTATCGAAGTTCGGCTGCGCGTCCTGATCGCGGTACGGGACATACAGGTAGAACAGGCGCGGCTCCAGGGTCTGGACATAGCTGCGCGCCCCCCAGCGCGTGTCGCGCTCGAAGAACAGCCCGCTGTCCAGACTGAAGACGCCGACCGCGACCGCCGGGTCGGATGCGTCCGGGCTGTTGTTCAGTGCGTACTGGATGGCGCGCGCGCTCGCCCGGGGCGTGACAAACGCGTAGCTGTTGCGCAGCGGCAGCGCCACCCCCGCGCCCGCATTGAGGCGCCCGCCGGTGACGCTGTCGGGGCGCTCGAAGTTGACCCACTCGCCATCGACTTGCAGCTGCGGGCGGTTGGGAATGGTCCGGTCGGTAGTGGCAAGCCACAGCTGCGGCAGGCGTGCGTACGGGCGATCGGACGCGGCGATCGTGGGGTCGACCGTCTGGTAGTCGGCGGCGCGCGCCATGAAGCGCCATCCCGGCCCCCGATAGTTGGTCTCGGCGACCTGTGGCAGGTGGGTCTGGGCAGTGACGTTGAGGTCCTCGCCGAAGTCACCGAGGTAGTTCTTGTCGCTGACCCAGTTGAGGTCGAGCCTGCCCGTCCAGGCGCCTGACCACTGACTGGTGTGCTGCAATACCCCGGCTGCCCGGTCGTCCCCGTAGATGCGATCGCTCGGCAGGTATTGCAGGTCGAAACGCGTGGTTGCACCGCGTCCGAGATGGCGAAACTCGTTTTGCAGCTGCAGCCCACGGTCGGTCAGCAGGCGCGGCGTCAGGGTGTCGTCGTAGTTGGGCGCGAGGTTGAAGTAATAGGGCGTGGCCAGCTCGAAGCCGCTCTTGTCCGAGTAGCCGACGCGCGGGATGAGAAAGCCCGACTTGCGCCGGTCGGAGATCGGGAAGTTGATGTAGGGAAAGTAAAAGATCGGTACGCCCTGAAACTCCACCCAGGCGTGGTAGGCGGTGCCCAGATCTTCGGCGGTGTCGAGCAGCAGTTCGCGGCTGTGCAAGAACCAGCTCTCCTGCCCGGGCGCGCAGGTCGTGAAGCGCACCCCCACGAGGCGTGTCCTGTCCGGCCCTTCGAACTGCAGGCGCTCGGCGTCACCGCGTGCGTGTGGCTGGGTCAGCGCGAATGTTCCGGGGCCCGCGCTGCCGATGCGCGTGGCGAGGTTGAGGTGCAGCTCCTGCGTCGCGTACAGGTCGCCGAAGGTATTGCTGAGCTGTACGTTGCCACTGGCGTCCGCCTGGTTGCTGTGCCGGTCGTAGCGCAGCTCGTCGGCGGCCAGGCGCCCCTCGCCGCGGCGGAGGTCGACGTGGCCGGAGAACTCGCTCACGCCCCCATCGAGCGCCTTGAGCTGATCGGCGCTCACGAACACCGGCCCCTCGAGCAGCAAGGTGCGCCGCGGCGCCGGCGCGGCGCGCATTTGCTCGTCGAACGGGCAGGCGCGCCCGGGCTCGGCCCACGTCGCGGGGGCGAGACCGACGGCGGCGAGGAGCGCGAGCGCAACGCACGCGTGGCGCATGAACGGTGCGATGCGGTGCGTGCGGTTGCGATGGGCAGGCATAAAATTGCATAGTAACCGCACCCCCGCGGGGCGCATACACGCCCGGGCCGCAGATGCGCCGCGGGGCTGCGCGCAGCGCGCGCGGCAGAGCACACAGCAGAGCAAAGGCAGCCGCGAGGACGCGGACGCGCCCGGATCGTCATGACCACCGTCTCTACCGATCACATCCCCATTCGCGCCATGATCCTGGCGGCCGGACGTGGCGAGCGCATGCGCCCGCTGACCGATCACACCCCCAAGCCGCTGCTCCTGGCCGGCGGCAAGCCGCTGATCGTTCACCTGATCGAGCGGCTGGTGGCGGCCGACTATCGCGGCATGGTCATCAATCACTCGCACCTCGGCCAGAGAATCGAGGACTTCCTCGGCGATGGCAGTCGTTATGGCGCGCGTATCGTCTACTCGCGCGAGCCCGAGCAGCGCCTCGAGACCGGGGGCGGCATACTGCAGGCCATGGCGATGATCGAGGCCGACCCGTTCCTGGTGGTCAACGGCGACATCTGGACCGACTACGACTTCCGGAATCTGCCGCGCGCCCTGTCGGGCAGCGCGCACCTGGTGCTGGTCGATAACCCGGCGCACCATCCCCACGGCGATTTCGTGCTGGTGGGCACGCAGGTCCGTTGCGACGCTGGCCCGCGGCTGACGTTCAGCGGCATCGGCCTTTATGCGCGCGCACTGTTCGCCGGCTGTCGCCCGGGGCGCTTCCCGCTCGCACCAATCCTGCGCGCCGCAATGGCGCACGGACGGGTGACCGGCGAGCACTTCGCGGGTCGCTGGCTGGACGTGGGCACACCGCAGCGGCTGGCGGCACTCGAAGAGGCGCTGACGCGTCCGACCGATATCTAAGGTGCAGCGGTGTGCGTGGCGCCCATGCCGCACGCCGGGCCGCGAAAGCGCCCGGGACAGCTAAGGTAAACCATTAATTTTCAACTGGTTGGCGTCGGGCTAGGCACACGGGCCGACGGCGGGGGAGAATACCCAAGACGGGGCCGCCGCTTCCTGGATGTATAAGGGTGACTGGCTGAGGGTGATAAAAAACCGGTAACACCGCGCCGAGCTTTGTGGGTTTGACGGGTGTTACCGGCCTGTCTGGTGCAAGGCGGGGTTATGTCATCCGATACCGCAAGTTGCCTCTCGGCATCTGGTGGGGCGGTGGTTTCCCGTTCAACCCCGGTCGAACCACCTGCTCCCCGAACTCCCCCGCTTCGCGCCTTACTTTTTCTTCTTAGCGGCTTTCTTCTTGGCCTTTTTCTTGGCTGCCATGATGAGCTCCTTACAGGTTGTGGTTGAGGGAGATGAAACGAAGCGGCAGGTGCCGCTTCGGTACTGCCCGGTGCGCACAACACCGCCAGCCGCTGGGCTGGCGGTGTGAAATCGGAGTGGGGTCGGAAGAGGCCGGGGCGGCGAGGGGTGACGGACACAGAACGGCAGTCGGTGACTGTCGCCCTTGCATGTGGGAGTTGCTCCCACGTCTTGCGCATCGCAATCGATACAAGCTAGCTGTCTGCCCCGTTTCGCTGTCGCTTCCGTCGCTGCGCCGCGTTGTCGCTGAGTGCCTCATCGATCTTGCGCGCTGCGATGGTCAACGTCCGTGTTCATCGCTACTTCAGGTCTAGCATGTGACCCTGATGTGTCAAGACATTAATGCAGTGCACAAAAAATTGCAATCGAATCGTCCACGATTTTGTGCTGCGTGCTTGACACGACGCGCCGCATTGCGTCGCACACGCGGCGACGTGCTGCATGCTATCCGCACTTCGACTCGCCACAGTTGAGGCAGGTCATGCAACCGTCCATCTTGATGACCGCCTTGGTCTGGCACTTGCCGCACAACTGCGCATCCGCCGGGAACTCGCCGTTCTCCTGTGCCGGTGTCGTGGCTTGCGCCTGACGCGCCTGGAACTCGGCGCGCTTCTCGGCGATGAATTTCTTGCGATGCTCGTCCTCTTCCGCGACCGGAATCAGGCCGATCATCTTCATGTGGCATTCGATCACGTCGCCGAGCTCGGCGACCAACGACGGGGTGTACTTGCCCTTCTTGAAATAGCCACCGCGCGGATCGAACACCGAGCGCAATTCTTCCACCAGGAACGTCACATCGCCACCCTTGCGGAACACGGCGGAGATGACGCGCGTCAGTGCCACCACCCACTGGAAGTTCTCCATGCTCTTGGAGTTGATGAAGATCTCGAACGGACGGCGCTTCTCGTGCGGGGTGCCGGGATTGAGCACGATGTCGTTGATCGTGACGTACAGCGCGTGCTCCGACAGGGGTGTCTTGATCTTGTAGGTTGACCCGAGCAGCATCTCCGGGCGCTCGAGTTTCTCGTGCATGTGCACGACGTTGCTCTCGGCGCGCTTGGCCTGTTCGGCCTCGTCCTTCTTGACCACCTCGTAACCGACAATCTTGTGGTCGATCCTGATCGTCATGTGTCGTTCCTCGCTGTCCGTATTCCGTTCTCGTTGTCGTGTCGCCTGTCCCCGGCCTGGCCGGGTGCGGTGCCGCTACCCTCGGCGGTCTGCGCGCTAGAAGCGACCGTAATACCCTTCCTTCAGGGCATCGTAGAGATTGGCGGCGGTATGCTTCTCGCCGTCGTATTCGATCTCCTCGTTGCCTTTCACCTCCAGGACCTCGCCGCTCTCCAGCTGAAAGCGGTAGATGGTGTTTTCCAGGTCCTTTTCCTTGACCAGCACGCCCTGGAAGGCGCTCGGGTTGAAGCGGAAGGTGGTGCAGCCTTTCAGGCCTTTTTCGTAGGCGTAGAGGTAGATGTCCTTGAAATCGTCGTACGGATAGTCCGTCGGCACGTTGGCGGTCTTGGAGATCGAGGAATCCACCCACTTCTGGGCCGCGGCCTGCACGTCCACGTGCTGCTTCGGGGTGACGTCGTCGGCGGCGATGAAGTACTCCGGCAGCTTGGCCTGCACGTCGTCCGAATCCGGGTTGGCCTTGGGGTTGACCAGGGTGCGGTAGGCGAGCAGCTCGTAGGAATAGACGTCCACCTTCTCCTTGGTCTTCTTGCCTTCGCGGATCACGTTGCGGCTGTACTTGTGGGCGAATGACGGCTCGATGCCGTTGCTCGCGTTGTTGCCGAGCGACAGCGAGATCGTGCCGGTCGGCGCGATCGAGGTGTGGTGCGTGAAGCGGCAACCATGCTGGGCGATGCGATCGGTCAGCTCCTTCGGGAACTGCTGCATGTAGCGGCTGTACTTGGCGAGCAGCACCCGGCCGGGCACCCGGTCGCCGGGCTTGTAGCCGTCACGGCGCATCTCCGGGCGCTTGGCCAGCATCTCCTCGGTGACGGTGAACTCATCGACCAGGATCGGGGCCGGGCCCTTCTCCAAGGCGAGTTCCACGCCGACCTCCCAGCCGACCTCGGCCATCTCGCGCGCCACGCGCTCGGTGAACTCGAGCGACTCCGGCGAGCCGTACTTCATCTTGAGCATGGTCATGGCGGAGCCCAGGCCCAGGAACCCCATGCCGTGGCGGCGCTTGTACTGGATCTCGTGGCGCTGCTGCTCGAGCGGCAGGCCGTTGATCTCGACCACGTTGTCGAGCATGCGGGTAAAAACAGCGCACACCTCGCGGTACTTCTCCCAGTTGAAGCGCGCGCTGTCGCTGAATGCATCCTCGACGAACTTGGTGAGGTTCACCGAGCCGAGCAGGCACGAGCCGTAGGGTGGCAGCGGCTGCTCGCCGCACGGGTTGGTGGCGCGGATGTTCTCGCACCACCAGTTGTTGTTCATCTCGTTGATCTTGTCGATCAGGATGAACCCGGGCTCGGCGTAGTCATAGGTCGAGGCCATGATCAGGTCCCACAGCCGCCGCGCCGGGATGGTCTTGTAGACCTTGCAGGCCACCTGGCCCACGTTGTTGGTGATGTAGTTGGCCTGGGTCGGCCAGTAGCGCCACACGATCCGGGTGTCCGGGTCCTCGTATTCGGCCTGGGCGGCCGGGAACACCAGGTCCCAGCTGGCGTTGTTCTTGACCGCCTGCATGAACTCGTCGGTGATCAGGCACGACAGGTTGAACTGCCGCAGCCGCCCGTCCTCGCGCTTGGCGCGGATGAAGTCCGCCACGTCCGGGTGGGCGATGTCGAAGGTACCCATCTGCGCGCCGCGCCGTCCGCCGGCCGAGGACACGGTGAAGCACATGGCGTCGAAGATATCCATAAAAGAGAGGGGGCCGGAGGTATAAGCCCCGGCCCCGCTCACAAACGCCCCTTTGGGGCGGAGGGTAGAGAACTCGTAGCCGATGCCGCAGCCGGCCTTGAGCGTCAGGCCCGCTTCGTGCACGGAGGAAAGAATGCCGTCCATCGAGTCCGGCACGGTGCGCGACACCGTGCAGTTGATGGTCGAGGTGGCCGGCTTGTGCTCCTGGGCGCCGGCGTTGGAGACGATGCGCCCGGCCGGGATGGCGCCGTGGCGGAGCGCCCATACGAAACGCTCGAACCACAGCTCGCGCTTCTCCGCCGTGGTTTCGACGTCGGCCAGCGCCCGGGCCACGCGTCTATAGGTATCTTGGATCGTGCCGTCGAGCGGCTCGCCCGATTTGGTCTTGAGGCGGTATTTCTTGTCCCAGATGTCGTGGGACGCGGCTTGGAGGGGGATCTCGCTGTCTCCGGTTTCTTTAGTAGGTTGGAGCTGAACCGCCTTCATTCCTTGTTGTCCTCCGGTAGTGGCGCGGGCGCTGGGGCCCCGGAACTTCTATTAGTAGCGGCCGAGGAGCAGGCCGACACACTACATCTTGTGGTGGGCCGGAACTTTATGCCCAGCCAATTGAGGCTGTCAAGATTTTTGTTGATACGCGCATAAGCCGGCGCGTCACGTGGCGGATACGCCCGCGACGGCCGACAGCAAGGTCAGGGGGCGCAGACTAGGGAAGGTGCCCGGCAAGCAGCGCGCGCACCTGCGCCGCGCTGGGTAGCGGTTCGGTTTCGATGTGCACGGCGTGCCGCTGCTCGTCGGCAGCGAGGGGTTCGCGCGTTGCGAGCTGGCGCTCGAGCACCGCGGCCGTGGCTTCGGAGACGTCATGGCCTAAGTCGCGACGAATCCGCACGCGCGCACGCAGCACATCGTCCGGCGCCGCGGTGTCGAGGATCACGAACGGCACGCCGAGCGCTCTGGCCAGCGTGTGCAGCGCGTCACGCTGCGCGCGTTGGAGGAACGTGGCATCGACGATCACGGGGATGCCGGCGTCGAGCACCACGCGCGCCAGCTCGCCCAGGCGTGCATAGGTCTGGCGGCTCACGTCGGCGGCGTAGAGCCCTGCGTCGATGCCGGAGTCGCTGCGCGCCATCGGGTGTAAGCCGGCGAGGCGCTTGCGCTCGACGTCGCTGCGCACGCGTACCGCGCCGTACGATTCGAGCAGCAGCTGTGCTACCGTGCTCTTGCCCGAGCCGGACACGCCATGCGTGATGACGAGCGCCGCGGCGCGCGGCTGCGTGTAGCGTTCCGCCAGCGCCACGTAGCCCTGATAGTCCGCAACGGCACCTACACGCTCCTCCTCGCGCAGCCCCGGCTGCGAGAGGCGGATGGCGGCGACCTTGGTGCGTACCAGCGCGCGATACACCTGGTAGAAGCGCAGCACCTTGAGCCCGGCGTAATCGCCGGTCTGCTCGAGATAACGGTTGAGCAGGCGCCAGCCGAAATCCGCCCGCCCCCGGTCGTCCAGGTCCATGACCACGAACGCGAGCTCGCTCATCACGTCGATCCAGCGCAGGTTCTCATTGAACTCCAGGCAGTCGAACAGCAGCACCTGAGAATCCATGAGCGCCATGTTGGCGAGGTGCGCATCCCCGTGGCACTCGCGGATGAAGCCATCGCGCTTGCGCGCCGCGAGCACGCCCGCCAGGCGCTCGCGCGCGGCCTGCGTCCACTGCGCGAGCCGCGCGAGCGGCACGCGTGCCGCCGCATCCACGCGCGGGCCGATCTGCTCGAAGTTCTCGCGCATCGGCGCGTACACCGCATCCGGCTCCCCAAACGGTGTGCCGGGCCGGGCAATCGCAACCTCGCCATGAAAGCGCGCCAGCGCATCGGCCAGCGCGTCGATATGCGCGGCCGTGAGCTCGCCGCGCGCCAGCACCCGGTCGAGCTGCGCCTCCTGCGCGAAGCGGCGCATCTTGACCGCGTATTCGATGGCTGCGCCGGCGCCGCCCAGGCGCGGGTCCTCGGCCGTCCCGGTGATCGCGACGACCGCCAGGTAGATCTGCGGGGCGAGGCGGCGGTTGAGGCGCAGCTCCTCCTCGCAGAAGTGTTTGCGCTTGGCCAGCGTGGAGAAATCGAGAAACCCGAGATCGACCGGCTTCTTGATCTTGTAGGCGTACTCGCCCGCAAGCAGCACCCAGGAGATGTGCGTCTCGACCAGCTCCACGCCCGCGACCGGAGGGTCGTAGCGGCGCGGGTCGAGCAGGGCGCGGATCAACGGTGCTTGCGGGGCGGCCACCGAGCGAATCCTAAAGGGCGACTCGTGCGGATTGTCGCATGCCGGGCGTGTCGGCGCCCGGCGCCTGGGCAGCGTCGCGAGCGTCCCGCGCTAGAGGCTGCGGCCGAACGCCTCGCGATAGCGCGCCTCGAACTCGGCCCGGGTGAAGTGGTGGTTCTGGGTGCCGTGGCTTTCGATCTTGAGGGTGCCCATGAGCGAGGCGATGCGCCCGGTGGCTTCCCAGTCGAGGTGGTTTAACAGCCCGTAGAGCAGGCCGGCGCGGTAGGCGTCGCCGCAGCCGGTCGGGTCGTTGACCGCCCTGGGCTTGGCGGTCGGGATGTCGATGGTGCGCCCGTCGGTGTAGATGCGCGAGCCCTGCGCGCCCAGGGTGACGATGAGGGCCTTCACCTTCTTCGCCAGCTCCTCGAGTCTGCGGCCGGTGCGTTCCTGCAGGAGCTGCGCCTCGTAGTCGTTGACCGTGACCCAGGTGGCCTGCTCGATGAGGCGCAGGAGCTCCTCGCCGTTGAACAGGATCAGGCCCTGGCCGGGATCGAAGATGAACGGCACGCCGTCGGCGGCGAAGTCGCGTGCGTGCGCGAGCATGCCCTCCTTGCCGTCGGGTGCCACCATCCCGAGCCGCACGCCGTTGACACCCTTGACGCTCGCCTCGTGCGAGCGGTTCATGGCGCCGGGATGAAACGCGGTGATCTGGTTGTCGGCCATGTCGGTGGTGATGAAGGCCTGCGCGGTATAGGTGTCGTCGCACACCCGGATGTGCTTGCGCGAGATGCCGAGCTTGTCGAGCCACTCGGCATAGGGGCCAAAGTCCTTGCCGACGGTGCCGAGCGGCAGCGGCTCGCCGCCCAGCAGCTTGAGGTTGTAGGCGATGTTGCCGGCGCAGCCGCCGAACTCGCGGCGCAGGGTCGGCACCTGGAACGACACGTTCAGGATGTGCACCTTGTCGGGCAGGATGTGGTTCTTGAAGTGGTCCTGAAACACCATGATGGTGTCGTAGGCGAACGAGCCGCAGATGAGTGCCGACATGGCTGATCCTGTGCTTGGTGTGTGGCGGTGCGCGGTTGCTGAGGTGGCGCCACGCACGGCGCGGCGCCGGCCGCATTCTGGCACAAAACCCGCGGGCCGCCGAATCACGCGCCCCGCTCGGCCCGCGCAGCGCGCGCTACTGCCCGGGCGCCTGACTCCAGCGCGAGGTTGCGAGCCACTGGCCGAACTCGTCGGCCGGCAGCGGGCGGCTGATGTGGAAGCCCTGTGCGCCGTCGCAGCCCAGCACCCACAGCAGGTCCCAGGCCTCCTTGGTCTCGATGCCCTCGGCCACCACCTGGCGCCCGAGGTTGTGTGCCAGGTCGATGGTGGAGCGCACGATGACGGCGTCGTTCTCGTCCTTGTGCATGTCCATGATGAAGGACTTGTCGATCTTGAGCGTGTGCAGTGGCAGCTGCTTCAGGTAGGCGAGCGAGGAATAACCGGTGCCGAAATCGTCGATCGCGATGGTGATGCCGAGCTCGGTGAGATCGCGCAGCACCCGCGAGACGAGCTCGGTGTCGGACATGAGCACGTTCTCGGTGATCTCGATCTCGAGGCTGTCGGGCGCGGCACTCAGGCCGAGCAGCGCGCTCGCCACCTTGCTCACCAGCGCCGGGTCCTGGAAGGCGCGCCCCGGCACGTTCACGGCCACGCGCAGGCGGTGGCCGGCGTCGCGCCACTGGCGGCACTGCTTGATGGCGGTCTGGATCACCCAGTCGGTGATCGGCTTGATCAGGCCGGCGCGCTCGGCAAGCGGGACGAACATCTCCGGCAGCAGCACGCCGAGCTGCGGGTGGCGCCAGCGGATCAGGGCCTCGGCGCCGACCACGCGGCCGGTGCGGATGTCGATCTTCGGCTGGTAGTAGAGCATGAGCTCGTCGCGCGCGAGCGCATGGCGCAGGTCGGCGGACAACTGCAGGTGGCGTTGCGCGTTCGGATCGAGCACCGGCGCGTAGAACAGGTAGCCCGGGTCCTTGTTCTTGGTGCTGTACATGGCGACGTCGGCGCGCGAGAGCAGCGTGTCGATGTCATCACCATGCTCGGGATAGATGGCGATGCCGATCGAGGTGCCGAGGAACAGCTCGTTGTCGGCGGCACGGAACGGGGCATTGAAGCACTGCAGGACCTTGCGCGCCACGCGTTCGGCGGTGCTGCGCGCGTGTGTCACGTCCGGCAGCACCAGCGCGAACTCGTCACCGCCGAGGCGGGCGAGCGTATCGGTGTCGCGCAGGATGCCGCTCAGGCGCTGCGCCACCAGGGTGAGCACCTCATCGCCGGCGCTGTGGCCGAGGGTGTCGTTGATTTCCTTGAAGTGGTTGAGGTCCATGAGCATCAGCACCACCTGCTTGGTGCCGTCGCGCGCCGCGGCCGCGATCGCCTGGGTGAGGCGGTCGGTGAGCAGCGAACGGTTCGGCAGTCCGGTGAGCGCATCGGTGGTCGCCATGGTGTGCAGGCGCTGGATCATGGTCTTGGCGTGGGTCGTGTCCTCCATCAACCCGTCGATGCGCACCACCCGCCCGCCCGCGTCGCTGTACGGATAGAACACGCGCCGGAACCAGCGCAGCTCGCCGCCCGGGCGGCGCACGCGCGTCTCGATCTCCACCTGGTTGCCGCCGAGCGCCTGCTGCCAGGCCGACCGCACCAGCGGCTGGTCCTCCGGCACGGTCCAGTTGAGGCACGGGATCGGCAGGCTGATGTCCATGTTGCAGATGTCATAGGCCACCGGGCTCACGTACAGCGGCCGGTTGTTGAGGACGTCCACCGACCACAGCACCTGCGGGATGTTGGCCAGCAGGCGCGTGATCTGGTCCTGCAGCTCGGTCACCTGCGCGCTGTGCGTGGCCACGGCGGCGCGCGCCGCCTGCCAGTAGCCTTCGAGCATCAGCCCCATGTCACGGAACAGCACCTTGAGCACCACCGCCTCGAGCATGGCGCGGTCAGTGTCCTTGATGCGCGCACTGCTGCGCAGCAGCGACTGCAGGTGCTGCTGGTAGAGCAGGTAGGCGCCCATGATCCACACCGGCTCGATGCGATGCTGGTGGTGGATCTCGCCGATGCGTTGCATGTGGCCGACCGCGTCGTCTTCGCTGCGCCCGGCAAGCAGTCCGAACAGGTGTTGCGTCTGCTTGCGGATCAGGTCCTCGATCCGCCCGCCGCGCGCCTGGAAGTCCTCCAGCACCCTGGCGGTGGCCGGATAGTTCGAGAGGTAACCGTAGAAGACCTTGGCGAATTCCTCGGCGCCGACCATGAGCGCCTCATGATAGGAGCGCAGCAGCTTCAGGTGCGCCGGCGAGATCTGCAGGAAATCGTTGAATGCGGTATTGAGATCTTCGGTGAGGTAAACGGTTGGCGACGTCGCTTCTTTTTTGTCGATTGTGGTCATGCCCAGCCAGCGCCCCCCGGAGCGTGAACAGCAGCAAACCTGCAAATATCAGTTAACAATAGTCGAGGATTAGCCGCTGTGCCGGCGCGCCCCATGGCGGGGCGCTCACCCGTACCTACTTATATGTGTGCGCCGGGCGGTGGCCGGGCCCGGGGGGTCAGTCCCGCGGCCAGCTCCCCGGGGCCGTGCCAACGCCGCGCGCTGGTTTGCGTTTCCGGGTACTGTTGGCCCAAGAACCTGGACCGCCCAACGAGCGGTCGCAACGAGGAAGAAAACCGATGCGGGCGCGGCAACTGGTGGCCGGGGCTGATCTGCGCCCTGCTGGTGGCTTGTAGCGGGTCCGGACGCAGCGAAACCCGCGCAACCGCCGCTGAACCCTGCCTGCGGCGCCGGCATGGCGCCGGAACCGGGGCTGGTCGTTACCGACTTCGGCGCGGTGCGCGGCACGCTGGCCGGCGCCATGCACGCGTTCCTCGGTGTGCCGTATGCCGCCGCAGGATCCGGCGTGCTCGGACGGCGAACGCGCGGCCACGGCGTTCGCCCCGGGCTGCATTCAAAAGCGCACCGACCAGACCGGCGCGCCGCCCGTTCTGGCCGGCAGCGAGGACTGCCTGTATCTCAACGTCTGGACGCGCGCCGGCTACGCGCGGCAGGCGCTGCCGGTGCTGGTGTTCATCCATGGCGGCGGCAATCAGCAGGGAGTAGCCAATCAGGTGACGGCCGCTGCAGCGCTCTGCGATGGCGCCAAGCTCGCCGCGCGCGGGCGCGGTGGTGGTGACGATCGACTACCCCCTCGGCCCGCGCGGCTTCCTCACGCTGCCGGCGCTGGCCGATGCGGCCGGTCACGACGGCAGCTGGGGCCTGCTCGATCAGATCCACGCGCTCGACTGGGTGCGCCGCCACATCGCGCGCTTCGGCGGCGACCCGGCACGCGTGCTGCTGTTCGGCGAATCCGCCGGCGCCGTCGGCTGCGATCAGGCCGCGGAAGTGGCGGCCTGTCTCATGGCGCTGGACGCCACCGCGCTCATGGCGCCGCTCGGCGGCCTGATGGATGCCGGTGTGGTGACGCAGGCGTTCGGGCCGTCGG
>CAZVUN010000074.1:0-14816 GCA_964629975.1 uncultured Acidiferrobacteraceae bacterium | reverse complement strand
GTATCGCGGTCTCCCGGACCAGCGTCGGCACGGGCGGCGGCGGGCTGGCCGGCCGCTCGACCACCCAGGTGGCAAGCCCGGTGGGGGGTGGTGCCGCGGGCGGCGGGGGCGGCGGGGGAGGGGGCGGCGGCAAGGCCGGCGGTCGCTCCATCGAGGAGATCAAGCTCGTGTTCGACAAGAACAAGGGCGCGATCTATGCGCTCTACAACCGTGCCCTGCGCAGCGACCCGACCTTGCAGGGCAAGGTCGTGCTCAAGCTCACGATTGCGCCGTCGGGCGCCGTGACTGATGTCCAGATTGTCTCGACCGACCTCAAGAACCCGGAGCTCGAACGCAAACTGCTCGCGCGCATCAAGCAGTTCGACTTCGGTGCCAAGGATGTGGCCGTGATGGTGGTCACGTACCCGATCGACTTCCTGCCGTCCTAGCCGCCGTTCGCACCGTTCTTTGCTAGACTCTGCCGCGAGCGGGGCGTCCGCGGATGCAGGGGGGAAGGGACAAGCATGCGCACGTGGCTGGTGACGGGTGGGGCCGGGTTCATCGGCGCGAATTTCGTGCTGCGCGCGCGGCGCGAGCGCCTGGCGCGCATCGTCAATCTCGATCTGCTCACCTACGCCGGGCATCGCGAGAACCTCGAGAGCCTGCACGCCGATCCCGACCATGTGTTCGTGCACGGCGACATCGGCGATGGCGCGCTGGTTGCGCGCCTGCTGGCCGACCATCGCCCCGAGGCGATCATCAACTTCGCCGCCGAGTCCCATGTCGACCGCTCCATTCTCGGGCCGCAGGCCTTCATCGACACCAACGTGGTCGGCACCCATAACCTGCTCGCCTGTGCGCGCCAGCACTGGCAGCGCCTGGACGCCGCGCACCAGGCGCGCTTTCGCTTCCTGCACGTCTCGACCGACGAGGTGTACGGCACACTCGCCCCGAACGATCCGGCCTTCACCGAACAGACGCCGTACCAGCCGAACTCGCCATATGCGGCGAGCAAGGCGGCGGCCGATCACCTGGTGCGCGCCTATCACCACACCTACGGCCTGCCGACGCTCACCACCAACTGCTCCAACAACTACGGCCCCTACCAGCATCCCGAGAAGCTCATCCCGCTCATGATCGCCAACGCCCGTGCCGGCAAGCCGCTGCCGGTGTACGGCGACGGGCAGCAGGTGCGCGACTGGCTGTACGTCGAGGATCACTGCGCCGCGATCGGCGCGGTGCTGGCGCATGGCCGGCCGGGTGAGACCTATAACATCGGCGGCAACGCCGAGCGTACCAACCTTGCGATCGTGCAGGCGATCTGCCGGCTGCTGGATGAGCGCTTCGCCGACAAGGCCCCGCACGCGCGGCTCATCACCCATGTGGCCGACCGTCCCGGCCATGACCGGCGTTACGCGATCGACGCATCCAAGATAAGGCGTGAGCTCGGCTGGCAGCCGGCGATGACCTTCGAGCAGGGCATCGCCCGCACCGTGCAGTGGTACCTCGACAACGACGCCTGGAGCCGGGCGGTGAGCGATTCGCGGCACCAGGAGTGGCTGCAGCGGAACTACCTGCAGCAGGGGCGCGGCGCGTGAAGGGCATCATCCTCGCCGGCGGCGCCGGGACGCGGCTCTCGCCCCTGACCAACGTGCTGAGCAAGCAGCTGCTGCCGGTGTACGACAAGCCGATGATCTACTATCCGCTGTCGACGCTGATGCTGGCCGGGATCCGCGAGATCTGCATCATCTCCACGCCGCAGGACCTGCCGCGCTTCCGCGAGCTGTTCCGCGACGGCGCGCATCTCGGCCTGGCATTGGATTACGTCGAGCAGCCCCGTCCGGAGGGCATCGCGCAGGCATTCGTGCTGGCGCGCGGCTTTCTCGGTGGCGCGTCGGCCGCGCTCATCCTCGGCGACAACATCTTCTACGGCCATGGTCTGCCGGAGCAGATGCAGGCCGCCACGCGCCTGAGGCGCGGTGCCACGGTGTTCGCCTATCGCGTGCGCGATCCGCAACGCTACGGCGTGGTGCAGTTCGACGCGGCCGGGCGCGCGATCGACATCGAAGAGAAGCCGGCGCAGCCCAAATCGAACTACGCGGTGACGGGCCTGTATTTCTACGACGCGCGCGTGTGCGACGTGGCGGCGGCGCTCAAGCCGTCGGTCCGCGGCGAACTCGAGATCACGGACGTAAACCGCTGGTATCTGGCCGACGGGAGCCTGCAGGTCGAACGCCTCGGGCGCGGCGCGGCGTGGCTCGACACCGGCACGCACGAGTCGCTGCACCAGGCGGCCAACTACATCCAGGTGATCGAGGCGCGCCAGGGACTCAAGGTCGCGTGCATCGAGGAGGTCGCCTTCCAGATGGGCTTCATCGACGCGCAGCAGCTGGAACGCCTCGCGGCCGGCATGCGCAACGAATACGGGGTGTACCTGCGCGAGGTGCTGGCGCAGGGGCGCGAGCCGCGCTGATGGAAGTCGTCGCACTGCCGCTCGCCGGCCTGAAGCTCCTCAAACCGCGCGTGTTCCGCGACGCACGCGGCTTTTTTCTGGAGACCTACCAGGAACGCAAGTACCACGCCGCTGGCCTCACGCAGCCGTTCGTGCAGGACAATCACTCGTTCTCCACGCGCGGGGTGCTGCGCGGCCTGCATTACCAGCTGCCCCACCCGCAGGGCAAGCTCATCGCCTGCCTGAGCGGCGAGATCTTCGATGTCGCCGTGGACCTGCGCCGTTCGAGCGCCACCTTCGGCCGCTGGCACGGTGTGACCCTGAACGATGACAACCACCACCAGCTGTACGTGCCGCCGGGTTTCGCGCACGGCTTCTGCGTGCTGAGTGCGACGGCGCACGTGCTGTACAAGTGCACCGACTACTACAGCCCGGGGGACGAGCACACGCTAATCTGGAACGACCCGGCGGTCGGGATCGAGTGGCCGGTGATGGCGCCGGTCCTGTCCGACAAAGATGCGCGCGGCCGCCCGCTCGCCGCGTGCCGCGCATTCGAATGAAGATCCTGCTGTTTGGCCGCCGTGGTCAGCTCGGCGCCGCGCTCCTCGAAGCCCTGGGGCCGCTCGGCGAGGTGCAGGCGCTGGCGCATGCGGACGTGGATCTGTGCGACGCGGCGGCGGTGCGGGACGCGATCCGGGCCGCGCGTCCGGCGATCATCGTCAATGCCGCCGCCTACACCGCGGTCGATCAGGCGGAGAGTGACGCCGAAACCGCCATGCAGGTCAACGCGCGCGCCCCCGAGGTCATGGCGGTGCAGGCGCGAGCGCTGGGGGCGTTACTGGTGCACTACTCCACAGACTATGTGTTCGACGGCACAGCGCAGGCACCTTATACCGAAGACCAGACGCCCGCTCCGCTCGGCGTCTATGGGCGCAGCAAGCTGGCGGGCGAGGAGGCGGTGCGTGCCGCCGGGGCGGAGCACCTGATCCTGCGGACCGCCTGGCTGTACTCCAACCGCGGCAAGAACTTTCTCAACACCATGCTGCGCGTGGCGAGCGAGGGCCGGCCGCTGCGCGTGGTCAACGATCAGACCGGCTCGCCCACCTACGCGGATGCGCTTGCGCGCGCGAGCGCCGAGGTGCTGCGCCGCTGGCTCGCGGCCGGTGACGCGCGGGCGGCATGGAGCGGGGTGTATCACATGACCTGCGGCGGTCAGGCGACCTGGTATGAGTTCGCGCACCGCATTTTTGAGCTCGCCGGTATGCCCGCCGTGGCGTTGAGCCCCATCACCAGTGCCGAGTATCCGTCCCCGACGCGGCGCCCGGCCTACTCGGTACTGGCCAACGACAAGCTGCTCCGTACCTTCGGCGTGCGCCTGCCGCACTGGGGCGAGGCGCTGCGCGACTGTCTGGCGCAGCGCCGCGCCTGAGCGGGCCGGCACACAGCCGTCGAGTGCATCAGGTCGTGCCGCCCACGGCCTCAAGCGCGCCCATGCTGGGCGGGTTGGCGCGACACTGGCCGGCGAGGTCCACAGATGCCAGGCCGGTCGTGCTGCACTGCGTGACCGGTGTCGGCGCAGGTGCGGGTTCCGGCGTTGGCGCCGGCGTAGGTTCCGGTGTCGGGCTCGGCGTTGGCGTCGGCGTCGGGCTGGGTGCCGGAGCGGGTGTCGGCACCGGAGACGGAGACGGGTTGGTCGGCGGCACGGGCTGCGCGCCGACGCCGAGCGCCAACAGGGGTCCACCGGTTTCCACGCCGCCGCCGGTACAACCAACCAGCACGAGCAGTGTGGCACACACGACTACAGTACGACGCACAGACAACGACACAACGGTAGACAGCACGCGTGATTCCCTCGCATGGGTCGGGGTGGCGACGGCCGCAAGCGGCGTCGCGTTGAGGCGCGCGGGGTGCGCGTCAGGACGGAGCGATGCGTGCGGCGCGCAGGCGATGCACCGGCGGCGCCGTGCGCGGCCGGTCGGCGGGGAGAGCGTGTGTGTGCGTGCGGCGCAAGCAGCCGCCGATGGTGCTGATGGATGGGCTCATTCCGTTACCCTGCAGTCTCGACCTACATACACCGGCCGCAAGGTGTCGCGTGTTTCGACACCTTGCGACCATCCTTGGTCCCACCCTTAAGAGTGACTATAAACGCGCCCGGTGTATCTGCAAGCTGACACAGGACGCGTGCGCAAGGAACACGGACGGATGGTCGGCGCGGTCGCGGCGACCGGACGAGCGGTCATGCGCGGGGGCGTGACGCGTCCGACTAGGCGCTACGCTCGCGCGCGAGCTTGCGCCGCCATTCGCGGTCGAGGGTTGCCACGAATTGCTCGATGAGCTTGCGCCCGCGCGGCGTGAGATCGGTGAATCTGGCGCCGAGGCGCAGGCGCCGCGCGGTCTCGTCCAGACTCACGAAGCGCACCTCGAGCGCCACCTGCAGGCGCTGCCCGTCGTGCAGTTGCAGCTCGCAGTCGGGCAGGACCTGACCGAGCTCGAGCCGGGGGCCGCGATAGCGCTCGAACTCGCCGCCCACGCCGCCGGCGGAGATGTCGTGCAGCACGCCCTCGATCGGCGCCTCCTGAAGCGCGCCGATGCGCACCGGGACGATCTGCCCGCGCCCGATGCGCACGCGGTAGTGTTCCCGCCGCTGGCGGTAGTGCAGCACGGCCGGCAGCGCGAGCCGGTAGAAGTTGCCGCTGGCGTCGCGCGCGGTGTCGCGCAGGCTGGCAGTGAAGCGGATGTCCACGCCGCAGCACTGGGCGAAGGCGCTGATGCGACCGTCGGCGAGCAGTGCCAGGTGGCCGCTGGCCGGGGCGAGCTCGTCGAGATCGAAGGTCGCGCGGTCGGCGTCGACGTTGAGCACGGTGCTCAGATAGACGTCCGCTGTCCGCGGCAGCGTGACCGACAGCAGCGTGCGGCTGTCCTTGATGCGTTTGAGCAGCTGCGCGATGCGCGCCGGGTCGGTGATGCGTTCCGTCTGACTCGGATCGCTCGCGGTGCCGTAGTGATGCGGATCCATATGCGTCCCGCCGCCCGCGTGCCGTCTGTTGTTCGTCGCACAGCGCCCGCGCGGGCGCTGTCCTCGCCGGGCCCTCTCAGGCCGATACGATCGGCCGGCCGGCAACGGGCGCGGCGTCGAAGGCACCGCGTGGACCGTAGAGCGCGTTGTCGCCGGACTGGCCGCGCAGGATCGCAAGCGCCTGACGCGTGTGCTGCAGGCGGCGCTGCACCAGCGCGCCGTTGATCTCGTTGAGCTGGCGCAGCTCGGCGAGCGTCTGCTCGAGCGCGCGCCAGGTCGGCACACATTCATCCGGCAGCGCAGCGGCGGCGAGCGGGGCCGCGACGTGGCGCCGCGCCTGGGCGGACGCCTGCAGCGCGCCGAGCGCCTGCTGCTTCTCCTGCGTGCACTGCTCGACCGTGCCGGCGTCGCGCGCGGTGAGCGCCTGCTGTTCGCGCTGCAGCACCGCGAGCAGGCGCCGCGCGGCGTCGAGCTCGGCCGCGAGCAGGCGTGTGAGCTCCGCTGGGGACGCCGCGGCCTGCATGCGCGCCTACTTCGCGCCGCGCCCGAACGCGCGCTCGAGCTCCAGGAGCTTGGCCGCGACGCGTTCCGGGTCGGTCTGATAGCTGCCATCCGCCAAGGCCTGGCGGATGTTCTCGATGCGCTGCTTGTCGACCACCGGCTGGCTGGCGAGCGCGGCCTCGAGCTTCTGCAGCCGGGCGGCGGCGTCGGTCAGGCTGACGCTGTCGCTCACCGAAGGCGCCATGGGCTTGACGCTCGTCGCCGGGGTGCTGTTCGGTGCCGGGTTCTTGGCGCCCTTGAGATCCACCGGGTCCAGGGGCCGGGGTCGCGACAGACCGTTGATTTCATTTGTCATGGAAGACTCCTCCGGTACACGCTCAGCTTAGCGGCCGGTCTTGGCAAAACTTGAGAGACATCCAAAGCATAGTCCGGGCCAGATCACCCGCCAGGGCTCACAGCGGTACCTGCACCAGCGACTCCGCAACGACCGTGGCCTCGATCACCTGGCGGCTGCTGAGGTTGCGCACCTTGATGCGCTGGCCGGCGGCGCCGCTGCCAAGCGCCTCGGCCTTGACCCGCACGTCCAGGCCGCCGGCGCGCGCGAGCAGCATGACGGTGTCGCCGCGCCGCACCAGCGGCCGGTCCTCGAGCATGGCCGCGGTCAGCACCAGGCCCGGGGCGAGCGGCCGCTTGAGTAATCGGCCCGCGGCCTGCGCGGGATCGGTGAGGGCGCCGGGTGGCAGGGAGGCGAGGTCCATGCGCTGTAGTGCCAGGTCGGCGCGGGTCAGGACCGTACCGCGCGCCACGCCGCGCGCCAGCACCACGGCGTCGACCGCGACCTGCACGTTGGCGGAGACGTGAATGCTCCAGGGCCTGTCGCCGCCCGGACAACGCACGATGACGGTCGTGGCGCCGAGCGCGCGGCTGCCGGCGGGCGCCTCGGCCGTGAGCGGCTGGGTGCAGCGCCTCACGCGCAGGCGCGGGTCGAGCGGCGTGATGGTGATCGTCGGGGCCACGGCGAGCGTGCGCGCCTGCGCGCTGAGATACTCACGCGCGCGCTGCTCGATGCGCTGTGCGCTCTCCCACGGATCGGCGCGCGCGGCATCGGCGGCGGGCAGGCCCGCCGCGAGCAGCAGTGCCAGCGTCCCGAGGCAGCGGCGTGCGCGCGGCATCGGCCGGCTCAGGCGCTGTGGGCGGAGTGCGCCAGTGCGTCGAGCAGGCGGAACAGCTCCTGGCTGTGGCCGTTCATCTCGTGGAACAGCGACAGTGCCTTGTCGACGTTGCCGGCGGCCATGTTCTTGGCGATGTCGCGCCCGAGGGCGTGCACGCGCGCGTGCGGCGCCTCCATGTCGCGAAACGCGGCGAGGTTGCCGTAGCGCTGCTTGCCGGTGCTGTAGTACCACTTGCCGAGGCGGCACTGGGTGTGGTCCTTGAGCTCGCCGTCCGACAGCGACAGCTTGCCGTAGATGACGTCGGCCAGCTTGGCCTTCCATTGCAGGTGGTCGTTCTTGACCGCCTGGATCAGCAGCTCCTCGTTGCCCCACTCGGCGAACAGGTTGAACTGCTGCGCGGCGCTCTGCGTGAGGGCGCGGGCGCACTGGCTGATGGCGGTTACCTGTGCGCTTTCGTTCTGCAGCGACACGGTGATGTTGGCGACGTTCTTGGCCATGTCGCCGGCAACGGTGCTCTGCTCCTCGGCGGCGCTGGCGATCTGGTGGACGCGGTCGTTGACCTCGCCGATCACGGCATTGCCCTCGGCCAGGGCCGTGGCCACGATCTCGAGGCTCGCGACGCTCTGCTTGAGCCGGTTCATGCTGGTGTTGACCGAGTCGGTCACGTTGGCCGACAGGCTGTTCATGGTGTTGGTCACGACCTCGATCTCGCCGGTGGCCTGCGCGGTCTTGTCGGCGAGCTTCTTGACCTCGTCGGCGACGACCGCGAAGCCGCGCCCGGCCTCGCCGGCGCGCGCCGCCTCGATGGCGGCGTTGAGCGCGAGCAGGTTGGTCTGGTGGGCGATGTCCTTGACGATGGCGGTGAGCTTGTTGATCTCCTGGCTGAAGCCGACGAACTGCTTCATGCTGCCGGCCATGGAGCTGACCGCGACCTCGAGCTGGTCCATGTCGCCCATGAGCGAGGACACGCCGAGGTTGCCCTCGTCGGATTTCACCCGGCTCTCGGCCGCGCGCGCGGCGGTGTCCTGGGCGTTGCGCGAGATCTCCGTCGCCGCCGCGGCCATCTCCTCGACCGCGGCCGCCACCGTGGTGACGTGGTCCATGATCTGCTGGATCTCCTTGGCGAAGGCGCCGTTCTTGACCAGCACCTCGACCGCCTGCTCGAGGGCTGCGATCCCGTGGCGCGCGACCTGCACGAGCTTGCCGTTGTGGGCGGTGAACTTCTCCAGCACCGGCGTCAAGCTGTTGACGGTGCCGGGTTGCTGGCGCGCCAGTTCCGCCAGCGTCTGGTGATCGTTCGCCACGGCTGCATGCAATACCGGCAGCACGCGGCTGGTGATTAACACGGGTTTCGTCACGATCTATCCCTCGCTCGTTGCCTGTTTGTATTCCCGTCGCGGCGCTGCCGGTCGCAGGCGGGAGTTGGCCCGCTTTCTGCAATTCCTGTGCCCGGTGTCGCCGCTCAATTCGGCGCGCGACCAGCCGATAACCCGGGCATCAATACATCGCGAGGCATCTATGGCAGGGATCCTGGAAAGTGTCGATCAGCGCACGCAGCTCGCCGGGCACAACCGTCTGGAGCTCCTGCTGTTCCGCTTCGACGGCAAGCAGCGCTACGGGATCAACGTGTTCAAGGTGCGCGAAGTGCTGGAATGTCCGCCGCTGCGGCCGATGCCGAACTCGCATCCGGCGGTGCGCGGTCTGGCCTATGTGCGCGGGCGCGCCTTTCCCGTGGTCGACCTGGCCACGATCCTCGGCAAGCGCCTGCCGAAGACCAGCGGCAACCTGCGCCTGGTGGTGGCGGAGTTCAACCGCTCGGTGCAGGGTTTCCTGGTCGGCAGCGTCGACCGCATCATGAACATGAAGTGGGAGGCGATCAAACCGCCGCCGGCGGGTGCGGCCGCGAGCAGCTACCTGACGGCCGTGACCCAGGTCGACAACGAACTCATCGAGATCGTCGACGTAGAGAAGATTCTGGCCGAGATCACCGGCGTGTTCACCGAGGTCGGCAGCGCGATCAAGGAAGTAGCGATCGCGCCGGCGCGCAAGGACCTGCCCGTCATGGTGGTGGACGATTCCAGCACGGCACGCAAGATGATCGCCAAGACCCTCGAGCAGGTGGGTCTCAAGTGCATCTCGGCCAACGACGGGCGCGATGCGCTCACGCAACTGCAGAGGCTGGTGGCCGACGGCAAACCGATCACCGAGCAGGTGTCGCTCGTCATTTCCGACATCGAGATGCCGGTGATGGACGGCTATACCCTCACCAGCGAGATCAAGCGCGATGCACGCCTGCGGGACCTGTACGTGCTCATGCACTCCTCGCTGTCGGGGATCTTCAACGACTCGATGGTGAAGAAGGTGGGCGCGGACCGCTTTCTGCCGAAATTCAGTGCCGACGACCTCGCCAAGCTCGTCCTGGAGGTCATCGGCATGGAGGACGCCAAGGCGGCGTGAGCCGTGGCGCGGCCGGCGCAGGCCCTTGGCGGCACGCGAATTGCTGTAGAGCCGATGCAAGCAGGCGCGTGTCAGCTGGCCGGCGCCAGGACCAAGCGCAGGCATAAAGTCTCGGCGGCGTCGGCCGACACAGGCGTGCAGGCAGCGGAGGGTTGCCGAGAGGCAACGGAACCGCCGGCCCGGACCGGGCGTGTGTTGCAACTGCTATCAACCTGTACTTTGGAGGCTATTCGTATGTCGCGTTTTCTGTTCTCTGTGTTGGCCCTTGCCCTGACGGTCGCCCCGGCGGCGCAGGCCGAGAAGGTTTCGCCGGAATCGGTGCCGGGCGTGACCACGGTGGATGGTGCCAAGGCCAAGGCCCTGTTTGACAAGGGCGTGCCGTTCATCGATGTGCGCAATGACAAGGACTTCAACGGGGGGCGTATCCCCGGCGCCGTGCACCTCGATCTCAACAAGAACTTCACCGCCGACTCCCTTGGCAAGCACGTGAAGAAGGACCAGGAGGTCGTGATCTACTGCAATGGTCCGAGCTGCCTGCGCTCGAGCGAGGGCAGCGCCAAGGCGAAGAGCTGGGGCTATTCGAAGGTCTACTACTACCGTCTCGGCTTCCCCGACTGGAAGGCGGCCGGCTATCCGGTTGAGTAAACCCGGCGGGCGGGGGACCGCCCGCGTCTATCGTTAGGAAGACAACCATGACACTGAAGGCGCGCATCACGGCCGCCTCGATTTCGGTGACGTTGCTGGTCACGGGCGCTCTGCTCGTGGCCGGCAAGCTGTCGCAGAACGAGAGCGACGAGCGACTCACCGCGGCCATGCTCAACGGCAAGGCGGTCCTGTGGACCAAGATCATTTCGTCGCAGACCGACCACATGAAGGAGAGCGTGGTGAGCCTGACGCGCGACCGCGACACGCTGGACGCGCTGCAAAAGGGCGAGCAGGCGGCATTGGCCGAGACGGCCAAGACCACCTACAACCTGCTGTCAGCGTCCCACACCGTCACCAAGCTGCAGATCGCCGATACCCAGGGCAAGGTGCTGTTTTCCGCGCCCAAGGAGTTCAGCGGCACCACGCGCAAGACCCTGGTCAAGCAGGCGTTGATCGACGGCAAGGTGCTGCACGGCCTCGAGCGCGATGACGACGGCGAGCTCGTGGCGGTGGTGACGTTCCCGCTGTACGTGCGCGGCAAGATCGCGGGCGTGGGCGTGTTTGCGCGCAACCTGCAGGGCGCCATCGAGGACTTCAAGGCCAACGACAAGTCGGAAGTGTTCGTGGTCGGTGACAACAACAAGACCGAGTACGCCACGCACAAGGACCTGCTGGGCAGGCTTGGCGTCAAGCCCGCCACCGGCGGCAAGTCGGATATTGCCAGCGGCGAAGCGGACGGCAGCGTGTACTCCGTGGCCAGCCTGCCGGTCAAGGACGTGGCCGGCAACGCGGTGGCGAGCCTGGTGAGCGCCAACGACATCACCGAGAGTCACAAGGCCGCGCAGCGTATCCGCCTGATTTCCTACGCGACCATCGCGCTGATCATTCTCGGCTCGCTGTTCGGCGTGTACTGGTACATGAAACGGGCGTTTCGACCGCTGGACGAGGTCGTGGCGCACGTCAACCGCATCGCCGAAGGCGATCTGACTGCCAAGATCGAGGTCACCGGCAAGGACGAGACCGGCCAGATCCTGGCCGCCACCAGGGGCATGGCCGAGAAGCTGCACCAGCTGATCAGCCGGGTGGCACATTCGGCATCCAGCCTGTCGTCGGCGGCCGAGGAGCTCTCGATCATCACCGACCAGAGCAGCCAGGGCGCGCGCAAGCAGCAGTCGGAGACCGAGCAGATCGCCACGGCCATGACCGAGATGACCGCGACCGTGCAGGAAGTGGCACGCAATGCCGCGGCCGCGGCGCAGGCGGCGCAGAAGGCCAACGGCGAAGCCAACAATGGCGCCAAGATCGTCGAGTACGCGGTCGGCTCGATCGAGAGCCTGGCAGGCGAAGTGGAAAAGGTCTCGGGCGTGATCCAGAAGCTCGAGAGCGAGTCGCAGCGCATCGGCACCGTGGTCGACGTGATCAAGGACATCTCCGAGCAGACCAACCTGCTGGCGCTGAACGCGGCCATCGAGGCGGCGCGCGCCGGCGAGCAGGGGCGCGGCTTCGCCGTGGTGGCCGACGAGGTGCGCACGCTCGCCTCGCGCACGCAGCAGTCGACGCAGGAGATCCGCCAGATGATCGAGCAGCTCCAGACCGGGGCGCGCGAGGCGGCCCGCGTCATGACCGAGGGCCAGGCGCAGGCGCAGGCGAGCGTCAAGCAGGCCGGCCAGGCCGGCGGCGCGTTGCAGTCGATTACCAAGGCGGTCGCCGACATCGTCGACATGAACACGCAGATCGCGAGCGCCGCCGAGGAGCAGGGCAGCGTCGCCGAGGAGATCAATCGCAACATCGTCAACATCACCGAGGTGGCGAACCAGACCGCCTCCGGTGCACAGCAGACCGCCAGCGCCAGCGACGAGCTGGCGCGCCTGGCGAGCGAGCTGCAGCGGCACATCAGCCAGTTCCGCGTGTAGTCGCAGTCACAGCGTCCGGGGCGGGGCGGGCGTTTGCCCGCACCGGCACGGGCGGGCACAAGCAGCACGGCCGGTACGCGTGGCGCCGCGGCGTCGCGCGGCGCGGTCAGCAGGGGGTCAAGCCGGCATGAAGATCAACCTTCCCGTTACCAGCAGCGAACGGCATTTCGGTGAGCACGTTCGCATTCTCTCGACGACCGACACCAAGGGGTTGATCACCGCCGTCAATCGCGAGTTCGTGGAGATCAGCGGTTATCGCGAGGATGAGCTGATCGGCAAGAGCCATAACATCATCCGCCATCCCGACATGCCGCCGCAGGTGTTCGAGGAGATGTGGCGCACCCTCCAGAGCGGGCGGCCGTGGATGGGCCTGCTCAAGAACCGCTGCAAGAACGGTGACTTCTATTGGGTCGACGCGTTTGTCGCCCCAATCTTCCGCAACGGCGCGCTGCAGGGCTACCAGTCGGTGCGCGTGCGTGCCGACGCCGGGGCGGTGCGGCGGGCCGAACAGCTCTACCGCCGGGTGCGCAGCGCCGGGCAGCTCCCCTGGTGGCAGCGTCTCGGCAATGGCGTGACGCGCCGCTACGTGGCGGCAATGGCAACGATCCTGCTGCCGCCGCTCGCCGCCTACGGCCTCGCGCCCGCGACCGGCAGCGCGTACGTCGCGCTGGGGTTTGCGGTCTCGTTCGTGCTTGCCGTGATCCTCGGCGTGGCGCTGGCCCGCTCCGTGAAGCCGCTCGCGGCGATGGCCCGTGGCGTGTTCGCCAGCCCCCTGGCGCAGGAGATCTACACCGGGCGTCGCGACGAACTCGGCGGGATCGCCTTGGCTGCGCGGTTTCAGGAGGCGCGCCTGCGCACCGTCATGGGACGCATCAACCACGCGGCCGGTCGCCTCGCCCACGCCGCCCAGTCGAGCGCCACGGCGATCGAGCAGGTTCGCCAGGGCGTGGCGCGCCAGCAGCAGGAAACCGAGCAAGTGGCGGCGGCCGTGACCGAAATGGCCGCGACCGCGCAGGAGGTCGCGCGTAACACCACCGAGGCCGCCGGCGCCGCGCGGCAGGCGCACAGCGAGGCGCGCACCGGGCGCGAGGTCGTGACGCGCGCACGCGCGGTCATTGATGAGCTGGCGCAGGCCGTGACCGAGGCCGCCGACGTGATCCGCGTCGTCGGCGCCGAGTCCGCCACCATCGGCCGGGTGCTCGATGTGATCAAGGGAATCGCCGAGCAGACCAATCTGCTCGCGCTCAATGCCGCCATCGAGGCGGCGCGCGCCGGGGAGTCGGGTCGCGGTTTCGCCGTCGTCGCCGACGAGGTGCGCAATCTCGCCTCGCGCACCCAGCAGTCGACGCAGGAGATCCAGCAGATGATCGAGCGCCTGCAGGCCGGCGCGAGCCAGGCGGTGCAGGTGATGGAGCAGGGGCGCGCGCGCACCGCGGTGAGCGTTGCCGAAGTCTCCAAGGTCGAGGAGGCGCTCGGTGCCGTCACCCACGCGGTCGACACGATCAGCGACATGAACGCACAGATCGCCAGTGCTGCCGAGGAACAGAACGCGGTCACGGAAGAGATCGGCCGCAACATCGCGGCCATCAGTGCTGCCACGCGCACCACGGCCGAGGCGTTTTGCGACACGGCCCGCACCAGCGAGGAACTGGCGGAGCGCGCGCTGCAGCTTCAGACGTTGATCGAGCAGTTCGAGGCGGCGCCGACCGGCCGGCGGCCATAACGCGCGTGCGCGCAGGCGCAACGACGACAGGCAGGCGCGGCGTGCACGGAACGATACCCACGTGATGACCCGGGAAGAATACGAAGACTTTCGCGCGTTTCTCGCGGACGCGTGCGGCATCACGCTCGGCGACAACAAGCAGTACCTGATCTCGAGCCGGTTGAGTCCGCTGCTGGCGGAGTTCAAGATCGGCAGCATCCGCGAGCTCACCGAGCGCCTGCGGCGCGACCGGCGCTCGACCCTGACCGAGCGCATCATCGATGCGATGACCACCAACGAGACGCAGTGGTTTCGCGACCAGTTTCCCTTCGAGATCCTCAAGTCCACCATCCTGCCGGCGCTCGGCAGGAACCGCAGCCAGCCGGTGCGCATCTGGTCGGCGGCCTGCTCGTCGGGTCAGGAGCCGTACTCGATTGCCATGAGCGTGCACGAGTTCATGCTCAAGAACCCCGGGATGCTGTCCGGCGGCGCCCAGGTGCTGGCCACGGACATCTCCCCGAGCATGCTCAAGCAGGCCGGCCTCGGTGTGTATGACGGCGCGGCGATTGCGCGTGGCCTGGCGCAGGAGCGCCGGCAGCGCTATTTCCTGCAGCAGGGCAGCCAGTGGGTGGTGAAACCCGAGATCAAGCGCTTCGTGTCGTTCCGCGAGCTCAATCTCTGTCAGGGCTACGAGGCGCTCGGGCGGTTCGACGTGATCTTCTGCCGCAACGTGCTCATCTATTTCGCGCCCGACCTCAAGCGCGACATCATCACGCGCATGGCCGCCGCGCTCAATCCGGACGGCTACCTGTTCCTCGGCGCCGCCGAGTCGATCACCAACTACTCCGACGCCTTCGACATGCTGCGTCTCGACGGTGGCATCGCCTATCGCCTCAAGGCGAAGGCGGCGGCGGCGCGCGGCATCGCCTAGCCGCGCGCGGCGCCGATTGCCGCGGCGGCAGCTCTTTCCGCCCTCCAC
>CAZVUN010000073.1:0-14966 GCA_964629975.1 uncultured Acidiferrobacteraceae bacterium | reverse complement strand
GCGCGCGGCCTGCGCCTCGGCGCGCGCACGCAGCGCGGGTTGCGGCGCGAACACGGCGTCGAGGAAAGCGCTGTAACCGGCGCGCGCGGCCGTGTCGCGGACTGCCGTTGCGCCGAGCTCGCGCAGCGTCTGGTGTGCAGGGCCGCCCGGTTGTTCGCACCCGGCATCGGCGTGCGCCTGCAGCAGCAGCGTCACCTGGCCGCGTGTCTGCATGGCCTTGAGCCAGTCGCGCTCAGGCCGCGTGAAACGCACGAATCCCGCGAGATAGACGTGCACCTCGGGCGCGAGCGCGGCGAGTGAGCGCTGCAGGCCATCGCGCATGGCGAGCACCTCATCGAGCAGGCCCTCCGCCGCCAGCTGTTCGTTCCAGGCGTGCCACAGCCGGTGCACCAGGGCGGCCTCATCGGCGAGGGGCGCGAGTGCGGGCGTGGCGCCATAGCCCTCGGCCACCATGCGCTGGAAGCTCGGGAGGTCGGGTGGCAGGTCGACGCGCTGGGCATTGAGCTCATCGAACAGCGCGAGCAGGCTGTCGAGCAGCGGCCATAACCCGAAGCGCGCGCGCAGCCGCGGGGCGTCTGCGAGTGCGCGGGCCAGGCGCGCCTCGCGCGCGCTGCGGGTCAGTACCCGGCGGAGCGGATCACTGAAGCCGGCGAACCAGCGCGCCGGTGTCGCGCACACGGGCGGCAGGAGCGCATCGCGCCCGCGCCCGCGTGCGCGCGCGAGCAACAGGCGGCGCAGGCGCGCTGCGGCGCCGAGGTGCGGCAGCAGCACGACGTGCCGGGAGAGATTCGGCAGCTCGCCGGCGTGACGGTCGAGCAGCAGATCGGCGAGGTGAAGGAGCGGGTCGTCCCCGTAGGCTAACAGCTCGATTGCGCCGTCAGCGTTCAAGGTACTGAAGCTTGCCCGGTTTGTCTTCCCACTCGGCGGCATCGGCCGGCGGGGGTTTCTTTTCCGTGATGACCGGCCATTTCTTGGCGAGCTCGGCGTTGAGCGCAATGAAGGCGCTCATCGCCTCGGGCACGTCGTCCTCGGCGAAGATCGCGTTGACCGGACATTCCGGAACGCACAGCGTGCAGTCGATGCACTCATCCGGGTCGATGACGAGAAAATTCGGTCCCTCGTGGAAGCAGTCGACGGGGCAGACCTCCACGCAGTCGGTGTACTTGCAGCGGATACAGTTCTCGGTAACCACGTAGGTCATGGTGCTTCCCCTCGACGGTGACGCTTGGGCGCCATGATACACACTAAGAGGTTTGTGTGGAATTACATGACCTTAACGGCGCAAACGGCGGGAGTTCCGAGGTTGCCCGGCGGTGCCGCGGCGACGCAGCCCGGCCGCGGACCACCCCAAGCGCACGGGGCGGTGCGGCGGTCGCGTTGACCTGTTCTCGGCAACGGATACCATAAACTATCGTTACCGGATCGTCCGGCCGAAAGTGGCCGCAAGAACAAGCACAAGGACCTGCGGGCGTAAGAGGTCACACGTGGTTGCCTTTGTTCTGTCAGTTCCCGAGAAGCGCGTTTCCGCCTGGGTCGCCGAGGCCAATCCGCGCTATGCGCGTGCCTGGCTGGAGACGCTGCCAAGCGCCGATCCGGTCGAGGCGGGGCGCGAGATCTACCAGTCGCTCTACACCCTCAATCGCCAGGACATCGATCCACAGCAGCGCTACGAACTGATGGGGCTGTACGCCCCGGCGATGGCCCGGGCCTGTACCGGGATGCAGGCGCACTACCTGCACCTGCCGTTTCCGTTGCCGCCCAAGAAGCGGCAGTTGGCCGAGTTCGTCCGCCAGCTGCACATGGAGATGGCCTACGGCTACAAGTGCTGCCTGCATGACCTGGCGCGCGTGCGCCTGCCCTGGACGCGCAAGCAGCTCGCCGGTCAAGCGACCGAGCGCGGTTTGCACTACCTGGCCGAGGTGCTGCTGCGGTCCTACCAGGTGTACATGCCGTATCCGCCCGGGCTGTGGCGCGAGATCCACACGCTCTACCGCTATGCGGAAGCGACCGGGCGGGAGCGCGAGCCAATGAACGGCGAGCGTGAGCCGGGCGCCGCGCAGACCGTGCGCGACCGTTACCTGCAGACCTTGCTGCTCGCGCTCGCCAACCCGTATCAGCTCGGGCAGGGGGATTACGCACTCGTGCAGCAGTTCCTGCAGCATTGGGCGGGCAAGGCGTCGTTGCACACCGACCTCGCGGTCACCAACCCGGTCGGTCACTTCCTCGTGGATTTGACGGCGGACGCGCCGCCGACGCCGTTCCCGCGCGACGCGCATACCGCGGCGAGCGACACCTTGCGCGCGCTCAATACGGTCGAGCTGGTGCGCCATGTCCACGGCTTTGTCGGGCGCCTGCAGAAGGGCGAGTCCGTCAGAACACTCGGGCTCGGGCTCGATTGCCTGGAGGCGCCGGCCCTCGATCTGATGCGTCGGCTGGTGCGCGCCTGGGCGCTGGTGCCGCGCCGGCAGCACGCGCGCCTCAAGCGCCAGGGTTCGGTCTTTCTGTGCGCCGGTCTCGGTGCCGTGCATTTCTTCGTCAACGGACAGAAACCGTTCGCGCTGCCTCCCGCGGCAGGCGGGCCGGCCCCGGATGCGCCCGCGTTCCTTCCGCCACCCGTGGGGGCGCAGGAAGAACGCGACACCGACGCGGACGAGGTCTATATCGCGCTCGACGAGCCGAGCGCTGCCGAGGCGGCCAGCGGCGCGGCGGCACGCGTGGGCACGGCGGCGGCTGATCTGTACCGTGTCGATCGCTGGCAGGTGCGCGACCTGAGCGCGCGCGGCCTGTTGCTCGCTCGTGCCGGCGCTGCGCTCGCGCACGTGCGCGTCGGCGAGCCGCTCGGCATCCAGCGCAGCAACGATATCGGGCACTGGAGCATCGGTGTGGTGCGGTGGATGAAGAACGCCGATGCGGCGAGCCTCGAGCTCGGCGTCGAGCTGCTCGCACCGCACGCCAAGCCCGTGGCGCTGTGGCCGGTGCACGCACGCGCAAGGGCGGAGAATCAGGTTCTGGCCTTGTGGCTCGCACCGCTCGAGGCGATGCATCGGCCGGCGACGCTGCTGGTGGCGCGCGGGGTGTTCCGGCGCGACCAGGACTTTCTGCTCTACGACGGCGACAGTCCGGCGCAGCCGGTGCGCCTGCTCAAGCAGCTGGAACGCACCGGGTCTTACGAACAGGTCCTGTTCGCACCGATCGCAGCGGCATAGCCGCGTTCAGCGGTTCAGGGCCGGCGGCAGGTGCGGGCGGATGTGGCGCAGCATCTCGTCGTAGATCTTCGGATTGCCGGCGATGATGTTGCCGCTTTCAAGGTACGCGCCGCCGCCGGCGAGGTCGCTCACCATGCCGCCGGCCTCCTGGATCAGCAGTGCCCCGGCCGCCATGTCCCAGGGGCTGAGACCAAACTCCCAGAAACCATCGAAACGGCCACAGGCCACATGGGCGAGATCGAGCGCCGCCGAGCCGGCGCGCCGAATGCCGCTCGAGGCCGTGAGCAGCGGGCGCAGGGTGTTGATCCATACCTCCAGATTCTCGGTGGAGCGGAACGGGAAGCCGGTGCCAAGCAGCGCGAGTTCGAGATCGTGCACGCGGCTGACGCGCATGCGCCGGTCGTTGAGCTGCGCGCCCTGGCCGCGGGTGGCGGTGAAGAGCTCGTTGCGGTGCGGGTCGAACACCACGGCCTGCTCGAGGCGACCCTTGTGCGAGAGCGCGATGGACACGGCGAACTGCGGATAGCCATGCAGGTAATTGGTCGTGCCATCGAGTGGATCAATGATCCAGAGGTAGTCGTCGCCGCTTTGCGGCCCGCTTTCCTCCGCCAGGATCGCGTGACCCGGGTAGGCCGTGCGCAAGACACGGATGATCTCGGCCTCGGCCTGGCGGTCGACTTCCGTGACGTAGTCGCGGCGCCCCTTGCTCTCCACCGTCAGCTGCTCGAGCCAGTCGAGCTGGCGCATGATGACGGTGCCGGCGCGGCGTGCGGCCTTCACCGCGGTGTGGAGCATCGGGTGCATGGGAACTCCGGGAACAGAGGCGGATTGTCAAAGGACGAAGAGCGGCGCGCATTGTAGCGATCGGCCCGGGGTGAGGCAAAATGATGGTTATGCCGCTTGCCAATATCCGCATCGTGCTGGTCCGGCCCACGCACCCGGGCAACATCGGGGCAACCGCGCGCGCCATGAAGACGATGGGGCTGAGCGCGCTGCAGGTGGTCGCGCCCCAACGCTTCCCGGACCCGGAGGCGACCGCCATGGCGGCCGGCGCCGAGGACGTGCTCGACGCCGCGCGCGTGTGCCAGAACCTCGAGGAGGCCATCGGTGATTGCGTGCGCGTGATCGGTACGAGTGCGCGCGAGCGTCACATCGCCTGGCCGCCGCTGAGCCCGGCGCAGTGCGCACAGCAGTTGCTGTGCGATGCCGCGGCGGGGCCGGTCGCGCTGCTGTTCGGACAGGAACGGACCGGACTGCGCAACGAGGAGCTCGACCGCTGTCACTACATGACCAGCATCGCGGCCAATCCGGCCTATCCCTCGCTCAACATCGCAGCCGCGGTGCAGATACTCGCCTACGAAATCTATTGCGCACACCGCACGGCGGCCGCACCGGGCACTGGCGCGCCGCCAGCGGGCGCGGCGGTGACGGCGGCGGATCTGCAGCGGCTGTATGCACACCTGGAGAGGGTGCTGATCGGCGTTGGCTTCCTGGATCCGGCCAACCCGCGCCTGCTGATGCGGCGCCTTACGCGCCTGTTCAATCGCGCGCAGCTCGATGCAAACGAGTACAACATCCTGCGCGGCATCCTGACGGCCGTGGAGCAGACCAGAGGCCGGCAAAGTTGATAGAATGACTCGACTTCTGATCGGGTCAGGCCAGCGCCATGTTCAAGGGCATCAGCGATTATCTGCAAAGCGTGTACGCACGCGATCCCGCGGCGCGCTCGGCGTTCGAGGTGTTGACGACCTATCCCGGGGTGCACGCGCTTGCCCTGCATCGGCTGGCCCACCGTCTGTGGCGCTGGCACCTGAAGTGGCTGGGCCGCGTGGTCGCGCAGTTTGCGCGCTGGCTGACCGGCATCGAGATTCACCCGGGCGCGCGCATCGGTCGGCGCTTCTTCATTGATCATGGCATGGGCGTGGTCATCGGCGAGACCGCCGAAATCGGTGATGACTGCACGCTCTACCACGGCGTCACCCTCGGGGGCACCACCTGGCGCAAGGAGAAGCGCCATCCCACGCTCGGCAACAACGTTGTAATCGGCGCCGGCGCCAAGGTGTTGGGCCCGATCACGGTCGGCGATAACGCGCGAATCGGGTCGAATTCCGTGGTGGTGAAGGACGTGCCCGCGGGCGCCACGGTCGTGGGCGTACCTGGTCGTGTGATCGTCAAGCAGGACGACGCCAAGTCCGCGCTGCGCAAGGCGATGGCCAGGAAGATCGGCTTTGAGGCCTACGGGCAGTCTGAGGGCATGCCGGACCCCGTCGCCCACGCCATCGATTGCATGCTCGATCACTTGCATCTCCTTGATCAAAAAATGAAAGCACTGTCGACTGCCTTGGAGTCGGCCAATATTAGGGTCAGTCTCGAACTGCCGGAGCTCGATGTCGCCAGCCTGGAAATCCCGGAAGACGACCCCAAGAAATAGTTGACCAAAGAAATCGGGTATGTAAAACTGATTTCACCTGTCAACCATTCGCCGGGAACTGAGCCATGAAACTGACTACCAAGGGCCGTTACGCCGTAACCGCGATGCTGGATCTGGCGCTGCACTACGACAAGGGCGCCACGACCCTCGCAGACATCGCCCGTCGCCAGGGCATCTCCTTGTCGTATCTCGAACAGTTGTTCGCCAAGCTGCGCCGCAGCGGGCTGGTGGACAGCGTGCGCGGTCCAGGCGGGGGCTACAACCTCGCGATGGATCCGGCCAAGATATCGGTCGCGGAGATCATCGTGGCGATCAACGAGAACATCGATGCACGCCGCTGCGGCGGCGAGAAGAACTGCGACGGTGACGATGTCTGCCTGACCCACCAGCTGTGGGAAGACTTGAGCAACCGCATCTACGAGTTCCTGAACGGCATCACGCTCGCCGACCTGGTGGCGCGTCCGCACGTTCAGGAAGTGGCCACGCGCCAACGCGGGCGCCTGCAGGCGGTGGCGAGCTGACGAGCGCCTTGGCCCACGTCGATGCCGGTCTATTTGGATCACAACGCAACGACCCCGGTCGATGCGCAGGTGCTGGAGGCGATGCTGCCGTTCCTGCGTGAGCAGTACGGCAATCCCTCGAGCGTGCATCGGTTCGGGCGCATGGCGCGCAGCGCCATCGACGTCGCACGCGAACAGGTGGCCGAGTTAGTGGGTGCGCACCCCAGTCAGGTGCTGTTCACGAGCGGCGGCACGGAGGCCAACAACCTCGCGCTGTGCGGAACCGTGGCGCCGCTCGCGCCGGGCGAGATCCTGATCGGGGCGACCGAGCACGCGTCCGTCGCGCAGACGGCACACGCGCTGGCCGGACGCGGTTGGACGATCGGCACGGTTGCGGTCGACCGCGACGGCCGGGTGCAGCTCGAGGCGTTCGAGCAACAGCTCACGCGGCGGCCGGCACTGGTTTCCATCATGGCCGCCAACAACGAGACCGGTGTCGTGCAGGACATCGCGGCACTGGCGCAGCGCGCGCGTGCCCGTGGCGCCGTGTTTCACAGCGACGCGGTGCAGGCGGCGGGCAAGCTGCCGGTCGACTTCGGGCAGAGCGGCGTGCAGCTGCTGTCGCTCTCGGCGCACAAGATCCATGGGCCGAAGGGCGTCGGTGCCCTGGTGGTCGACAAGGCGGTTGAACTGCGGCCGCTGTTGCACGGCGGCGGCCAGGAGCGCGGCCTGCGCTCCGGTACGGAGAACGTCGCGGGCATTGTCGGGTTCGGTGCCGCGGCGGCGCTGGCGCGCAAGCGCCTGGCAACCTACGCGGTGACGACCGAGCGCTTGCGCGCCCGGCTCGAGTCAGGGCTGCGCGCCATCGGCGAGATCGATATCCTTTCTGCAGGCGCGCGCCGCCTGCCGAATACCGTGTGCTTCGCGGTGCGCGGCGTGGATGGCGAGACGCTGCTGATGCAGCTCGACCGCGCCGGCATGGCGGTGTCGAGCGGTTCGGCATGCGCGAGCGGGCGCACCGAGCCCAATCCGATCCTGCTCGCCATGGGCATCGATGAGGAGCTGGCGCGCGGCTCGGTGCGCGTGAGTTTTGGCATGGGTAACACCGACAGCGATGTGGACGCCTTCGTGAGCGCGCTCGCGGGCATTCTGGCGCGGTTGCGCCCGGGGCGGCGCCGTGCAACCGGCGGATACGTCGAAACGGTGAACTGCGAGTTGATGAATTGAGAAAGGAATTGCGATGAAGAAGCCGATCTATCTCGACTACTCCGCGACCACGCCGGTCGACCCGCGTGTGGCGGAGAAGATGTGCAGTTACCTGACGCTCGACGGCGAGTTCGGCAATCCGGCCTCGCGCTCGCATACCTTCGGCTGGAAGGCGGAGGCGGCGGTGGAAGAGGCGCGCGGCCACGTGGCCGCGCTCATCGGTGCCGATCCGAAGGAGATCGTCTGGACCTCCGGTGCCACCGAGGCCAACAACCTGGCGCTCAAGGGCGTGGCCGAGTTCTACGCCAAGAAGGGCAAGCACCTCATTACCTGCAAGACCGAGCACAAGGCGGTCCTCGACACGTGCCGGCAGCTCGAGCGGCGCGGCTACGAGGTCACGTATCTCGACCCGGAGCCGAACGGCCTGCTCGACATCGCCAAGCTCGAGGCCGCGATCCGGCCCGACACGATCCTGGTGTCGGTGATGCACGTGAACAACGAGATCGGCGTGATCCAGGATCTCGCCGCCATCGGCAGAATCACACGCGCGCGCGGCGTGCTGTTGCACAGCGACGCGGCGCAGAGCACCGGCAAGGTGCCGATCGACGTCAATGCCATGAACATCGATCTCATGTCGCTGTCGGCGCACAAGACCTACGGCCCCAAGGGCATCGGCGCGCTGTACGTCCGACGCAAGCCGCGCGTGCGCCTCGAGGCGCAGATCCACGGCGGCGGTCATGAACGCGGCATGCGCTCCGGCACGCTCGCCACGCACCAGTGCGTGGGCATGGGCGAGGCCTACCGCCTGGCCAGGCTCGAGATGGCGAGCGACAACGAGCGCATCCGCATGCTGCGCAACCGCCTGCTGGCGGCGCTGCGCGACATGGAAGAGGTCTACATCAACGGCGACCTTGAGCAGCGCGTGGCCGGCAACCTGAACGTGAGCTTCAACTTCGTCGAGGGCGAATCGCTGATCATGGCGCTCAAGGACATCGCCGTGTCGTCCGGTTCGGCGTGCACCTCGGCGAGTCTCGAGCCCTCGTACGTGCTGCGCGCGCTCGGCCGCAACGACGAGCTGGCGCACAGCTCGATTCGCTTCACCATCGGCCGTTTCACCACCGAGGAAGAGATCGACTACACCGCCAAGCTGGTGAAGGAAAAGGTCGCCAAGCTGCGCGAGCTGTCGCCGCTGTGGGAGATGTACAAGGACGGCGTGGACCTGAGCAAGGTGCAGTGGGCCGCCCATTGAATTCCGAGTAACTTAGCACCAGGAGAGACGTCATGGCATACAGCGACAAAGTGTTGGATCACTACGAAAACCCGCGCAACGTCGGCGCGCTCGACAAGAACGATCCCAACGTCGGCACCGGCATGGTCGGCGCGCCGGCCTGCGGCGACGTGATGAAGTTGCAGATCAAGGTCAACGCCCAGGGCGTGATCGAGGATGCCAAGTTCAAGACCTACGGCTGCGGCAGCGCCATTGCCTCGAGCTCGCTGCTGACCGAGTGGGTCAAGGGCAAGACGCTGGCCGAGGCCGCGCAGATCAAGAATACCCAGATTGCCGAGGAGCTGGCACTGCCGCCGGTGAAGATCCACTGCTCGGTGCTGGCCGAGGATGCGATCAAGGCCGCCATCGCCGACCTGCAGAGCAAGCAAAAGGCGGACGCGGCCTGAGGTGTTGGAACGGTGGACAGACTGTGAAGGTGATCCTATGGCGGTAACATTGACTGCAAGCGCTGCAGAACGCGTGCGCAAGTTCATCGAGCAACGCGGCAAGGGCGCGGGCCTGCGCCTCGGCGTGCGCTCCTCCGGCTGTTCGGGCAAGGCGTATGTCCTGGAGTATGCCGACCGCATCGAGCCGGAGGATGTGGTGTACGAGTCGCACGGCGTCAAGGTGATCGTCGATCCGAAGAGCCTTATCTATCTCGACGGTACCGAGCTCGACTACTCGCGCGAGGGACTGAACGAGGGCTTCAAGTTCAACAACCCGAACGTCAAGAACAGCTGCGGTTGCGGCGAAAGCTTCAACGTCTAGGTCCGGGGGTCGTCCGCGTGCAAGGCGCCGCGAGCAAGAACTTCTTCGAGCTGTTCGGTCTGCCCGTGGACTTCGATATCGAGCCATCCGTGCTGGCAGCGCGCTACCGGGAGTTGGCGCGGCGCGTGCATCCGGACCGGTTCGCCAGCGCCCCGGACCAGGAGCGCCGCCTGTCGATGCAGTGGACCACGCTCGTCAACGAGGCCTACCAGACGCTCAAGGACCCGGTGCGGCGCGGGCGCTATCTGCTGGGACTGCGCGGCGTCGAGCTGCGTGACGAGACCGACACCGCCATGGATCCGCACTTCCTGATGGAGCAGATGGAACTGCGCGAGGCGCTGGAAGCGGTGCGTGCCGACGCCGCCCCGCACAAGCGTCTGGCCGAGCTGGCCAACGACATCCAGCGGCGCCTCGAGTCCAAGACGCGCGAATTCCGGGAGAGCGTGGCCGCGGCCAGCGCGGATGTGCGCCCGGCGCGCAACGCGATCCGCGAGATGCAGTTTCTTGACAAGCTCCTGCACGAGGTCAGCGAACTCGAAGAAGAGCTCGCCTAGGGCGCGCAGCGCGCTGCCGTTTCATCCGATTTCACCTCCTCCACGACCATGGCGCTCCTGCAGATCAGCGAACCGGGGCAAACGCCCGTACCGCACGCGCGGCGCGTGGCGATTGGCATCGACCTCGGCACCACCAACTCGCTCGTGGCGAGCGTGCGTCACGGTTTCCCGCAGACGCTGCCGGACGCGCAGGGCCAGCACCTGTTGCCGTCGGTGGTGCGCTACCGGCAAGGGACGGCGCCGATCGTGGGCCACGACGCCATTGCGGCGGCGCACGACGATCCGCTCAACACCATCGCTTCGGTCAAGCGCCTGATGGGGCGCGGCGTCGAGGACGTGAAGCGACTCGGACAGGAGCTGCCTTACCGCTTCGTGGATGCTGACTCGGGCGTGCCGCGCATTCATACCGTTGCCGGTAACGTCAGTGCGGTCGAGGTGTCGGCCGAGATCCTGCGCGCGCTCAAGGCGCGCGCCGAGGCGTCGCTCGGCTGCGAGGTGCACGATGCGGTCATCACCGTGCCGGCGTACTTCGACGACGCGCAGCGCCAGGCCACCAAGGACGCCGGGCGGTTGGCCGGCCTCAATGTGCTGCGCCTGCTCAACGAGCCGACCGCGGCGGCGGTGGCCTATGGCCTGGACCGCAAGCCACAGGGCGTGTACGCGATCTATGACCTGGGCGGGGGTACCTTCGACATCTCGATCCTGCGCCTGCATCAGGGCGTGTTCGAGGTGCTGGCGACCGCCGGCGATTCGGCGCTCGGCGGTGACGACATGGACCACGCGATTGCCGCCTGGATGATGGCCGAGGCGGGTGTCCCGGACGATGCCGACCACCGCGTGTTGCGCCGGCTGGTGCGCGATGCGCGTGCGGCGAAAGAGGCGCTGACGGAGCGCACCGTCACGCCGGTGCACGCCGACTGCGGCGACGGCCGCGTGTGGCAGGGCGAGCTGACACGCGCGCAGCTCGAGGCCTTGATTGATCCGCTGATCGAGCGCACCCTCGCGCCGTGCCGGCGCGCGCTGCGCGACGCCGGGCTGCGGCGTGAACAGCTCGACGGTGTGGTGCTGGTCGGTGGCGCGACCCGCATCCCGCGCGTGCGCGCGCGGGTGGAGGAATTCTTCGGGCGCACGCCGCTTAGCGATATCGATCCCGAGCGGGTCGTGGCGGTCGGCGCCGCCCTCCAGGCCGACGTGCTGGTCGGCAACCGCAGTGGCGAGGACATGCTGCTGCTCGACGTCATTCCGCTGTCGCTCGGCATCGAGATCATGGGCGGTATGGTCGAGAGAATCATCCCGCGCAACACGCCCATCCCCGCGGCACGCGCCCAGGAGTTCACGACCTACAAGGACGGCCAGACCGCACTGCTGGTGCACGTGGTGCAGGGCGAACGCGAGCTGGTCAGCGATTGCCGTTCGCTGGCGCGCTTCGAGCTGCGCGGCATCCCGCCGATGGTGGCCGGCGCGGCGCGCATCCGCGTCAGCTTCCAGGTCGACGCCGATGGACTGCTCAACGTGTCGGCGCGCGAGCAGACCACCGGTGTCGAGGCGCATGTCACCATCAAGCCATCGTACGGCCTGACCGACCAGGAGATCGAGCAGATGCTGCGCGACTCCATCACGCACGCGCGCGAGGATGAAGCGGCCCGTGCGCTGCGCGAGCAGCAGGTCGAGGCCGACCGCGTGCTCGAGGCGTTGCAGGCGGCGCTGGCCGCGGATGCGGCGCTGCTCGCCCCGCAGGAGCGCGCCGGCATCGACGCGCGCATGCAGGCGTTGCGCGCCGCGCGTAACGGCGAGGATGTTGGCGCAATCAAGCGCGCTGCCGAGGCGCTGGAAGAGGCCACGCGCGAGTTCGCCCAGCGGCGCATGGATGCCAGTATCCGCAAGGCACTGGCTGGGCATCGTCTCGAGGAATTCCAGGCGCCCGACTAGCGCGAACGCACGGACATGACCCGGATCACCTTTCTGCCGCACCCCGAGATCTGCCCGCAGGGCAAGACCATTACGGTCGCGCCGGGCACCAGCATCTGCGATGCGGCCCTGGATGCCGGCATTGCCATCGAGCATGCCTGCGAGAAGTCATGCGCCTGCACGACCTGTCACGTCATCATTCGCGAGGGGTTCGACAGTCTGGCGGCCGCTGACGAAAAGGAAGAGGACCTGCTCGACAAGGCCTGGGGGCTGGAGCCGCAGTCGCGCCTGTCTTGCCAGGCGCGTGTCGGCGATGCCGATCTGGTCGTGGAGATCCCACGCTACACCATCAACCTGGCTTCGGAACATCACTAGGGGGCAAGGGGTATGACACTCAAGTGGACCGACACGCGCGAGATCGCCATCCGGCTGGCCGAGACCCACCCGGACGTCGACCCCATGGGGGTGCGTTTTACCGACCTGCATGCCTGGGTGACGGCGCTGCCGGAGTTCAGCGACGACCCGCAGCGCTCCGGCGAGAAGATCCTCGAGGCCATCCAGTTGGCCTGGGCCGACGAACACGACGGTTGAGGCCCGCCGGCGGTTGTCCCGGGGTGGCGCGCGCGATTGTTCGCGCCGCCATTAGCGGCTAAACTAGCGCCCGCCTACCGCCCAAAAGCGCTGGAATTTCCAACGGTTGCGGGCGCGCGCAGGCGTACCAAGCGATGACCGAACCGACCAATCTGCTCGATCTCGACCGCGAAGGACTGGAGCGATTTTTCGTCGCGCTCGGCGAGAAGCCGTTTCGCGCCAGCCAGGTGGTGCAGTGGGTGCATCAGTACGGCGCGCGCGACTTCGCGACCATGACCAACCTGAGCAAGGCGCTGCGCGCGCGCCTGGCCGAGGGCGCGGCCTTGCGTCTGCCGCGGCTCGCGCAGGACCAGCGCGCGGCCGACGGGACTCGCAAGTTCCTGGTGCAGCTTGAGGACGGCAACTGCGTCGAGACGGTGTACATCCCCGAGCTCGAGCGCGGCACCTTGTGCGTGTCGTCGCAGGTCGGCTGCATGCTCAATTGCAGTTTTTGCGCGACCGGGCACCAGGGGTTCAACCGCAACCTGACGGCGGCCGAGATCATCGGTCAGCTGTGGCTGGCCGCCGATGCCCTGGGCCATGATGCCCGCCGCACGCGCCGGATCACCAATGTCGTGCTCATGGGCATGGGTGAGCCGCTGCTCAATTTCGACAACGTCGTGACGGCGATGCGTGTCATGCTGGACGACTTCGCCTACGGCCTGTCGCGCCGGCGCGTTACGCTCAGCACCGCCGGCCTGGTGCCGATGATCGATCGTCTGCGCGAGGAGTGTCCGGTGAGCCTCGCGGTGTCGCTGCATGCCACGCGCGACGCGCTGCGCGATGAGCTGGTGCCGCTCAACCGCAAGTATCCGATCCGTGAGCTGCTCGCCGCCTGCCGCCGCTACGTCGAACATCAGCCGCACCGGCGCATCACCTTCGAATATGTCATGCTCGATGGCGTCAACGACAGCGTGCAGGAAGCGCACGACCTGGTGGCGCTGCTCGCCGACGTACCGTCCAAGGTCAACCTGATTCCGTTCAACCCCTTCCCGCAGGGGCGCTACCAGCGCTCGAGCGGCGAGCGCCTCGAGCGCTTCCGCGAGGTGCTGATACGCGCCGGCCTCACGACGATCACGCGCCGGCCGCGAGGCGACGACATCGATGCGGCCTGCGGTCAGCTCGCGGGTCGCGTGCGCGACCGTACCCGCCGCCAGGCGCGCCTGGCGCAGCGTTCGGGTGCGCTGTGACGTCCTCGGGGGCGGCGCGCGCGGCCGTGCTCGCCGGAGTCGCGCTGCTGGCGGCGTGTGCCACGCAGGCGGAGCGCGAAGCGGAAGACGCGCGCAAGCAGCGTCTGGTGCAGACCGACATCCAGCTCGCCATCGCCTACATGCAGCAGAACAATCTGCCGGCGGCCAAGGAGCGGCTCGAAAAGACCCTCGGCCTGAGTCCCGATGACGCCCAGGCCAACAACGTCATGGCGATCGTGCAGTGGCGCATGAAGCAGTACGACCAGGCGGAAAAGCACTTTCGCATTGCCTTGCGCGAGGATCCGAAGAACTCCGCGCTGCACCACAACTACGGTGCCTATCTGTGTGACCGCGGCCAGATCGACGAGGGTGTCAAGCACCTCGAGCGCGCGATTGCGGATGCCTCGTACAACGCGCCGGCCGAGGTGCGATTGAACGCCGGGGTCTGCCTGATGAGGAAACCGGCACCGGCGGCCGCGGAGAAGTACTTGCGCGAGGCGCTCAAGATCAACCCGCGTCTCCCGGGCGCGCTCTACCAGATGGCCAGGATCAACTATGACAGCGGACGGACATTTTCGGCACGCGGCTTCATGGAGCGCTACTTCGAGAGCGGGCCGGATACCGCCGAGGCGCTGTTGCTCGCCTACCGCATCGAGCGCGCACTCAAGAACCGCGAGGCCGAGGCGAAGTTCGCCGTGCGCCTGCGCACCAAGTTCCCCGACTCGCCCGAGGCCGACATCCTCAAGCGCGAGCTGCTCGGGCAGCGTTCCCCGTAGACATGCGTACCGAAACTGATCCTGCGACAACGCCGTCCGGTCCCGGCGCGCAGCTGCGGCACGCGCGCCTCGAGCGGCGCCTGACGGTCGAGGACGTCGCCAAGACGCTGCGCCTGGCGGCAAGGCAAATCGCGGCGCTCGAGGCCGACGACTACGCGCAACTGCCGGGACCGACCTACGTGCGCGGTTACCTGCGCAACTACGCCCAGCTCCTCGGGTTGCCGGCCGAGGAGATCATCGCGCGCTACAACCGGTTGGCGACGCCGGCGGCGGCGCCGATCGAGACGCCCAAGGCGGCGGCGACGCCGCCGCAGCTCACCACCGCCGACAGCAAGATGCAGTTCGCCACGCTGGTGGTGGTGCTCGCGGTCGGCGGCCTGGCGCTGGTGTGGTGGCTGGGGCGCGGTGCGCAGGCGCCGTCGAGCGCACCGCCGCTCGTGCCGGCACCGAGTGTTCCCGGCAGTGCTGCCACCGGCACGCAGGAGCAGGCCGAGGCGCCCGTGCCGGCGGCAGGGGACGCGCCCCTCGTT
>CAZVUN010000072.1:0-15205 GCA_964629975.1 uncultured Acidiferrobacteraceae bacterium | reverse complement strand
CCGGTGATGACCACGAGCCGATCGCGCGGCAGATCGACGTCGATGTTCTTGAGGTTGTGCGTGCGCGCGCCACGGATGCGTATCGCGCTCATGATTCGGTTTCCGGGACCAACCTGCTACTATACGCGCGTTTTTCTGTGCCGGGCAAAATGCCCTCACCCCGATCGGATGATCGCGCCGCGACCGTGCGCCGCCGCCCCCACGCCACCCCGTTGAATGCACTCGAGCGCCGCGCCGTGGCGAGCCTCGGCAGCATCTTCGTGCTGCGCCTGCTCGGACTGTTCCTGATCCTGCCGGTATTTGCGCTGTATGCCGAGCAGCTCGACGGCCACACGCCGTTTCTGGTCGGTTTGGCGCTTGGCGTGTACGGCCTGACACAGGGCCTGTTGCAGATTCCCTTCGGCATGGTGTCGGACCGGCTCGGCCGCAAGCCGGTGATTGCCGCCGGTCTGCTGCTGTTTGCCGCCGGCAGCGTGGTGGTCGCGCTCGCAACCAGCATCGAGGGCGTGATCCTCGGGCGCGCGCTGCAGGGCGCGGGCGCCGTGAGCGCCGCGGTGGTGGCGATGATTGCCGATCTGACGCGCGAGCAGACCCGCACCAAGGCGATGGCGATCATCGGCATCAGCGTCGGCGGCTCGTTCGTGCTGTCCTTGTTGCTCGCCCCGGTCCTGAACGCCGCAATCGGCGTGCCCGGCATCTTCTGGATGACTGCCCTACTGGCGCTCGCCGGGATCGGTGTCTTGTTCCTGTTCGCGCCCACACCCACCCGCACCGAGGCGCATGCCGATGTCGAGGCGATGCCGCGCCAGTTCTGGCGGGTGCTGCGCGACGGGCGGCTGCTGCGCCTCGACCTCGGTATCTTCTTCCTGCACTGCGCGCTCACGGCGGTGTTCGTGGTGGTGCCGCTGGCACTGGTGCGGCATGCCGGCCTGCCGGCGGCCGAGCACTGGAAGGTCTACCTGCCAGTCATGCTGCTGTCGGCGCTGTTCATGTTCCCGCTCATCGCGCTGGCCGAGAACCGTGCGCGCCTGCGCGTGGTGTTCGCCGGGGCGGTGCTGTTGCTGGCGTTGTCGCAGTCGGTGCTGTACGAGACGCACACGACCTTGACCGGCATCGTCACCGGACTGCTCCTGTATTTCATCGCCTTCAATGTGCTCGAGGCGATGCTGCCATCGCTCATCTCCAAGACCGCGCCGCCCGCGGCCAAGGGCACCGCCATCGGCGTGTTCACGACCTGTGAGTTCCTGGGCGCGTTTGTCGGCGGTGCGCTGGGCGGGTACGTACACGGTCGTTTCGGGATGTCCGCGGTGTTCGGCGTCACCGCGGCGCTGCTCGCCCTGTGGTTTGTCATCGCCGCCACGGCCCCGGTCGGTGCACAGCTGCGCACGCGCATGCTGCGCGTCGGGCGCCAGGGTCCCGAGGAGGCGCGCGCGCTCGCCCGCAGGCTGGCGGCGGTGCGCGGTGTGCAGGAGGCGACCGTGGTGGGCAGCGAGGGCGTCGCCTATCTGCGCGTTGACCCGCGCCATCTCGATGCGGCGGCGTTGCGCAGGTTTCGCCGCCGCTGAGCGCCGGAACGCGCCAGATTCCATGCCTTAGCCCACACTGTTGAGGTGTCGACTCAACAGTCGCCGCACGCTGGTTTGTGCCGGCTCGACCCCGTGGTTTACACTCCGGCGGCTTCGTCGGCAGGAGGCCGACCGACTGTCCAGGATGGGACCCGGCAATCCCCAACTGAAACTGATACGTGGAGAGCGACTATGGCGCGCGGAGTAAACAAGGTGATTTTGGTTGGTAATCTCGGACGTGATCCGGAGGTACGCTACGCACCCAACGGGCAGGCGGTCGCCAACGTGACGCTGGCGACCTCGGAGTCGTGGAAGGACAAGAATACCGGCGACAAGCAGGAGCGTACCGAATGGCACCGCGTGGTGTTCTTCGGACGGCTCGCGGAGATCGCCGGCGAGTATCTCAAGAAGGGCGCACAGGTCTACGTCGAAGGCCGGCTGCAGACCCGCAAGTGGCAGGACAAGGACGGCGTCGATCGCTACACCACGGAGATCGTCGCGAACGACATGCAGATGTTGGGCAGCCGTGCCGGGGCCGGGGCGCCCACCGACAGCTTCAATCAGGACCAGCCCTACGCCGAGGGCGCACCGGCCGGCAAACCCGCGGCCCGGCAGCCGGCCAAGGTCGCGGAAGGCTTCGACGACGACATCCCGTTCTGATCCGGCGCGCATCGGGCAAGAAAGACAAGGGGCCGAAGGCCCCTTGTTGTTTCCTGCGCTGACCTCGGCCTAGCCAGGTGGCCAATCCATGACGCGCCCGCCGAGCAGGTGCAAATGCAGGTGAAACACCGACTGGCCGGCGTCGGCGTTGCAGTTGATCACCGTGCGGTAGCCGCCATCGGCCACGCCCAGCTGTTGTGCCACGCGCGTGGCCGCCAGATAGAGCTTGCCAACCAGGATCGCGTGTTCCGGGCGCAGGTCGTTGAGCGTGGCAATGTGCAGCTTCGGAATCACCAGGACGTGTACCGGCGCCTGCGGATGGATGTCGCGGAACGCCAGGACGTCGTCATCTTCGTAAACCTTGTCGGGCTTGATGGTGCCCGATACCATTTTGCAGAACAGGCAGCTGTCGACCATTGCTCCTCCCGGCGCCGGAATCCCGGCAGCGCCGGGAAGGATAGTGTGGAAACCCGCGGCAGGGAAGGGTGCCGGCGGACGTGACGCGTGCGCTGCCGTGAACTAGGCTTACTCGAAAACCTGGCGCGGAGGGCGACGCATGCCAATGGAAGAAGATCCCGAGGTTGGCGCAATCTACGAAGACGCCGAAGGCAAGACCTTTGAGGTGCGCGCCTTCGACGAGAACGAAGGTACGGTTGAGCTGGAATACGCCGACGGCTCGGTCGAGACCATCGACCTCGATGCCTGGTACGACCTGGACCTCACGCTCATCGAGTCGGCCGACGAGGACGTCGACGAGGAGGCCGAGGAAGACTACGAGGAGCGCGACGAGGAGTACCTGGACGAGGACGAGGACTTCGACGAGGACGAGGAGTAGCGCGCCCTCCCTGAGCCTGCGGGCCGCCCGCCGCCCGCGAAACCCTGCGGCCGTCCTTGGCCGCCGACGGGCAGAGAGTCTTTACACCATGTCCTTGAGGGTCTTCAGGGCCTGCACCTTGACGACGTTGCGCGCAGGCTTGGCCTTGAACATCACCTCTTCCTTGGTGAACGGATTGATGCCCTTGCGTGCCGGTACCGCCGGCTTGTGCACGAGCTTGATCTTCATCAGGCCAACGACGTTGAAGAGGCCCGGTCCCTTTTTGAGGTCGCGCTCGATCAGCTTGCCGAGCGCGTCGAACACCGCGACGACGTCCTTGCGCTTCAAGCCGGTCTGTTCGGCGATATAAGCGTAGGTCTCGGACTTCGTGGTGGGTTTCTTGCCGGACTTGTTCGAGGTTGCCATTTACGTGAATGCTCCCAGGTGGTTGGTGGTGGTGTCGGGTGGACTCAGGGTGACCGCGAAACGCGCGATAATGTAGCGTAATTTTTTTGGCGATAGAAGGGCGACATGCGGTTTTTTCCGCGTTTTTCCGGCGTTCGCTGCGCGCCGCATGTTGCAATGCTGACGCGCTGCAGGCTGCGGTGATGCACCAGGAACGCGGAGCAATTGCTTGATCGACATGACAGATTCGCGCAGCGTGTGGTGACATGAAGCGCCGCCAGTTCCTCGCCGGCATCGGTGTCGGCGCACTCGCCCTGGCCGGCTATCGGCTCTGGCCGGACGAGGGGTGGCGCAATCCGTGTCTGGCCGCGGTGCTGCCGGCGGCGCTTGCCGACCACGGGCTCGTGCGCGCGGCCTGGGAAGGCATCGACCCCGCGGAGTTCTGGGACTGCCATGTGCACCTGGTCGGTGTGGGCGACGGTGACAGCGGCATCTGGATCTCGCCGCAGATGCGCAGCCTCCTGCATCCGCTGCAATACCTGCAACGTGCGTTCTACCGCAACTCGGCCTGCGCGGAGCGCGATGGCCAAGTGGACAGCGACTTCCTGGCACGGCTGCTCGCGCTGCACGAGGCGCTGCGGCCCGGCACCAAGCTCATGCTGCTCGCCTTCGATCACCACTACGATGACAGCGGCGCGCTTGATCTCGAGCACAGCGCCTACTACGCACCCAACACCTACGCGCGCGAGGTGGCGCACCGCCATCCCGACAGGCTCGAGTGGATCGCCTCGATCCATCCGTACCGCACGGACGCCGTCGCCAGTCTCGAGCAGGCGGCGCGCGACGGGGCGCGCGCGGTGAAGTGGCTGCCATCGGCGATGGGTATCGACCCGGCCTCGCCGCGGTGCGATGCATTCTACGCGGCGCTTGTGCGCCTCGGCCTGCCGCTGCTCACCCACGGCGGGGAGGAGGTGGCGCTGCACGGCGCGGCCCATCAGGAGTTCGGCAATCCGCTGCGGCTGCGCCGTGCGCTCGAGCACGGCGTGCGCGTGATCGTGGCGCACTGCGCAACGATCGGCAGCGATATCGATCTCGACCGTGGTCCGAACGGTCCGCGCGTGCCGAGCTTCGAGCTGTTCGCGCGTCTCATGGATGAGGCGCGCTACGTCGGGCGGCTGTACGGTGAGCTCTCGGCCGTGACCCAGCGCAATCGCGCCGGCCGGCCGCTCGCGGTGTTGCTCGAGCGCAGCGACTGGCACGAGCGGCTCATCAACGGCTCCGACTACCCGCTGCCCGGCGTCATGCCGCTGTTCTCGCTCACCCGGCTGGTGCGCCTTGGCCTGCTGCCCGAGGCGGAGGCGGCGCTGCTGTCGGCCATCCGTCGGCACAACCCGTTGCTGTTCGACTTCGTGCTCAAGCGCCGGCTGCGCAGCGCCGGGCGCGGCTTCGCGCCGGTCGTGTTTCATACGCGCCGCCTGTTTCGCCCCGCCTAAGTTTCTGAAATCAGGGCCAAACCCGGCGCAGCCGTGCCCCGGCGCGCCGGACCCCGTGCCGGACAATGCTTTTAAATGAATGCGTTAGCGCAGGCGCATGGCTATAATCGCGCTTGTTTTGCCCGATCGGAGCCCCCATTCGCTGGGGGCGATTTTTTTCCCGGCGGCGCCGGGCACGGCGTCGCCGGTCGCAGCAATGCTTTGTCTATTGGAGGTTTGCCATGCCGATCTATGAGTACAAGTGCAGCAGTTGCGGGCACGCGCTGGAGGCGATTCAGAAGTTCAGCGATGCCGCGCTGACCGATTGTCCGAGTTGTGGCCAGGCGACGCTCAGGAAGCTGATCTCCGCGGCCGGTTTCCAGCTCAAGGGGGGTGGCTGGTACGCGACCGACTTCAAGGGCAGTTCCAAGGCGACTACCTCCGAAAGCGATTCCGGCGCCAGCTCCTCGGGACCGGCCTCCGGCGGCTGTGGCAGCGGCACCTGCGGGTGCCACTAGTCTCGATGGCGCCGGTTCGTCGCTACCTGGTGGCCGGCCTGCTCGTATGGGTGCCGCTGGCGGTGACCCTGCTCGTCATCAACCTGATGATCGAGACCATGGATCGCACCCTGCTGCTGCTGCCCGAGGCGTGGCGGCCGGAGGCGCTGCTCGGTTTCCGCATCCCCGGACTCGGCATCGTGCTGACGGTGGCGGTGGTGTTCATCACCGGCATGATCGTGAGCAACCTGTTCGGCCGCCAGCTGGTGCACCTGTGGGAGCGGATTCTGCAGCGCATCCCGGTGGTGCGCTCGATCTATGCCGCGGTCAAGCAGCTGACCGAGAGCATGTTTGCCGGTTCCGGCAAGTCGTTTCGCAAGGTAGTGCTGGTGCCGTACCCGCATGCGAACAGCTGGACGCTGGCATTCCTGACCGGCGAGGGATCGCGTGAAACGCGCGCCAAGACCGGCAAGGAGCTGCTGAGCGTGTTCGTGCCGACCACGCCCAATCCGACGTCCGGGTTTTTTCTCATGGTGCCGCGCCCGGACGTGATCGAGCTCGACATGTCGGTCGACGACGGCCTCAAGATGTTGTTGTCCGTTGGCGTGGTCGTGCCGGAGAGCAAGAAGAAGACCGCCACCACGGCGATCGCGGGCAACGCCTGATTTCGACCCGTTACTCCACCTGCCCGAAGAACCTGCCGATGCGTAGCCACCACTGCGGTGCCCTGAACGAATCTCACATCGACCAGACTGTCACGCTGTGCGGGTGGGCGGCGCGGCGGCGCGACCACGGTGGCGTGATCTTCGTCGACCTGCGCGACCGCGAGGGCATCGTGCAGGTGGTGTTCGACCCGGACAACCGCGACGCCTTCGCCAGCGCCGAGGGCGTGCGCAGCGAATACGTGCTGCGCGTGCACGGGCGCGTGCGCCGGCGCCCGGCCGGCACCGAGAACCCGCACCTGCGCACCGGGCAGGTCGAGGTGCTGGCGCAGGCGCTGGAGGTGCTCAACCGCTGCGACGCGCTGCCGTTTCAGCTCGACGAGGAGGGTCTGGGCGAGACGGTGCGCCTGACCTATCGCTATCTCGATCTGCGGCGCGACAGCATGCAGCACAACCTGCGCCTGCGTCACAAGGTGAACATGACGCTGCGCCGCTTCCTCGAGGAGCGCGGCTTCACCGAAGTCGAGACACCGATGCTCACCCGGTCGACGCCGGAAGGTGCGCGCGACTACCTGGTGCCGTCGCGCACCCACCCGGGCCACTTCTTCGCGTTGCCGCAGTCGCCGCAGCTGTTCAAGCAGCTGCTCATGGTGGCGGGCTTCGAGCGCTACTACCAGATCGTGCGCTGCTTTCGCGACGAGGACCTGCGCGCCGACCGCCAGCCGGAATTCACCCAGCTCGACATCGAGACCTCGTTCCTCGAGGAGGCCGACCTCACCGGCCTCATGGAGGAGCTGATCCGCCATCTGTTCCGGAGCGTGCTCGGCGCCGAGCTGCCCGATCCGTTCCCGCGCCTCACCTACGCCGAGGCCATGCGCCGCTATGCCTCGGACAAGCCCGACCTGCGCATCCCGCTCGAACTGGTGGACGTCGCCGACCTGATGACGGGCGTCGAGTTCAAGGTGTTCGCCGGCCCGGCCAACAATCCCAACGGGCGCGTGGCGGCGCTGCGCCTGCCGCAGGGCGGCGAGCTTACGCGCAGCCAGATCGACGCCTACACCGCGTTCGTCGCGCAGTACGGCGCCAAGGGCCTGGCCTACATCAAGGTCAATGACGTCGCCAAGGGCCGCGACGGGCTGCAGTCGCCGATCCTCAAGTTCCTGCCGGATGCCGCGATCGCCGGGATCCTCCAGCGCACGGCGGCCGAGAACAATGACCTCATCTTCTTCGGTGCCGACACCGCCAAGGTCGTGAATGACGCCCTCGGCGCGCTGCGCCTGAGGCTCGGCGAGGACCTGGGCCTCAAGGCGCAGGGCTGGCGGCCGCTGTGGGTCGTGGACTTCCCGATGTTCGAGTACGACGCCGAGGCCAAGCGCTGGGTGGCGCTGCATCACCCGTTCACCTCGCCCCGGCCCGAGGACCTGGAGCGCGTCGCCATCGACCCGGCCAACGTCAAGGCGCGCGCCTACGACATGGTGCTGAACGGTTCCGAGATCGGTGGCGGCTCGATCCGCATCCACCGCATGGACGTGCAGGAGAAGGTGTTTGCCACGCTCGGCATCGAGCCCGAGGAGGCGCGTGCCAAGTTCGGCTTCCTGCTGGATGCGCTGCGCTTCGGGGCGCCGCCGCACGGCGGCATCGCCTTCGGGCTCGACCGCATCTGCGCCCTCATGGCCGGGGTCGAGTCGATCCGTGACGTCATCGCCTTCCCCAAGACGCAGAAGGCCTCGTGCCTGATGACCGACGCCCCGAGCGTGGTGAGCGAGCAGCAGCTGCGCGAGCTGCACATCAGGCTGCGCAAACCGCTGACCGAGCCGGCGGGTGGAACCGGGCAGACCTAAGCGCCCCGAGTCGGTGCTGGTGGTGGTCTACACCCGTACCGGCAAAGTGCTGCTGCTGCGTCGCTGCGAGCCGCCCGACTTCTGGCAGTCGGTGACCGGCAGTCTGCGCTGGGACGAGGCCAGCCCGCGCGCGGCCGCGCTGCGGGAGTTGCGCGAGGAGACCGGGCTCGCGGCGGGCGCGGACTTGCGCGACCTCGGCCTGACCTTCCGCTTCCCCCTGCTGCCGCAATGGCGCGCGCGTTATGCGCCTACGGTGCGCGAAAACGTCGAGCATGCCTTTGCGCTTGAACTGCCGGCGGAAGTCGCGATAAATAGGAACCCGGCCGAGCATGCCGAGTACGGGTGGTTTGCGTTTCCCGAGGCCGCGCGCAAGGCGAGCTCGTGGACCAACCGCGAAGTGATCGAGAGACTGCAGGCGGGGATGTGACCATGGCGACCGCACTGGCCTATGAACAGTTCGACACGCTGAGCGACGCGGATTGCGACGCGCGCATCCGCGCCGCCAAGGCACGCCTCGGCAAGCGCGTCGTGATCCTCGGCCATCACTACCAGCGCGACGAGGTGTTCTGCCACGCTGATTTCTCCGGGGACTCGCTCAAGCTCTCGCGCCTGGCGGCCACGTCGGATGCCGAGTACATCGTGTTCTGCGGCGTGCATTTCATGGCCGAGGTCGCCGACATCCTGTCGCGCCCCGAACAGGTCTCGATCCTGCCGGATCTCGCCGCGGGCTGCTCCATGGCCGACATGGCCAACCTCGCCGCGGTGGAGCGCGCCTGGAAGGAGCTCGCGCGCGTGCTCGATCCGGACACATACATCACGCCGGTCACCTACATCAACTCGGCGGCCGACCTCAAGGCGTTCTGCGGCCGGCACGGGGGGCTGGTGTGCACCTCCTCGAACGCGGCGCGCGTGCTCGAGTGGTCGTACCGGCAGCGCGACAAGGTGCTGTTCTTCCCCGACCAGCACCTGGGACGCAATACCGCCTTTCGCATGGGCATCCCGCTCGCGGACATGGCGGTGTGGGACTACACGCAGCCGAACGGCGGGCTCACGGCCGAACAGATCCAGCGCGCCCGGATCATCCTATGGAAGGGTTTCTGCTCGGTGCACCAGATGTTCCGCCCCGAGCACATCGATGCGTTTCGTGCCGCGCACCCGCAGGGCAAGGTCATCGCCCACCCGGAGTGCTCGTTCGAGGTCTGCCAGAAGTCGGACGCGGTCGGCTCCACCGAGTTCATCATCAAGACCGTCCGGGAATCGCTGCCCGGCACGCACTGGCTGGTGGGCACCGAGCTCAACCTGGTCAACCGCCTGCACGAGCAGTGCCGCCACGAGGGCAAGACCGTGCAGTTCATGGCAACGACCGTGTGCATGTGCTCGACCATGTTCCGCATCGATCCGCAGCATCTGGTGTGGGCGCTCGAGAACCTGGTGGCCGGGCGTGTCGTCAATCGCATCAAGGTCGCGCCACAGGAGGCCGAGCTCGCACGCGTGGCGTTGCAGCGCATGCTCGACGTCTCGCCCTGACGGCTCGCCCGGGTCGGCGTGGTGGCGAGCGAGGAGAAGGACGCCGTGGTGCTGATCCACGGGCTGTGGCTGTCGGGTGCATTCCTGTTTTTCCTCGCCCGCCACCTGCGCGCCTGCGGATTCGAGGTGCACACCTTCTCCTATGCCTCGGTGCGCCGCGACCTGCGCGCCAATGCGGCGGCGCTTGAACGCTTCGTGGCGCGTCTGGGCGCGAGCCGCGTGCATTTCGTCGGCCACAGCCTGGGCGGGATCGTGATCCGGGCGCTGTTTCACTACTTTCCCGCGCAGCGGCCCGGGCGCATCGTCACGCTGGCCACGCCGCACCGCGGCAGCCACGTCGCGGCGCGCATCGCGCGCAGTCGCCTCGGGCGCCGGCTGCTGGGCGCGAGCGTGCGTCAGCTGCTCACCGGCGACCTGCACCACTGGCCGTTGCCGGCGCGCGATATCGGCGTGATCGCGGGCACCCTGCCGATCGGTGCCGGGCGCCTGTTTACCCGCACGCGCGTACCGAACGACGGCCTGCTCACCATCGAGGAGGCGGCGCTCGCCGGGGCGACCGACAGCATCCTGCTGCGCGTCGCCCACACCGCCATGCCGTTTTCGCGCGCCACCGCCGCGCAGGTCTGTCAGTTTCTGCGGGCGGGCCGCTTCCAGCACTAGACCCCCGCCGCGCGCACGCTTGCCGTCAAAGTGGTTGGGCGGGGCCGGCGGCGATGCTACACTGCAGCATCCACTTAGCCGCAGTTCGGCTGCAAATCCAAGACCTTAGCTCCGAGACGCCATGGCCGGACACAGCAAATGGGCCAACATCAAGCACCGTAAGGGGGTGCAGGACGCCAGGCGCGGCAAGATCTTCACCCGCCTGATCCGCGAGATCACCATCGCCACGCGCATGGGCGGGGGCGGCGACCCGGCGCACAACCCGCGCCTGCGGGCGGCGATCGACAAGGCGCTCGACGCCAACATGACCAAGGACACGATCGAGCGCGCCATCAAGCGCGGTACCGGCGAGCTCGAAGGCGCCCACTACGAAGAGGTGCGCTACGAAGGCTACGGGCCGGGCGGTGTGGCCATCCTGGTCGAGTGCCAGACCGACAACCGCACCCGCACCGTGGGTGACGTGCGCCACGCCTTCAGCAAGCATGGCGGCAACCTCGGCACGGACGGGTCGGTGGCATTTCTGTTCAGGCGGGTCGGTGTGCTGACCTATCCGCCCGGGACCAGCGAGGACAAGGTGATGGAGGCGGCGCTCGAGGCCGGTGCCGACGATGTCGGCACCGACAGCGACGGTACGGTCGAGGTCCTGACCACGCCCGAGAGTTTCCATGCGGTGCTCGCGGCCATGACGGCCAAGGGGCTTAAACCGGCGAGCGCCGAGCTGCAGCAGCGCGCCCAGACCGCCGCCCCGGTGGCGGGCGCGCAGGCCGAGGCCTTGCTCGCCTTGCTCGATGCGCTGGAGGACCTCGACGACGTGCAGCACGTGTACTCGAACGCCGATTTCCCCGACGCCCTGCTCAAGCAGGCGAGCTGATGCGCCAAACAAACGAAATCGCGCTGAGCGCGCTCGGCCCGCCCCCTTCTCCCCCGGCGGGAGCGGGGAGGAGGGCCCCCGCGCCCTGCGCGGGAGGCGGTAGTGCAATGCAGCGCAGCGGTTCTTCCGGGAAGGTCGGCATGCCTCGCATCATCTCTCTGCCGACGGGCGAGGGGGAGGCGGTGCACTGATGCGGGTCCTGGGAGTTGACCCCGGCTCGCGCGTGACCGGCTTCGGTGTCATCCAGGTATTGCGCAATGGGCGCGTGAGCTATGTCGCGAGCGGCTGCATCCGCACCGGCAAGGGCGAGCTGCCGGCGCGCCTGAAGAGCGTGTACGACGGCCTCAGCGAGATCATCGCCACCTATCAGCCGGGGGTGGTTGCGATCGAGAAGGTGTTCCTTGCGCGCAATGCCGATGCGGCGCTCAAGCTCGGTCAGGCGCGCGGGGCGGCGCTGTGCGCCGCGGTCAATCATACCGTCACGGTGGCCGAGTACACGGCGCTGCAGATCAAGCGCGCGGTCGTCGGCCGCGGGGCCGCGGAGAAGCGCCAGGTGCAGCACATGGTCAAGGCACTGCTCGAACTCAACGCCGCGCCGCCGACCGATGCGGCCGACGCGCTCGCCTGCGCCATCTGCTACGCGCACCACACCGTGAGCGCCTATCCGGCGGTGGCGCGTTCCCGCACCGGCAGCTGGCGCGCGCTGCGGATCGGCGCATGATCGGCTGGCTGCGCGGCACGCTCATCGCCAAGGAACCGCCGGCGCTGCTGGTGGACGTGGGCGGCGTCGGCTACGAGCTCGAGGCGCCGATGACGACGATCTACGACCTGCCGGCCGTGGGCCAGACCGTGACGCTGCACACGCACCTGGTGGTGCGCGAGGACGCGCACCTGCTGTTCGGCTTCGCGCGCGAGTCGCAGCGCCGCCTGTTCCGTGACCTGCTCAAGGTCAACGGCGTGGGCCCGCGCGTGGCGCTGGCGGTGCTGTCGGGGATGTCGGATGAGGAATTCGTGCGCTGCGTGGCGGACGGCAACCTCGCGCGCCTCACCCAGGTGCCGGGCATCGGCCGCAAGACCGCCGAGCGCCTGGTGATGGAGCTGCGCGACAAGCTGCCGTTCGAACCGCACGGCGTGGCGGCGCAGGACGCGGTAGCGGCCGGCGCTGCAGCGGACCCGGTGAGCGAGGCGGTGAGCGCCCTGATCGCGCTCGGCTACCGGCCGCAGGAGGCAAGCCGCGCGGTGCGCAACCTCGCCGCCAAGGACCTGAGCGCCGAGGACATCATTCGCCAGGCGCTGCGGAGCATGGCGGGGTGAGCGGCGCGGCGCGCACACGTGCCCTGGCCCGGCCGCGGCCCTGGCGCGGAAGCGGGGCGGCAAGCGAGGATCTGTCGCTATGATCGAGACTGACCGGCTGGTATCGGCGCGCGCGCTGGAGGCGGCCGAGGACGGCGGCGAGGCGCCGCGCCAGCGCCCGCAGCGCCTCGCCGAGTACATCGGCCAGCAGCCGATCCACCGCCAGCTCGAGGTGTTCATCGCCGCGGCGCGCGCCCGCAAGGAGGCGCTCGATCACGTGCTGCTGTTCGGTCCGCCCGGGCTCGGCAAGACCACGCTCGCGCACATCATCGCCAACGAGATGGGCGCGGCCCTGCGCCAGACCTCGGGGCCGGTGCTGGAGCGGCCCGGCGATCTGGCCGCCATCCTCACCAACCTGCAGCCGCACGACGTGCTGTTCATCGACGAGATTCATCGTCTGAGCCCGGTGGTCGAGGAGATCCTCTACCCGGCGATGGAGGACTACCAGATCGATATCGTCATCGGCGAGGGGCCGGCGGCGCGCTCCATCAAGCTCGAGGTCCCGCCCTTCACGCTCGTGGGCGCGACCACGCGCGCCGGGCTGTTGACCTCGCCGCTGCGCGACCGCTTCGGGATCGTGTTGCGCCTGGAGTTCTACCAGCCGGAGGAGCTCGCCCAGATCGTGACGCGCTCGGCCGGGATCCTGGGCGCGCGCATCGCACCCGAGGCGGTCGCTGCGATCGCACGGCGCTCGCGCGGCACCCCGCGCATCGCCAACCGCCTGCTGCGGCGCACGCGCGATTTTGCGGAGATCAAAGGTAACGGCGTGCTGACGGGTGACATTGTCGAGGCGGCGCTCGGCATGTTAGAAGTCGACCAGCACGGCTTCGACAGCCTCGACCGGCGCCTGCTGCACACCGTCATCGACAAGTTCGGCGGCGGCCCGGTCGGCGTCGACAGCCTGGCGGCGGCGATCGGCGAGGAACGCGGCACCATCGAGGACGTGATCGAGCCGTATCTGATCCAGCAGGGCTTTCTCATGCGCACCCCGCGCGGGCGCATGGCCACGGCCCATGCCTGGCAGTACCTCGGGCTGCGCGCACCGCAGGCGGCGGATGCGCAGCAGCGCGATATCTTCACGGACAGGTAACCCCGCCGTGCGGCCGGTGCGTTTCAAGCAGCAGCGAAGGCAATCGTGAGCGCGCGCTTCTCCATCCCGATCCGCGTCTACTACGAGGACACCGATGCGGGCGGCGTGGTGTATTACGCGAATTACCTGCGCTTCATGGAGCGCGCCCGCACCGAGTGGTTGCGCATGCTGGGCTTCGAGCAGGATGAACTTTCACAACATGATGGAGTCGTATTCGCGGTGCGCGCGGCCAGTGTCGATTTCCTGAAGCCGGCGCGCTTCAACGATCTGCTGGAGGCCACGGTCGTGCTGCAACAGCGCGGGCACGCGAGCCTCACCTTCGCCCAGGAGGTGAACCGTGGTGGGCAGGTGCTGGCGCGCGGCGCGATCAAGATCGCCTGTGTCGCGACCCACAGCTTCACGCCCTGTGCGGTGCCCGCCCGCATCGCGGCACGCATCGAGGAATGGAGTCACACATGAACGTAGCGGTATCCGGCCAGGGCATGGACCTGCTGAGTCTGGTGATGAACGCCAGCCTGCCGGTGCAGCTCGTGATGTTGCTGCTGCTCGCGGCGTCGGTGACCTCGTGGACCATGATCTTCCGCAAGTGGTTCGCGCTGAAGAGCGCGGTGCGCGCTGCCGACCAGTTCGAGCAGAAGTTCTGGTCGGGCGTGAACCTCAACCAGATGTTCACCGAGCAGTCCAAGGTCGAGGCGCCGGGCGGCATGGCCGCGGTGTTCGTCGAGGGCTTCAAGGAATACCGCCGGCTCGCGCAATCGGCGGCAGCCGAGCCCAAGGACATCCTCGAGGGCGTGCAGCGCGCCATGCGCGTGGCGCTGTCGCGCGAGATCGATGACCTCGAGACGCACCTGTCGTTCCTGGCGACGGTCGGCTCCACCAGCCCGTACGTGGGGCTGTTCGGCACCGTGTGGGGCATCATGAACTCGTTCCGCGCGCTCGGCACCATCCAGCAGGCCACCATCCAGCATGTCGCGCCCGGCATCGCCGAGGCGCTCATTGCCACGGCCATTGGCCTGTTCGCCGCGATTCCGGCGGTCATCGCCTACAACCGCTACTCCAACAATGTCGAGCGGCTGGTCACGCGCTACGAGAACTTCGCCCACGAGTTCGCCAGCGTCCTGCAGCGCCAGGCGTTTGCCGCGCGGGGCGCGTGATGGAGCCGTATCGCGCCCGCCGCAAGCCGCTCATGAGCGAGATCAACGTCGTGCCGTACATCGACGTGATGCTGGTGCTGCTCGTGATCTTCATGATCACGGCGCCGTTGCTCGCCACCGGCGTGAAGGTCGAGCTGCCGCGCGCCGCCGCCCAGCCGGTGGACGCGCCGGATCACGAGACACTCGTCGTCACGGTCGACCGCGAGGGCCGCTATTATCTCGATGACCGGCGCATCGGCGCCGAGGAGCTGCGCACCAAGGTCGCGGCCATCCTGCGCGCCCGCCCGCAGACGCCGGTGCTGGTGCGGGGTGATCGCAGCGCCCAGTACGGTCAGGTGGTGGCGGCGATGACGCTGCTGCAGTCCGCGGGCGCGCCGAGCGTCGGTCTGCTCACGGTGCCGCCGCCGGGTAAGTGACGTGCGGCAGGCGGCGCGACGCAAACCGGGCACCAGCAAGGCGCTGGTGCTGGCGGTACTGGTGCACGTGCTGCTGCTGGCGGCGCTGCTGGTGAGCGTGCGCTGGAGCGTGCCGCGCGCCCCGCAGCCGGTGATGCAGGCGGTCGTGGTCGAGGACAAGGCCACCGCCCGGCCGCCGCCCGAGGAGGCGCGCCGGCGCGAGGAGGACGAGGCGCCGC
>CAZVUN010000071.1:0-15279 GCA_964629975.1 uncultured Acidiferrobacteraceae bacterium | reverse complement strand
GCGCGCGGCGTCGCTGCGCGGCGGGCTCGCCGGGTTGCTGCGTTCGGCACGCAGGTCCTGCGTCAGCACGCGCGCCGCGAAGGCGTTGAGCCGCGCGCGCGGCACGCGTACCCAGGAGTTCTCCCACACCGCGTCACGGTTGCCCTCGAGGAACGCCTCGATGGCGGTGACGGTGCGGCGCGGGGTCTCGGCGGCGGCCGCGTGTTTGACGACGTTGGCAAAATAATTGGAGGCGCGGATGGTGAGCGCGAGATCGACGTGCTCGGCCTCGCCGCCGACCGCGGCCTGCAATTCCGATTCCGCACCGGCCGTGACGTCCGCCGCGAGGAACGGCACATCCCCCGCCCCCTGCAGGCCGAGTGCGGCGAGCGCGTCGGTCGTGGTGACCGTCGCCAGGGGGTCCGCGTCGGTGACCGGGTGCAGCGCGGCGGGGCGCCAGGTGCGCGACATGCGTTCTCGATCGAGTGTGACGAAGCGTTACATCACGAAGAACCTTAGCCGGCTCCTGTGACGCTTCGGCGACGGTTTCATGAGTGGCAGGCGACCGGCGGATGACAGTTGTGCGACGAGGCGCTCACGTCCTCACCGCGATCCGCCGCGCGGCGTAGCGCGCCCGCCACAAGAGCAGCGCGACGCCAGCGGCGATCAGGGCCAACGCGAACCACCCGGCATGGGTGAGCCATTCGAGCACGCGCTCACCGAACAGGTAGGCGAGGGTGAGCATCGGGGTCACGTACACGACCGCAGCCAGCACCACCGCACAGGCCACGCGCGCCGGCGCGACCCCCAGCCAGCCGCACCCGAGCATGGTCGGCATGGCGAGCCCCTGCCCCATGCGCGCCAGCACCACGGTGGCGATCAGTCGCCGCCGCAGCAGCCGGGCGGTGAGCCGCACGCGCCCGATGCGCAGCCAGCGGCGCACCCAGGCATGGCGGCGGGTGGCGGCGCCCACGGCGTAGAGCGCGAGGCTGTTGCCGATGATGCCGCCCACGATAAGCACGAAGGCCAGCAGCGGCGGCATGCCGTGCTCGTGCATGATGAAGACCGCGGCCAGCACGGCAACGTCCTCGTGCACGAACGCGGTGGCGAATAACGCCGCGGCCGGGGCCAGCATCGCTCAGTGCCCCCGGGTTGCCATCACTGCACCACCAGCGTCTCGCCGGCGCGCACCCGCTCGCCCGGGCGCACGCGCGCCTCGAGGCCCGCGCGCCAGGAGACGACCAGATCGACCTGCGAGCCGATGCGGATCATGCCGAAGGTCTGCCCGCGCGCCACGCGCTCGCCGGGCTGCACGTAGGAATCGATGCCGTTGACCGTGCGCGCGCCGATCTGCACCACGTAGAACGGCAGCTCCTGCCCCCGGTAGTCGCCCACGAAGCGCGTGACGGTGCGCTCGTTCTGCACGATATGCACGGAGCCCGCGTAATGCGGCGGCCGGTCGAACACGGTGCGCCAGTGCATCTCGCCCATGTGCGCGTTGGCTCCGCGCGCGGGGTGGCGGCGGATGAAGTCGACGTGCGCATCGAGCGGTGCGCGGTTGTAGTGCACATCGAACGGGCTCATGAAGATGCCAATCACGAGCTTGGGTCCGGCGACGTCCTCGCGCAGCAGATCGGCGAGTGTGGCGGCCACCCCCTGCTTGATCGACACCACGGGTTCGCCGGGGGCGACCGTGCGCACGTACACCACGGTCCCGTCGGCCGGGCTCACCAGGCCGGGCGCCGGCGGCGGCGTGCGCGGCGGGTCGCGGAAGAACCACACATAGCGCCAGTAGAGGAAGGCGCCGGCGGCGAGCGCCGCCAGCAGCAGCGCAACGCCGATCAGTCGCCTCGGCGGCGCCATGGGCGGGGCAGGACGCGCACGATGGCGACCCCGGAGGCGAACGGGAAGTCGACCAGCTCGAACTGGCGCCGGGCGCGCGCCAGCACGCGCAGCCAGCGCTTGACGCCGGCGTGGCGCAGCAGCTCGCGCACATAGATATTGGTGTCGTGCAGCAGCACGTAGCTGTTGGCGCGCGCGCGGCGCAGCACGGCGCGGAAGTCGTGGCGCACGGCGTCATAGCTGTGGTTGCCGTCGATGAAGGCGAGATCGACGGGCGGCAGGCCGCAGGCCTCGTAATCGGCGAAGAAGGCCGCGCTCGTCTGCTTGTAGTGCGTGACCAGGTGCTCCACGCCGAAGCGGCGGAAGTGCGCGCGCACGCGCTGCGGGTCGTCCCACTGGCCGGTGCCGCCCACGGTGTGCAGCGGCCCGTGCTGGAACACGGAATAGGACGGGTCGACGAAGCTGAGCGCCCCGCTGCCGTTGTCGCGCAGCCCGAGCGCAAGGCACACCACGCTGAAGCCGTACCCCGAGCCGATCACCAGCACGTGGCGCGGGCGCAGCGCCCGCACCAGGCCGTAGTACAGGAATCCGAAGCCGAGGTTGAGTGTGGCGGGATCCTCGTGGTGTCCGAGCGGGCGCGCGTGCTCGAGGATGTCGCCGAGGAGGGCGGCATCCAGACTGAAGTGCGATGGACGAAGCTCCTGGTGCGGCAGCATGGGATGGTCGATGACGCGTAACAAAGGGACGGCCCGCGGCCGCCCACGATCTTGGGGAGCTTGCCGCGCGATCGTGACCGTGTCGTTTCCGTTGCGTGACATCCCGGCGACCGCCACCTGCGCGCATTGCCTGCGGTGTGCACGTGCGCGTCCCCGGCGCTGCGCGCATTGCCCGCGCGTCAGGGTAACGTCACCGAATCGCAAATGTCCTGACATCGGGCGCCGCTAATCTCCTCGACCGCCAAGCGGTCTGCTCGGCGCACCCGCCGGACGCCACATGCGGCGCGGCGCAATGCGCAAAGGGGTGGTCGTGATCGAACTGAAGGATGTCTCCGTCGTGTATGCCGGCGGCGTGACGGCGCTGCATCCGACGAGCGTGCGCGTGCGGCGCGGCGAGTTCACCGTGTTGCTGGGCGCCTCGGGCGCCGGGAAGTCCACGCTGCTGCGCACGCTCAACTTTCTCACCCCGCCGAGCACGGGCACAGTCACGGTCGCGGATCTCGGTATGCTGCGCCGCGGCCGGATCCTGCAGGCGCATCGCCGCGCCACCGGCATGATCTTCCAGCAGCATCAGCTGATCGGTCGCCTGAGCGCGCTCGCCAATGTCCTGCTCGGACGCGTCGGCCACTATCCCGCGTGGCGCACGCTCTTTCCCTTGCCGCGTGCCGAGCGGCATCTGGCGCTCGAGTGTCTCGAGCGCGTCGGGCTGCTGTCCAGGGCACTGGAGCGGGTCGACCGCCTGTCCGGCGGACAGCAGCAGCGCGTCGGGATTGCGCGGGCGCTCGCGCAACGGCCGCGCCTCATGCTGGCCGACGAACCGGTCGCGAGCCTCGACCCGGCAACATCCGAGCGCGTGCTCACACAACTCAAGCGCATCGGCGCCGAGGACGGGATCACTACCATCGTCAGCCTGCACCAGGTGGAGCTGGCACGGGCCTTTGCTGACCGCGTGATCGGGCTCGCGCACGGGCGCGTCGTGTTCGACGGTGCCGCCGAGGAGCTCAGCGCGTCGGTCTTGCGCAGCATCTACGATCACGCGGCTCCCGCTGTCGCAACGGCACCGGACAGTGTGTCGCCGCCCGCTCTCCCTGTTGAACTCGCTACCGTGGAGGACTGACCCATGAAGAGACTGTTGACTGCGATGGCCGCGCTCGCCATTACCGCCGGCGCGCAGGCCGCCCCCGATCCGGACCCGAAGACCCTCAAGGTGGCACTGCTGCCGGATGAAAACGCCAGCACCGTGATCAAGAACAACCAGCCGCTCAAGGACTATCTGGAGCAGCGGCTCGGCAAGAAGGTCGAGCTCGTGGTCACCACCGACTATTCCTCAATGATCGAGGCCATGCGTCACGGGCGCCTTGAGCTGGCGTACTTCGGGCCGCTGTCCTACGTGCTGGCGCGCCAGAAGAGTGATATCGAGCCGTTCGTGGCCCTCAAGACCAAGGGCAGCACTACCTATCAGTCCGTGGTCATCGCCCACAGCGCCGCCGGTCTGCGGCGTGTCGAGGACATCAAGGGCAAGAACATGGCCTACGGCGACAAGGCGTCCACGTCGAGCCACCTGATCCCCAAGTCGGTGCTGGCAGAGAAAGGCCTCGAGGCCGGTCGCGATTACCGCGAGCACTTCGTCGGCTCGCACGATGCCGTGGCGGTGGCGGTGCAAAACGGGCACGCCCAGGCCGGCGGCCTGTCGCGGCCGATCTTCGAGTCGCTGCTCGAGCGCAAGGTCATCGATCCCGGCAAGGTGAAGGTGCTGGAATACTCCAAGCCCTTTCCGCAGTACCCGTGGACGATGCGCTCGAACCTCGACCCGGCACTGAAGGATCGCATCCGCAAGGCGTTCCTGGAATTGAAGGATCCTGCGGTGCTCAAGCCGTTCAAGGCCGAGGGCTTCGACACCGTGACCGATAAGCACTATGACGTGGTGCGCAACCTCGGGCACCTGCTCAAGATCGACCTCGCCAAGTTCCAGTAGCCCTCCGCATGAGCACCGCATCCCAGGCGTTCGACGCGCTGCTCGTGACGGAGCAGCGCGCCTGGCGGCGCAACGCGCTCAAGTTCGCGGGCGTGCTGGCCGTGATCCTCGTGTGTTCCGCGTATGTCGGGCTGTTCGACGGCGCGCGCCTCGCCGAGGGCGTGCCGAGCCTGGCGAAGATGGCGGGCGAAATGCTGCCGCCGGATTTCGGCGACTGGCGCAACTGGCTGAGGCCGCTGTTCGATACGCTCGCCATGAGTATTGCCGGCACGGCGCTCGCGGTGGCGCTGTCGCTGCCGCTGGCATTCCTGGCGGCGCGCAACACCGCCCCCCACCCGCTCGCCTACCAGGTGGCGCGCGGGATACTCAACACGCTGCGCGCGGTTCCCGAGCTCATCATGGGCATTCTGTTCGTGGCGGCAGTGGGTTTCGGGGCGCTGCCGGGCGTGCTTGCGCTCGGGCTGCATTCGGTCGGCATGGTGGGCAAGTTCTTTGCCGAGGCGATCGAGCACGTCAACCCCGCGCCGATCGAGGCGGCGCGCGCCGCCGGCGCCACGCCGCTGCAAATAGTGACCCACGGGGTGCTGCCGCAGGTGCTGCCGCAGCTCGCCGACATCTCGGTCTACCGCTGGGAGTACAACTTCCGCGCCTCCACGGTGATGGGCATGGTCGGCGCGGGCGGCATCGGTTTCGAGCTGATGGGTTCGCTGCGCATCATGCAGTATCAGGACGTGTCGGCGCTGCTGCTGGTGATCCTGGTCATGGTGACGCTGGTCGATGCGTTCAGCGGTTACCTGCGTACGCGCTTCAAGTAACGGCGCGCGCCGATGAAGCCAAAGATCGTCATCACCCACTGGGTTCATCCGGAGGTGATCGCCTTCCTGTCGAGGGTGGGCGAGGTCGTGCCCAACACGACCCGCGAGACGCTCCCCCGCGAGGAGCTGTTACGCCGCGCCCACGACGCGGACGCGCTCATGACATTCATGCCGGACCGCGTCGACGAGGCGTTTCTGGGCGCCTGTCCGCGCTTGCGGGTGATCGGCTGTGCGCTCAAGGGGTACGACAATTTCGACGTCGAGGCCTGCACGCGACGCGGCGTGTGGATCACGAACGTGCCCGACCTGCTCACGATCCCGACGGCCGAGCTCACGATCGGCCTGCTGATCGGCGTGACGCGCCACGTGCTCGCCGGCGATCGCCTCGTGCGCAGCGGCGAATTTCGCGGCTGGCGGCCGCAGCTCTACGGCACCGGACTCACCGGGCGGACGCTCGGCATCATCGGCATGGGCGCGGTTGGCCGCGCGATCGCGCAGCGCCTGCAGGGCTATGCGCTGCGCCTGCTGTACACGGACCCGCAGGCACTGCCACCCGAAACCGAGCAGGCGCTGCGCGTCGCACGGGTTCCGCTGCCCGAGCTGCTGGCGCGCAGCGACATCGTGATCCCGATGGTGCCGCTGCGGCCGGAGACCGAGCATCTGATCAATGCCCAGACCATTGCCCTGATGCGCCGCGGTGCGGTGCTGGTCAACACCAGTCGCGGCTCGGTCGTGGACGAGAACGCCGTGGCCGATGCCCTGCAGTCCGGGCATCTGGCGGGGTATGCGGCGGATGTGTTCGAGCTGGAGGACTGGGCGCGACCGCAGCGCCCGCGCGCCATCCCGCAACGCCTACTCGAGGACACGACCCGTACCCTGTTCACGCCGCACATCGGATCGGCGGTGCGCGAGGTGCGCTTCGCGATCGAAATGGAAGCGGCCACCAGTATCATGCAGGCGCTGGCGGGTGAAGAGCCCCAGGGCGCGCTGAACCGCCCGCCGCAGCGGGCCATCGCCTGAGGCCGTGGTGCCGATTGCTGCCGGGGCAGCCCGTCAGGGCAACGTCACCGAATCGCAAATGTCCTGACATCGGGCGCCGCTACGCTGCGGCCAACATCCCACCCGAGGTCTATGCCATGCAACGACTGCCACGCGCCATCGCCTCCGTGCTTGCCCTGGTCCTGCTCCTCGGGGCGCACGCCCTGCACGCCGAGCCGCATATCGGCCATGACCATTCGGAGGATACGGACGATGCGCCGCAGCGCGCGCTCGCGCAGAAGCGCATCGAATGGCACGCCGAGGAGGTCGCCGATACCCTGCGCGTCAAGCTGCTCGCGATCAACGACTTCCACGGCCAGCTCTCGGCCGGCCGGCGCGTGAGCAACCGCCCGGTGGGTTCGGCGGGCGTGCTCGCCGCTTATCTGCGGGCCGCGCAGGCGGGCCTCGAGGAGCGCACGATCATCGTGCACGCCGGCGACCATGTCGGCGCCACGCCGCCGGCCTCGGCGCTGCTGCAGGACGAACCGGCGATCTCGTTCTTGAACCAGCTCGCCAACGACCATTGCCGTTACCCGAGGCGCGCGCACGACGAGGAGCCCAAGGGGGGCGAGGAGCACAAGGGGCGGGAGGCACGCGGCGCCAGCGAGCCGTGGCATCCGAAGTGCAACCTGGTCGGCACGCTCGGCAACCACGAATTCGACGAAGGCGTGGCCGAGCTCAAGCGCCTGCTCGAGGGCGGCAACCATCCGAACGGCCCGTTCCTGGAAGACCCGTGGCGCGGCGCCCGCTTCCCGTACGTGTCGGCGAACGTGGTCGACGCCACCTCCGGCAAGCCGATCCTGCCGCCGTACGTGATCAAGCGGGTCGACGGCATGCCGATCGCCTTCATCGGCGCGGTGCTGAAGGCGACCCCCACCATCGTCACGCCATCCGGTGTGGCCGGCGTGAAGTTCCTCGACGAGGCCGAGGCGATCAACCGCTACATTCCCGAGCTGCACCGGCACAACGTGCGCGCGATCGTGGTGCTGATCCACCAGGGCGGACGCCAGGCCACCTACGCCGGCACGACGCAACCCAACGCGCCCGCGGTCACGGGCGACATCGTCGACATCGTCACCCGCCTCGACGACGAGGTCGACGTGGTGGTCTCCGGTCACTGGCACAGCTTCAGCAACGCCATCCTCAACAACCAGAACGGCAAGCCGATCCTGGTGACCCAGGCGTTCTCCTCGGGCACGGCGTACGGCGATATCGATCTTGAGATCAGCCGCGCCTCGCGCGACGTGGTGGCCAAGTCGGCGGCGATCGTCACCACCTGGGCCGATGCCGGCGCGGGGCTCACGCCCGATGCGCAGGCGCTGGCGCTGACCGCGGCGGCCGAGCAGCGGGTCGCACCGCTCGTCAACCAGGTGATCGGCACGGCCGCCGCGGCGATTGTGCGCGCCGAGAACAGCGCCGGCGAATCGGCGCTCGGCAACCTGATCGCCGATGCGCAACGCGCCGCCCTGGGCACCGACTTCGCCTTCATGAATCCGGGCGGCATCCGCGCCGATATCGATGCGGGCGAGGTCACCTGGGGCGAGCTCTTCACGGTGCAGCCGTTCGGCAACAGCCTCGTGAAGATGGATCTCACCGGTCAGCAGGTCTACGACCTGCTCGAGCAACAGTGGGCCGGCCAGCCGTTTGCGCGCATCCTCAAAGGTTCCGGCCTGGCCTACACCTGGGATGCCGCCGCCCCCGTGGGCAGCCGCGTGCTCAGCGTCACGCGCGCCGGCATGCCGATCGACAGGGCCGCGACCTACACGGTCACGGTCAACAGCTTCCTGGCCGACGGCGGAGATAACTTCACGGTGCTGCGCAGCGGCACCAACCGCCTCGGCGGGCCGATCGATCTCGATGCCCTGATCGCGCACATCAAGTCGTTGCCGCAGCCGTTTTCGGCGGCGATCGAGGGCCGCATTGCGCGCGTCAACTAGTTGCAGGCGCCCGGCGCGTCGCACGCCCGGCCCCGGGGCCGGCGGTGCGACCGCGCATCGACCGCGCGTCACGGTGCTGACACCGGCCGGCACTACAGTAGCGCGCCACCCAACCGACCCTGCGGAGACCTCGACGATGCGCACTTCCTGCCTGTCGTACACGGCGCGCGCCACGGCGCTTGCCCTCCTTTGCCACTGCGGACTCGCCTCGGCCGCCGTCAGCTTCATCGGCGAGGGCGCGATTGCCGGCAACGCCACCGATCAGTCGGGCCTCACCGGCCTGCTGGAAGACGGCATCACGCCGCACAACCAGGCCGGCGGCTTCGGCTCGGCCTTCGCCTACAGCGGCCGCGACAATCTGTACTACGCCACGCCCGATCGCGGACCGGCCGACGGCGCCACGAGCTACATCGATCGGTTCTATACGCTACGCATCGAGCTGCGGCGGCAAGCCGCCGACAAGTACGAGTTGCGCCCCGCGATCGTGGCCACGCGGCTGATGCGCGCCGGTTCACGCGACTACTTCACGGGCTCGGCCGCCGCCTTTGACGGGACCGGCTCACCCGCCAGCCTGCGCTTCGATCCCGAGGGCGTGCGCGTGAGCGGCTGCGGCCACAGCATTTTCGTCTCCGACGAATACGGCCCCTACCTCTACGAGTTCAGTCTGGCGAGCGGCAAGCGCGTACGCGCGCTGCCGGTGCCGAACAAGTACCTGATCGATTACCCCTCGGCGACCCCGGGCGTGGAGCTTGGCAACAACGTTGCCGGGCGCCAGGCGAACCGCGGCATGGAAGGCCTGGCGATCTCGCCGGACGGCAGCAAGCTCTACGGCATCATGCAGAGCCCGCTGCTGCAGGACGGCGCGCTCGACGCGGCCAACAGCCGCATCGGGGTCAACACGCGCATCGTCGAGATCGACACGGCGAGCGGCGCCACGCGCGAGTTTCTCTACGTGCTCGACAGCCGCTCGCACGGCATCAGCGAGATCCTGGCGGTGAACGGGCGCGAGTTTCTGGTGCTGGAGCGTGACGGACGGGCCGGGAGCGCGGCCGTGGTCAAGAAGATCTACAAGATCGACATCGCCGGCGCCACCGATATCCGCGCCCTGAAGCAGTTGCCAGCGACCGGGATCCCGGCCGGCATCACCCCGGTCAGCAAGTCGCTGTTCATCGACCTGCTCGATCCGGCCTTCGGCCTGGCCGGCGCCAGCTTCCCCGAGAAGATCGAAGGCCTCGCCTTCGGTCCGGATCTCGCGGACGGGCGCCACCTTCTGCTCGTGACCAGCGACAACGATTTCCTGGCGACGCAGCCGACGCGCATCTTCGCCTTCGCCATCGACCACCTCGATCTTCCCGGTTTCCAGGCGCAGCACATCGCGCGTCGCCACAGCGGCGAATGTCGCGAGCCCAACGACTGACGCCACCCGCGGTACCCGCGCCCCCCCGCCGCGTGCTTGCATCAAACCGTCAGCCCTCCGTCACCTCCGCGCCACGCACGGCGTGTTCAATGACGCCTCCCCAAACCGCACGGAGGTTCTGACATGAGACGGATGACATGGACAGGCATCGCGACGGTCGCTCAACTGCTGGCCGCTGCGAGCGCGCTCGCGGCACCGGTGACGCACGGTGTGGCCGCCGGCGATGTGCAGGCCGACAGCGTGGTGGTGTGGTCGCGCACCGATCGCGAGGCCGTGATGCAGGTCGAACTGCTCGGCGGCAAGCACGACGGCAAGCGCAAGGTGGGCGTGCGCGCGGCCGACGACTTCACCGGCAAGATTCGCATCGATGGCCTCAAGCCCGACACCGAATATCGTTACCGCGTGTCGTTCATCGACGAGGAGTCCGGACATCACGGTCGTGACGCGGCGGTCGAGGGCAGATTCCGCACCGCCCCCGAGCCCAAGCGCGCGAAGCCCGTGACCTTTGCCTGGGGCGGAGACCTCGCGGGACAGAACGTGTGCCGCGATGCGGTCGAGGGCTTTCCGATCTTCCCGGCGCTCAACAAGCTCGCGCTCGATTTCTTCATCGGCCTGGGCGACATGATCTACGCCGACGGGGTGTGCAACGCCACCGGTCTGTACGGCAACGCCCAGGTGCCGGGGACGTTCGTGCAGGCCGCCGACCTCGCCAACCTCTGGGCGCACTGGAAGTACAACCGCGAAGACGCCGGCTACCGCGCGCTGCTCGCGCGCACCGGGTACTACGCGATCTGGGACGACCACGAGGTAGTCAACGACTTCGGTCCCCTGCACGACACGCGCAGCAACCCGCCGTACACGGCGGGCGTGCACCTGCTGCCCATCGGGCTCAAGGGCTTCCTCGACTACAACCCGATCGTCCCGCAGGCGCACACGCCCAAGCGCCTTTATCGCAGCGCGCGCTGGGGCAAGCACCTCGAGCTGTTCATCCTCGACACCCGCCAGTACCGCGACGCCAACGGGGCGGTGGACAGCGCCGCGCTGCCCAAGACCCTGCTCGGGCGCGAGCAGCTCACCTGGCTGAAGGAATCGCTCGCGGCCTCGGACGCCACCTGGAAGGTGATCGTCTCGAGCGTGCCGATGTCGATTCCGACCGGCTTCCCGCCCGAGCTCGGGCGTGATGGCTGGGCGAACTACGACCAGGCGACCGGCTTCGAACAGGAGCTCACCGAGGTGCTGCGCCACGCCAGGGACCACGGCGCGCGCAATCTCGTGTTCATCACCACCGACGTGCACTTTGCCGAGGTGTTCCGCTACACACCCTTCGGCGACGATCCCAGCTTCAAGGTGCACGAGGTGGTCACCGGTCCGCTCAACGCCGGGCTGTTCCCGAACCGCGCCTTCGACACCACCTTGGGCAGCGAGAGCCTGTTCTTCTATGGGCCGGCTGCGCCGGTGACCTCGTGGGCGCAGGCCAAACCCTGGATGAACTTCGGTCTGGCACGCCTCGACGAATCCGGACGCCTGACGCTCTCGGTCAATCGCGTCGATGGCGCAGCGGTCTATTCGCTCACGCTCGACCCGCAGTAACTCTCTCTCCTCTCCCAGGAGCTTGCCGGGCCCCTCGCGGGCCCGTTTTTTTGCGCGCTGCGCGCGGGAAGGTCAGGCGGCGCGCGGTGGGGCGGATGCGCGGTTGCGCACGCCCATCGCGTCGAGCACCGCGCCGATGGCCTGCACGGCGCTCCGCATGTGCTGCGTGTCGATCGCGCCGATGCAGCCGACGCGGAAGGTGTCGACGCGCGTGAGCTTGCCGGGGTAGAGGATGAAGCCGCGCGCAGCGCCGCCACCACGTGGGTGGGCGGTGTGAAGCGCCATTGGCCGGTGCGCTCCAGGTATTGCCACTGATCGTGCAGGTCCAGGGCGAGCGAATGGCTGTTGCCGGCGCTCTCGGCGAGTGCGGCGCGCTCGGCGATGACGAAGCCCATGCCGGGCACGCCTTCCAGGCACTTGCCGGAGGCCGACACCAGCGCGGTGAACGGCATGCGGCGTGCATCGATCGGCAGCGCCCCGAAGGAGCTCATGGCATCGACGATCAGGCCGCGTCCGTGTTGCGCCACGGCCGCGGCGATGTCCGCAAGCGGATTGAGGATGCCCGCGCGGGTCTCGCAATGCACCAGCGCCACGTGCGTGATGCTGCGATCGACGGCGAGCGCCGCCTCGATGACCGCCGCGGCGACCGGCCGGTTCTCGCCGAAGCCGATGCCGCGCTCGTGACCGCCTGTCTGTTGCACGATCTGGGCCATCTGCTCAATGACTGCGGCCCCACACCGACGCTGCGTGCCATCGATGATCGCCATCAGTACTTTGTGGTGCCGTTCTTGCGCGGGGTGTTCGGCGATGCCGTGATCGAACCAATCCGCCTGCACGTCGACGCCAAGCGCTATCTGGCGGCGACCGAGCCCGATTACCTGGCGCGCCTGTCCCCGGACTCGCTGCGCAGTCTGCGGTTGCAGGGCGGCGTGTTCACGGCCGAGGAGGCAAGGAGGTTTCAGGCGCGCCCCTTCGCCGAGCAGGCGGTGCAACTGCGCCGCTTCGATGATCTCGCCAAGTGCGTTGGCCGGCCCACGCCGCCGCTTGACCATTTCCTTGCGGTTGCGCGGACGGTCGCCCGCCGCATCCGCTGACCCGGCGCCCCGGGCCGGTCGCGCCCGCGGGCCTTGCTTCACGAAACTGTCACGTTGCCCCGGCAGACTCGCGCGGCAAATAAGGATAACTGGCGAGTCTACGGAGAGAGTTGGCAATGGCACACTACATTCATCACGTCCCGGGCCGGCTGCGGGTGCGCACGCCCCTGCTCAAGCGCGACGCCCAGCGCGCGCAGGACGCCGAGCAGTACGTCAAGGCGATCTACGGCGTGACCAACGCCGAGGCGAACACCGTGACCGGCAGCCTGGTCGTGAACTACCAGCGCGACGTGGTGACGGCCGAGGCGATCCTGAACGCGCTCGCGCTGCGCGGCTACTACCATGCCGAGAGCGTGCGCCACGCGGACAACCAGATCCAGGACATGGCCGCGCGCGCCGGCGATGCCGTCGGCAAGATGGTGTTCGGCCTCGTGGTGGAGAAGGCGGTCGAGCGCTCGGCCATGATGCTGATCGGCGCGCTGCTGTAGCCGCGCCGGTCGCAGTTTCCCTCGTTCGCCGCTGTCAGTGCGGCGCGTGGCGCAGGTTCTCGCGTACCGAGCGCCACAGCAGCACCGGCAGGAAATCCCGCACCCGCGCGCTCTGCTTCCAGCGCGCCAGTTCCTGTTCGTAGAACTGCATGACCTGCGGCTCCGGCAGCCCGGTGTGCTGCGCGATCTCGCGTATCGCGCCGGCGTGCGCGGCGCGCTCCTTGTCGTCGTCGTAGAGTACCGTTGCCATCGTCTTGTCTCCTCGTTCGCGAAAATCGTTGATCGCCCGCTCAGGCCAGGGCATCGACCTTGTCGGTCAGCTCCCACGGCAGGCCCATGTCCATGCGCCCGACGTGGCCGTAGGCGGCGAGCTTGCGGTAGAAGCCGCCCTTGGTGAGTGAGGGCAGCTGCCGCAGGTTGAACTGGCGCACGATCGCCGCGGGGCGGAAGTCGAAGTGCGCCTTCAGGCGCGCGGCGATCTCGGCCTCGTCGAGCTTGCCGGTGCCGAAGGTCTCGACCTGCACGCTCACCGGGCGTGCGCGGCCGATGGTGTACGACAGGCTCACCTCGCACTCGCTCGCCAGCCCTGCGGCCACCACGTTCTTCGCCGCGTAGCGCGCGGCGTAGGCGCCGATGCGATCGATGCGGCCCGGGTCCTTGCCGGACAACGCCGCCCCGGAATGGCGCGCAAACTCCCCGTAGGTGTCGATCGCGTTCTTGCGCCCGGTGAGACCGGCGTGCAGCGCCGGGCCGCCGTGCGGAATTTGCCCGTTCGGGTTGACGAACACCTCGGTGGCGGCATCCGGGCGGATCGGCTCGTCGAAGAACGCCGGGGCGATCACGTGGTCGATCAGATCGGCGCGCAGCCGCTCGGCGGGCGGCGCGGCGTGCGGGACGTGGCTCGCCAGCAGCGTGACCGAATGGATGCGCGCCGGGCGGCGGTTGCGGAACTCCACCCCGACCTGCGTCTTGGCATCCGGGCGCAGGTACGGCAGCTGGTGGGCCAGACGCACGGTGCCCAGGCGCCGGGCGAGCTTGTGCGCGAGCCAGATCGGCAGCGGTAGTGCGGCCGGCGTCTGGTCGCAGGCGTAGCCGAACACGGTGGCCGGGTTTTCGGCGCCCGCCGCCTCGATCTCGGCCTCGCTCATGGTGCGCTCATCGCGCGGCGCGGCCGGGGCCTGCAGCTCGTTGATGCTGGTCATGATGCTGCTGGTCTTGGCATTGAAGTCCTTCTGGTCGTAGCCCACCTGCGCGATCACCTGGCGGGCAATGTGCGGGATGTCCACCACGGCGCGCGAGTGGTAACGGGCGGCAACGAACACGATGCCGGTCGATACCGCGCACTCGATGATGGCGCGTGCCAGCGGGTCCTCGCGCAGGAACTGATCGAGCACCGCATCCGAAATCTGGTCGCACAGCTTGTCCGGGTGGCCCTCGGTCACCGATTCGGAAATGAACATGAAATCCTGCTTCATGCGTGACCCCCGCTCGCGCGCGTGGCGCGCGCCTTGGTGGCTTCGTTGACGACAAACGGCAGGGCGGCACCGGCCGCGATCACCACGCCGTCGGCCACAGCGATCGGACCCGTGCCCAGCAGTCCGCGCAGCCCCGGCAGCAGGGTCGCGGCCTGCAGCAGCGCCGATCCGCCGACCGCGGCCGCCAGGTAGCGGTTGCGCGGCAGGCGCTCGTGGTCGAACACCGACCGGTGCTCGGAGCGCGCGCTCAGCGCGTGCAGCAGCTGCGCGCCGGTCAGTGTCATGAAGGCGAGCGTGCCGGCCTGCGGTCCCGGCCCGTAGCGCGCCACCCCGTAGCCGTAGGCGGCGAGCGTGCCGGCGCTCAGGGTCGCGGCCTCGAAACCGAGGCGCCTGAAGTCGCGCGCGCCGATGATCGGCTGCTGCGGGTCGCGCGGCGGCAGGCGCAGCACGTCCGGCTCGGGCGGCTCGAGCGCCAGGCCGAGCGCCGGGAAGATGTCGGTCACCAGATTGAGCCACAGCAGCTGCATCGGCGAGAGCGGCTGGCCGAGCCCGAGGCCAATGGCGCCGGCCATGACCGCGATCTCGGAGAGATTGGTGGCGAGCAGAAAACGCACCGACTTGCGGATGTTGTTGTAGATGGTGCGGCCCTGCGACACGGCCACCACCAGGGTCTCGAGGTTGTCGTCCTCGAGCACCACGTCGGCCACGGTGCGCGCCACGTCGGTGCCGCTGTGGCCCATGGCGATGCCGATGTCGGCGGCCTTGAGCGCCGGGCCGTCGTTGATGCCGTCACCGGTCATGGCCACCACCTTGCCGGCGCGCTGCAGGGCCTCGACGATTCTGAGCTTGTGCGCGGGACTGACGCGCGCGAACACGTGGGTGCGCTCGGCGAGCGCGGCGAGCACCTGCGGGT
>CAZVUN010000070.1:0-15449 GCA_964629975.1 uncultured Acidiferrobacteraceae bacterium | reverse complement strand
GTCGAGAGCGAGCGCAAGGCGCGCGAGATCGCGCTCTATCGCCAGGGCAAGTTCAAGGACGTGCAGCTCGCGCGTCAGCAGGCCGCCAAGCTCACCAATGTGTTCGAGCAGCTGAAGGAGAGCGAGGAGGCCAAGACCCTCAATCTCATCATCAAGGCCGACGTGCAGGGTTCGGTCGAGGCACTCACCACCGCGCTCGAGAAGCTGTCCACACCCGAGGTCAAGGTCAAGGTCGTGCACGGCATGGTCGGCGGCATCACCGAGTCCGACGTCAATCTGGCGATTGCCTCGAATGCCATCATCATCGGCTTCAATGTGCGTGCCGACAGCGGCGCCAAGCGCCTGATCGAGGCGCACAGTGTCGATGTGCACTACTACAACGTCATCTACGACGCGGTCGACGAGGTGAAGGCGGCCATGAGCGGCCTGCTCAAACCGCAGATCAAGGAGACCCTGGTCGGCCTGGCGGAGGTGCGCCAGGTGTTCCGTTCGCCCAAGGTCGGTGCCATCGCCGGCTGCTACGTGGTCGAAGGCGCGGTCAAGCGCAACCGCCCGATCCGCGTGCTGCGCGACAACGTCGTGATCTTCGAGGGCGAGCTCGAATCGCTGAAGCGCTTCAAGGAAGACGCGGGCGAGGTCAAGGCCGGGCTCGAGTGCGGCATCGCGGTCAAGAACTACAATGACGTCAAGGTCGGCGACCAGATCGAAGTCTACGAGAAGGTCGAAGTCGCCCGCACCATCGAGTAGGCCAGGACGCCGCCGCGGGCCCGCGCCCGGCACGGCCGTCGGCCAGACAGCATGCACAAAGACACCAACCGGCCGCGGCGTGTGGCGGAATTCATCCGGCGCGAGCTCGCGCTGCTGATCACACGCGAGATCGACGACCCGCTGGCGCACAAGGTCACGCTCACCGGCGCCGACATCGCGCCCGACCTGTCGGTGGTGCGCGTGTACTTCTCGCTGTTGAGCGGCAGCGCCGAGGCCGATGCCGCGGCGCGCGTTCTGAACCGCGCCGCCGGCCACCTGCGCCATGTGCTGCGCGACCGGGTATCGCTCAAGCGCGGCGTGCCGCAGCTTAAGTTCGTGTTCGATGCCTCGCTCGAGCGCGGCGCGCGCGTGGATGCGCTCATCGAGCGCGCCATCGCCGAGGATCGGGAGGCACACAACAAGTGAGCCGGGCGCGCCGGTCCTGCGAGGCCATCGACGGCGTGCTGCTGCTCGATAAGCCCCCCGGGCTCACCTCGAATGCGGCGTTGCAGACCTGCAAGCGTGCGCTCAATGCCTGCAAGGCCGGGCACACCGGCAGTCTCGACCCGATGGCGAGCGGCCTGCTGCCGCTGTGTTTCGGCGAGGCCACCAAGGTGACGCAGTTCTTGCTGGACGCCGACAAGCGCTACCGGGCGGTGTTCCGCCTCGGCCAGACGACCACGACGTATGACAGCGAGGGCGCGGTGGTCGCGACCGCGCCGGTCACCGTCACGGCACGCGACATCGAGCGCGCGCTTGGCCGCTTCCTCGGCGTGATCGAGCAGGTGCCGCCGATGTATTCGGCGATCAAGCGCGGCGGTGAGCCGCTCTACAAGCTGGCGCGTGCCGGCGTGGAGGTCGAGCGCGCGCCGCGCCGGGTCGAGATCTACGCGCTCACGCTGCGCGGGCTGCAAGGCGAGCACCTGGCGCTCGACATTCACTGCTCCAAGGGCACCTACATCCGCAGCCTGGCGCACGATCTGGGGCAGCTGCTCGGTTGCGGGGCGCACGTGGCGCAGTTGCGGCGCCTGGCGGTCGGCTGCCTGCGGATCGAAGACGCCACGACCCTGGAGCATTTCACCGCGCTGGACGCCAGCGCACGGCGCGCCGCGCTCAAGCGCGCCGACGTCATGGTGGCCGACCTGCCCGACGTGGAGCTGACGCCGCTGGCGGCGCACTACCTGCGCCAGGGCCAACCGGTCTCGGCCCGCCATCGCCTGGCACCCGGCTGGGTGCGCCTGTACGAGGAGGGCCACCGCTTCCTCGGCATGGGCCAGATCCTGGACGACGGCCGGGTCGCCCCGCGCCGCCTGCTTGGGCTGGCGGCCCAGGGCTGAGCGGGTCGCCGCGGTGTTGAGGGGTGGACGGGGCGCGAGTAGAATACGCGCCCTCGCCGCGAGTTCGATCAACGAGTTAATGAGGTTATGACGATGGCCCTGACGGCTGACAAGAAGGCAAAGGTGATGCACGACTACCAGACCCACAAGGGTGATACCGGCTCGCCCGAGGTGCAGGTGGCGCTGCTGTCGACACGCATCGAAGAGCTCACCGGCCATTTCCAGTCCCATCCCAAGGACCATCACTCGCGCGTCGGCCTGCTCAAGATGGTCAACAAGCGTCGCAAGCTTCTCGATTACCTCAAGAACACCGACACGGAGCGCTACCGCGCATTGATCGAACGCCTCGGGCTGCGTAAGTAAGGCGGGCCGCGACATGGCAAAGATCACCAAGAGCTTCCAGTACGGGCAGCATCAGGTCACGCTGGAGACGGGCGAAATCGCGCGCCAGGCAAGCGGTGCCTGCCTCGCCAGCATGGGCGACACCGTGGTGCTGGCCACGGTGGTGGCGGTGAAGGAGGCGGCCCCGGATCGGGACTTTCTGCCGCTCACCGTCGACTACCAGGAGAAGACCTACGCCGCCGGGCGCGTCCCGGGCGGCTTCTTCAAGCGCGAGGGCCGTCCTTCCGAGAAGGAGATCCTGACCTCGCGGCTCATCGATCGCCCCATCCGGCCGCTGTTCCCGGAGGGTTTCACCAACGAGGTGCAGATCATCGTCACGGTGATGTCGGTCGACCCCGACATCGATCCCGACATCATTGCCATGATCGGCGCCTCGGCCGCGCTCAAGCTCTCGGGCGTGCCGTTTCGCGGACCGATCGGCGCGGCGCGCGTCGGCTACGCCAATGGCCAGTATCTACTCAATCCGGGTTTCGCCGCGCTCGAGACCTCGCAACTCGATCTCGTCGTCGCCGGCACGGAGAAGGCCGTGCTCATGGTGGAATCGGAGGCCAAGGAGCTGCCGGAAGAGGTGATGCTCGGCGCCGTCATGTTCGGGCACGAGCAGATGCAGACCGCCATCAAGGCGATCAACGAGCTCGTGCGCGACGCCGGCGTGCAGCCGTGGAAATGGCAGCCGCCGGCCGAAGACACGAATCTCAAGGATGCCATCAAGGCCGCCTTCGGTACGGCCATCGCCGAGGCCTACCGCATCAAGGAAAAGGTCGCCCGCCAGGACCGCATGGGCGCGATCCGCGAGGAGGCCTGCGCGCGGTTCGCCCCGGAGGGCAGCGCGGAAGGCACGCGCGACAAGGTGCTCAAGCTCGTGGGCGACCTCGAGTACCGCACCGTGCGCGACCAGATCCTGTCGGGCGCGCCGCGCATCGACGGGCGCGACACGCGCACCGTGCGACCCATTACGGTGCGAACCGGCGTGCTGCCGCGCACGCACGGGTCGGCGCTGTTCACGCGCGGCGAGACCCAGGCGCTGGTCGTCACCACGCTCGGCACCGGGCGCGACGTGCAGATCATCGACGCGCTCGAGGGCGAGCGCAAAGAGCCGTTCATGATGCACTACAACTTCCCGCCGTATTCGGTCGGTGAGGTCGGGCGCGTCGGCTCACCGAAGCGCCGCGAGATCGGCCACGGGCGGCTCGCCAAGCGCGGCGTAATGGCGGTGCTGCCGGACATGAAGACCTATCCGTATGTGCTGCGCGTGGTGTCCGAGATCACCGAGTCGAACGGCTCGAGCTCGATGGCAAGCGTCTGCGGCGCCTCGCTGTCTCTGATGGACGCGGGCGTGCCGATCAAGGCGCCGGTCGCCGGCGTCGCCATGGGGCTCATCAAGGAAGACCAGCGCTTTGCCGTGCTTACCGACATCATCGGTGACGAGGATCACCTGGGCGACATGGACTTCAAGGTGGCCGGCACCGCGCAGGGGGTCACCGCGCTGCAGATGGACATCAAGATCGAGGGCATCAATCGCGAGATCATGGATGTGGCACTGAAGCAGGCGCGCGAGGGCCGGCTGCACATCCTCGGCGTGATGAATCAGGCGCTCGCCGCCCCGCGCGCCGAGCTGTCGGAGTTCGCGCCGCGCATCATCAGCTTCAAGATCCACCCGGACAAGATTCGTGACGTCATCGGCAAGGGTGGCACTACCATTCGCGCCCTCACCGAGGAGACCGGCTGCACCATCGACATCGAGGACGACGGGACGGTCAAGATCGCCTCCGCCGACAACGCGGCGGCGCAGGAGGCGCGCCGGCGCATCCAGCAGCTGACCGCGGATGTCGAGGTCGGCATGGTCTATCAGGGACGTGTCGCCAAGCTCATGGACTTTGGCGCGTTCGTCACCATCCTGCCGGGCCGCGACGGCCTCGTGCACATCTCGCAGATCTCGAACGAGCGTGTCGAGAACGTGTCTGACAAGCTGCGCGAGGGCGACACCGTCAAGGTCAAGGTGCTCGAGGTCGACAAGCAGGGCCGCATCCGCCTGTCGATGAAGGCGGTCGACCAGCAGTCGGCCTAGGCGCGCGCCGCGACGCTCGCTGTGCCAAGGGGCCCGGCGGGCCCCTTTTTCATTGGGCGCGCAGGGCGAACAGCAGGTACGCGGCCAGCCCCGCCAGCAGCAGCCCGACGAACAGCCACTCCCACGGCCGCGCCCGGGCGCGCGCCGGGGCGGTCGCCGCGGCCGGGGCCGCGGTCTTGCCGCCGCGCATCGCCTCGCCGGTGCTCAAGGCACGGGCAAACTCACGCGCACTCTGGTAGCGGGCCGACGGGTTGAGCGCGCACGCACGCCCCAGCACGTCTTCCAGCCATGGCGCAATGTCCGCCTTGTAGCGCGAAGGCGGGACCATCTCGCCGGCCGGGCCGGGATCCCCGGCCTGGATGTGGCCGTAGGGGTAGCGATCCGTCAGCATGCGGTACAGGGTAACGCCCGCGGCATACACGTCGGTCTGTACGCTCGGCGGAGCGCCGGCGAACAGCTCCGGGGCGCGATAGCTGGCCGAGCCCTGCAGTGCCGGCAGCGCCGCGGCATTGTCACCGAGCGCGTGAATGTAGCTGCTGCCCAGCCCCATGAGATAGACCGCCTTGTTGCGCTTGTCGTAGAGGAGGTTCTTCGGCCGGATGCCGTGGTGAATGACGCCCTCGCGGTGCAGCTGCTCGAGCGCCTCGAGCAGCTGCAGCGCGATGCGGCAGGCCTCGCTTGCGCGCAGGCCGCCCTTGCGGCTGATGCGCCGCGAGAGGTTCTCGGCGCGGTGGTAGGCCATCACGCTGTAGAGGGCGCTGCGGCGCCCGGCGCGCAGCGCGAGCGGCTCGACCAGGTGCGGATTGCGCACCCGCCGGGCGATCCACTCTTCGTGCAGGAAGCTGTCGATGAATCCCTCGGCGCGCGCCAGCCGGGGGTTGGGGAACTTCAGTGCCACGGTGCTGTTGTCGTCGAGATCGACGGCGCGGTACAGATGGAAGTGGCGGCTCTGATGCAGCAGGGCCTCGATGCGGAATCCGTCGAGCAGCACGCCGACCTCGGGCGGCTCGATCACCGGCAGCCGCGCGAGTGCCTCCTCGGCGCCGCCCGCCTCCTGCGGCACGGCCTCGATGCGCGCGACGCACACGCTGACGTTGCCGCTCGCCCCGGCGGCCAGTGCCTGGCGTGTGATGCAGTCGGCCACCTGCTGGGCGGCGGCGTCGTTCAGCAGGCAGCTCAGCAGTTGACTGCCGGTGAGCGCGGCGTGCACGCCGTTGGTGGTGAGCAGATAGACATCGCCGACGGCGAGCTCGCCGCTGTCCTCATCGACGGTGAGCGCACCCTCCAGCCCGCAGGCGCGGCTGACCGCGTAGCGGCGCCCAACGCGCGGGGCAACGTGGTCCTGGGTCAGCACCTTGAGCTCACCGTCGCGCAGTCGCCACACACGCGTGTCACCCACGTGGGCGAGGCGCCACTGGCGCTCGCGCAGCACCAGCGCAGACAGCGCCGCCGCCCGACCGCGCTCCTCGGCGGCGGCAACCTTGCGGTGCGCCGACGCGCACGACTCGCGCAACGCGCGCTCGATCGGCCACGATTCCGGGGCCTGCAGGTAACTGTCGGCGAACGTCTGCACCACCTCGGCCGCGGCCGCATCGGGGCTGGGCCGCTCGGTCAGACCGTCGGCGAGCGCGAGCACAATGCCGTGGTGGCGGGGCGCATCGTCCGTCTGCGGCGCATGCACGAAACTGGTCGCGAGCTGTTGCTCGGACGCGCGCCGCGCGCTGGACTGTCCGGTATCGACGAAGAGGGGCATGTTGCCAGGGCAGGGGTGCGTTGTGGGCTGCGAAGCCGCGGGCCGACCGCTCAGCCGCGCCTATGCCCTGCAAGTATAGTGTCCGCTGCCGGCGGGTGCGGTGCCGTCAATGCCGCGGCGATGCTGCCGGAAAACCGGCGACCCGCCATCGCGCCGCGACGTTACCGGCGTCGTGCACGGCGCTTGAGGCAGATCAATGTGATCGAGGCGCGAGCGGGGGATACTTCGCTCACGCTGCCGGCGAACCGGCCGGTGGGCAGCGAGGGAGGCAGCGATGACGCTCACGTTAACATCCAGCGCGTTTCAGCACGGCGGCGCCATTCCGCCGCGCTATACCTGCGACGGTCAGGATGTCTCGCCGCCGCTGGCCTGGCACAGTGTGCCCGCCGCGGCCAGGAGCCTGGTGTTGATCGTCGACGACCCGGATGCGCCCGACCCCAAGGCGCCGCGCATGACATGGGTGCACTGGCTGCTCTACAACCTGCCGCCGTCGGTGAGCGCCTTGCCGGAGGCCGTGGCGAGCGGGCAGCTTCCGGCGGGCACGCGCGAAGGCGTGAACGACTGGCACCGCACCGGCTACGGCGGGCCCTGCCCGCCGGTTGGACGGCACCGCTATTTCCACAAGCTCTACGCGCTCGATTGCGTGTTGCCGGATCTGGGCCGGCCCAACAAGGTGGCGCTTGAGCGCGCCATGGCCGGCCACGTGCTGGCGCACGCTGAGCTGCTCGGCACCTACGAACGTGCGCGCTGAGCCCGCGCGCGTGGCGCTGGAAGTCTGACGCGACCGGCGCGGCGCGCGCGCCGGCGGCCGCCCGGCGCCGGTGTTCTGACGGCCGCACCGTCGGGAGCGCGGCACAGTTGTTGCACACCACAAAGCCCAGCGCAGCCGCGGCTTGGTGAGCGGCGGGTCGCGCCAGGAACCGTGACTGATAGGGGTGTGTCTATGAAGAAGTCATTGATCGGTGCATGGGGGGCGGTGCTGGCCTTCGCCATTGCGGCGAGCCACGCGGCGCCGGCACCGTCCAGCGCGGAGTTTCCGTACCGTTCCCAGTATCTCGACGTGACGGTGATGGAAACGGCCGACCTCAGCAAGCGCTTCAGCGACGTGGTGGTGGTCGACGTGCGCTCGCCGTACGAGTACCAGACCTTGCGCATCAAGGATGCGCTCAACGTGCCGTACGGTTCGCGCGGCTTTCTCGACGAGATCCGCAAGCTGCGCGCGCAGTCCGCGAAGCCGATCGTGTTCTACTGCAATGGCAAGACCTGTCGCAAGTCGTATGACGCGGTGCTGTCGGCGCAGTCGGGACGCATCGCCAATACCTACGCCTACGATGCCGGCGTGTTCGACTGGGCCAAGGCCCACCCCGACCGCACCGTGCTGCTCGGGCGCAGTCCGGTCAAGCCCGAGGAGCTGATCGACGACAAGACCTTCCAGGCGCACGTGCTGGAACCGAAGGACTTCGCGGCGCGGGCCGCGGGCAATGCGATCGTGCTTGACGTGCGCGACCGCGCGCAGCGCGACACGGCGCTGTTCCCGTTTCGCGAGAGCCGTGCCACGTTGGGCGAGCAGGCCCAGATCGACGCCGTGATCGACCAGGTACTCAAGGGCAACAAGACCCTGCTGGTCTACGACGCGGCCGGCCATCAGGTGCGCTGGTTCCAGTACTACCTCGAGAGCAAGGGCGTGCGCGACTACTTCTTCATGAAGCACGGCGCCCAGGGCTACTTCGACGCCACGCTCGGCAAGGTGTCGCTCGGGCAGGAAAAGAAGAAGTAACGTCGGTGACGGCGGGGCGCCGCGCCCTGGCGCGCGGCGCGCTAGCCTACAGGCTTATCTCATCGAAGCTGCGTGCCAGCGGGTGCGTGGCCGTTTGCGGCAGTGCGCCCGCGCGCACCAGCCAGCGGGTCTGCAGGCCCGCCGTGCGCGCCGCATCAAGCTCTTCCTTGGTGTCCGACAGGAAAACGATGCCCGCGGCGCCGACCCCTACGCTGCGCACGATGGCGCGATACGACGACGGCTCGCGCTTGCCGCCGATGCGGGTGTCGAAGTAGCCGGAAAACAGCGGCGTCAGATCACCGTAGGCGGTGTGGGCGAAGAGCAGCTTCTGCGCCAGCACCGAGCCGGAGGAGTACACGTACAGGCGCAGGCCGCGCGCGTGCCAGGCGCGCAGCTGCCGCACGGCATCCTCGTACACGTGGCCCTGGAAGTCGCCGCGGCGGTAGCCGGCCTCCCAGATCAATCCCTGCAGTGCCTTGAGCGGCGTGAGCTTGCGGTCCTCGTCGATCCAGCGCTGCAGCGCCGCGACCACCTGCGCGTCGCTGGGCGTGCCGCCGATCACGGCGCGCGCCTCGGCGAGCAGACGCTGCACCGCCGCGTCGTGCGCGTGCGCCGCCACGAATGCCGGCAGTTGGGCGCGCGCGTAGGGGAACAGCACGTCCTTGACGAAGGACAGTGACGAGGTGGTGCCCTCGATGTCGGTGACGACGGCCTTAATCACGATGCTGGGCGGCGCGCTGCGGGCCGTCACTGTAGCGGCGCGCAAACGGCACTGTCAAACGCGCGGCCGGCGTGGCGCTCAGGCGGCCGCGCTGCCCGAGGCGGACGTGCCGAGCGCGCGCAGCGTGTCGGACAGCAGCGCCGGGCGGGCGATGCCGTAACCCTGGGCGAAGTCGATGCCGATGGCCTGCACGGCCGCCCGGATCTCGTCGTTTTCGACGTACTCGGCCACCGTCTGGATGCCGAACACGTGCGCCAGCTGGTGGATGGAGGCGACCATGGCGTGGTCGGAGCGGTCGTGCAGCACGTCGCGGATGAAGGCACCGTCAATCTTGAGGTAATCGACCGGCAGGCGCTTGAGGTAGGCGAAGGAGCTCAAACCGCTGCCAAAGTCGTCGAGCGCGAACTGGCAGCCGAGCGCCTTGAGCGTGGTCATCAGCTGTGTGGCGTGGCTCAGGTTCGCGACCGCCGCAGTCTCGGTGATCTCGAAGCATAGCCAGCGCGGCGGCAGGCCGCTCGCGGCGAGCGTCTCGACCAGATAGTCGCGGAAGCCCGGGTCGCTGAGCGACTGGCCGGACAGGTTGATGTTGAACCCGGCGAACCCGCCCGGTTCGCGCGGCGCGAAGTCACGCAGCGTCGCGAGCGTGTGTGCCACGACCCAGCGATCGATGCTCGGCATCAGGTGGTAACGCTCGGCGACCGGCAGGAACGCACCGGGCAGGGCGAGCTCCCCGCCCCGATCCACCAGCCGCACCAGCACCTCGTAGCGCTCGCCGTGGGCGCCGGCGGCGAGCGGCGCCATGCGCTGGCAGTACAGCACGAAACGGTTGTCGTCGAGCGCATGGCGGATGCGCTGGACCCAGTCGATCTCGCTCTGGCGCGCGGCCAGCTCGGTGTCGTCCGGGCGTACCACGTGCAGGCGGTTGCGCCCGGCGTCCTTGGCGGTGTAGCAGGCGAGATCGGCGGTGCGCAGCAGGTCGCTCAGGCTGGCGCTCGCCGCCGATACCGGCACGATGCCGATGCTGGCGGCCACCTCGAAGCTCTTGTCCTCCCACAGGAAGCGCAACTCGCGCACGGCGCGCTGCAGATCCGCGACCAGCGCCTCGGCCTCATCGAGCGGGCAATCCTCGAGCAGGACACCGAACTCATCGCCGCCGAGGCGCGCCAGCACGTCGTTGCGGCGTGTCCAGCTGCGCAGCACAAGGCCCAGTTGCCGCAGCAACTCGTCGCCCGCCACGTGCCCGCAGGTGTCATTGACGACCTTGAACAGGTCGAGGTCAATGAAGCACAACGCATGCTGGCGTCCGCTGGTGCGCGCCTGCTCGAGCATGGCGTGCGCGCGACGCTCGAATTCGCGGCGGTTGAGCAGCCCCGTGAGGGCGTCGTGTGTCGCCTGATAGGACAGCTCGCGCGCCAGGGTGCGCATCTCGGTGACGTCGCGGAACACCAGCACCGCGCCGGCAATGGCGCCGTCGGCATCGTGGATCGGGGCGGCGCTGAGCTCGACGGCGCGTTCCACGCCGCCGTGTGCCTGCAGCACGATGTCGCTGGCGCTGGTCACGGTCGCGTCGCGCGCGAGCGCCCGCGCCACCGGATCCTCGACGCTGCCCGTCGGGTTGCCCTCGGCACGCAGGCGCAGCACCGACAGCAGCGGCTCGCCGTGCGCGCTCTGGCTCGTGCGGCCGGTGAGGCGCTCGGCCACCGGGTTGAGGTACTCCACCCGGCCGCGCGCGTCGGTGCGGACGACGCCATCGCCGATCGAATGCAGCGTCACCTGGGCGCGTTCCTTCTCCTGCTGCAGCGAGTGTTCGGCGCGCTGCGTGCGGCGGATCACCACCCAGGCGATGAATACACCGAAGGCGAGCGCCGCGCCCGACAGCAGCAGCAGCCAGGCGCGCGCCTGCACGCCTGAGGCGCGCGCGGCATCGACCGCGCGCGCTGCGGCCTCTTCCTGCAGTTCGTAGAGGCTCTGCAAGCGCTCGAGCACGCGGTTCTGCATCGGCAGCGCCTCGGTGACCAGCAGCTGCTGCGCCTGGGCGGTCTGCCCGCGAATCGCCAGCTCCGCAACGCGCTCCTGCAGCGGCACGGCCCGGTTGGTCAGCTCGGCCTGCTCGCGCAGCAGGGCATGTTCCGCCTCGCTGAGCGGCATGGCGAGCAGCTGCTGGCGCGCCTCGGCGAACTGCGCCCCGTAGTGATGGATGCCCATCAGCTCCTCGTCGCGCTCGAAGGGATCGGCGAGCAGGATCATCTTCTGCAGGCTCACGGTGCGTTCGCGCGCCGCGTGATGCATGCGGGTGGCGAGCCTGATCTTGCGCATGTGATTGTCGACGATCTGCTCGAGTCGCTGCTCGGTGGCACGCAGCCGGTCCACACCGATCAGCACCACGAACAGCATGAGCAGCAGCATGCCGGCGAACCCCAGCACCAGCACGGTACCGCGGCGCACGCGCCGGCCCGGCAGCGGCGTGGCGGCGTGGCCGCAGGACGGATCGGGGGTCATCGCGGCGGTGGACGGCGCGCGGTTCAGATTGCCCGCAGCCGGATGCGCGCCGGAAACGCCGCGACGCCACGGGTGCGCCGCACTTGCCGCAGGTAGAGCTTGGAGGCGCGAAAGCCAAGGCGGAAGGAATGACGCAGGTAGTCGACGCGATCGAGCTGTCCACCCTTCAGGCCGTGGGCGAAGCCGGCGCAGAAGCGGTCCTTCCTCAGGTCGGCGGGTATCGATATACCCAGGTCCGCGGGTGTGGGGTAGTGGGGCGTCATGGGGTGCTTGGATAGGCGCTGTTACTATGACAACTATAGCCCCTGCGTACCGGCCGGCCGGGTGCCGTGCGGCCCCTTGGGGCGCGGATATCCGACCACCCTGCTTGGCAGCTACCGGGGCCATCCATTAGCCTTCGTCCACCTTGATACCCCTTCCCTGGTCGCAGCAGCCAATTCCCGAACGGCCCCGCGGGCGCTTGCGGGCTTCAGTGCGTGGTTTCTGGCTGGCGCCCTGCCTGGCAATCGCCACGGCTGCCGGCTGTGCCAGCGCGGTCGGACCGCAAGCGGTGCCCGCGGAGCCGCCGGCCGCCACCGCCGCCACAAGCCCGCCACCACGCCAGGAGGGACAGGCCCCGCCCGCCGAACCGCCGCCGGCCGCGCCAGCGGACGACGGCGACCCGTTTGAGGGCCTCAACCGCGCCGTTTACCAGTTCAACGATGTGTTCGACTACTACGTCGGCAAGCCGGTGGCCAAGGGCTACCGGGCGGTGTTGCCGACGGCGGTGCGTCGCAGCGTGTCCAATTTCTTCAATAACCTGCGCGAGCCAGTCGTGGTCGTAAACGACCTGCTGCAGGCCAAGTTCGTTCAGGCCATCCAGGACACGGGAAGGTTTCTGACCAATACGACCATCGGCCTGCTGGGTTTTTTCGACCCCGCCGCCCACCTCGGCATGCCGCGCCATGACGAGGATTTCGGCCAGACCCTCGGGGCCTGGGGCGTGGGGGACGGGCCCTACCTGGTGCTGCCATTCCTCGGGCCGCGCAATCTGCGCGACACCGTCGGCCTGGTCGGCGACTGGGAGCTATGGGTCCCCAACTGGATCCCCCAGATCAGCACCGGCGAGCGCAACGCGCTGGTGGTGGTGAACTTCGTGGACACCCGCGCCGGCCTGCTGGACGCCACGGATATTCTCAGCATGGCCGCCGGTCAGGACCCCTACCTGTTCGTGCGAGAGGCCTATCGCCAGCGCCGTCTCAGTCAGATTCACGACGGACGGCCTCCGCAGGCCGCCAAGGACATCGAGCAGCTGCTGTTCGAGGAGGAGCCGCCCGGCGCGCCCGCTCCACCGCCACCCGCGCCGCCCTGATCCAGCCGCCGCGGTCCTTTCTTTCCTACCCGCTCCAAGGGTAAAATCGCGCGCTTTCCGAGGCCCGCCGCGGGCGCGGCCCGGGCTCATCGAGTAACGAGGTTCAGCCCAATGGTAACGATTCGCCTGTCGCGCGCTGGCGCGAACAAGAAGCCCTATTACCGCATCGTGGTGGCCGACCGGCGCCGCGCGGTCAAGGGCGAGATCATCGAGGGCATCGGATTCTTCAATCCGCGTGCCTCCGGCAAGGGAGAAAAGATGCGCGTCGACATGGCGCGCGTCGAGTACTGGCTGTCCAAGGGCGCCAAGCCGAGCGATCGGGTCGCCGACCTGCTCAAGCAGATGAAGGCGGCCTGATCACGATGACCTCGGAGGCTTCGCCGCGCGCCGGCGGGGCCCGGGCAGCCCCGGTTGAGCTGGGGCGCATCGTCGGTGTGTTCGGCGTGCGCGGCTGGGTCAAGGTGCATTCGGACACGCGCCCGCGCGAGGCCATTCTCGGTTACGACCCGTGGCTCGTGCACACGGCCGCGGGCTGGCGCGAGTACCGGCTGGTCGCGGGCCGCGTCCAGGGCCCGGGTGTGGTGGCGCAGCTCGAAGGCTGTGTTGATCGCAACCAGGCGCAGGCGCTGGTCGGGACCCGCATCGCGGTGCGGCCCGAGCAACTCGCCCCGACGCGGCCGGGTGAGTATTACTGGGCCGACCTCGAGGGCCTGCGGGTGGTGAACCTGCGGGACGAGGAGCTCGGGGTAGTGAGCCATCTGCTCGAGACCGGCGCGAACGATGTGTTGGTGGTGGCGGGCGAGCGCGAGCGGTTGATCCCGTTCACCCGGCACGCGGTGTGCGCGGTGGACCTGGCGGCGCGCGTGATCCGCGTCGATTGGGACGCCGAGGACTGAGCGCGGGGCGGCGATGCGGATCGATGTCGTCAGCATCTTCCCGCAGATGTTCGCGGCGATCACCGGCTACGGCATACCGGGGCGGGCGATCAGCAGCGGATTGATGCAGTTGCGTGTGTGGAATCCGCGCGACTACACGCAGGACCGGCATCGCAGTGTCGACGACCGGCCCTACGGCGGCGGACCCGGCATGGTGATGATGGCCGAGCCGCTGGCGCAGGCAATCGATGCCGCGCGCGCGGCGCAGGGCCGGCCGGTCAACGTGGTGTACCTGTCGCCGGCCGGCCAGCGGCTGACGCACGCGGCGGTCAAGGATTTCGCGGCACGCCACGGGCTGATCCTGCTGGCCGGGCGCTACGAAGGTGTCGACGAGCGCCTGCTCGAGGAGGCGGTCGACGAGGAGTGGTCGATCGGCGATTACGTGCTGTCGGGTGGCGAGCTGCCGGCGATGGTGCTGATCGATGCGATCGCGCGCCAGCTGCCCGGCGCGTTGGGCGATGCCGCCTCGGCCGAGCAGGACTCGTTCGTCGCGGGCTTGCTCGATTGCGAGCACTACACGCGCCCGGTGGTGTACCACGGGCGGGCGGTGCCGGAGGTGTTGTTGTCGGGCGACCATGCGCGCATACGGCGCTGGCGCCTGAAACGTTCGCTCGGGCGAACCTGGTTGCGGCGGCCGGACCTGTTGCGGCAGCTGACATTGACCGCCGAGCAGCAGCAGTTGCTGGAAGAGTTCCAGCGTGAACATACGGAGCAAGCGGGAGTAGAACCATGAGCAAGATTCTGCAGGAACTGGAAGCGCGCCAGATGGCGGGCAAAGAGACGCCGGACTTCGGCCCGGGCGATACCGTGGCCGTGCACATCAAGGTGCAGGAAGGCGAGCGCGAGCGCCTGCAGGTGTTCGAGGGCATGGTGATCGCGCGCCGCAATCGTGGCTACAACTCCTCGTTCACCGTGCGCAAGAACTCCTATGGTGAGGGTGTGGAGCGTGTGTTCCCGCTGTACAGCCCGAGCATCGGCAAGATCGAAGTGAAGCGCCGCGGCGACGTGCGCCGCGCCAAGCTCTACTTCCTGCGCGCGCTCGAAGGCAAGGCGGCGCGCATTCGCGAGAAGGTCTAGTCCCCGCGTCACGGTGGCGGTCAGCGGCCAGCGGAGCGCATCCGCTGGCCGTTTTGTTCTGAACCCTCCCTGCGCTGACTGACTAGGCCGGGCAGGGCGGCATCCGCTAAGCTTCACGCCATGTGCCGGTTACGCCTGTCCGGATGCGGCCTGCTCGCGCTGCTCGCCCTGCGCGCCGCACCCGCCCCTGCCGCCAGCCTCGAGCATGTCGAGAGCCTGGTCAGCGGTGGGGCCCCGCACCTGGCGCTGCGCCTGATCGATCGCGAGCAGCCGCCGCCGGACGATCCGGCCTGGGCGGTGTGGGAGCGCGTGCGCTTCGCCACCTATCACGCGCTCAACGACTGGTCGGCGCTCGGCCACCGTGTCGAGCAACTGCCGCAGGCGATCAGTCCCGAGTTCCGGCGCTATGCCTGGTTGCAGGCCGCCGACGCGCACATCCGGCGCGCCGACAGCGCCGCGGCGCGCCGCCTGCTGCGCCAGTTGCTGTGGCTCGAGCCGCTCGAGCCGGCCCAGGTGGCGCAGGCCCGCCGGCTGGTGATTCGCAGCTATCTCGCCGAAGACAATCTCACCGACGCGCTCATCGCGCTCGAGCGCTACCGCGAGGAGCTGGGCGCGGGCGCCGAGTCCTGGCGGCTGCTGCAGAGCGAGATCGCGCTGCGCGCCGGCCGCGACCAGGAGGCATTCCAGGTGCTCGGCGCGTTGCAGTCCTACGAGGCGCGGCTGCTGCGTCTGCGGGCCGGGCTCGGCGCCGGCGTCTACCGCCCGGCCGGCGTGGTCAAGGA
>CAZVUN010000069.1:0-15492 GCA_964629975.1 uncultured Acidiferrobacteraceae bacterium | reverse complement strand
CACGCCGCAGCGCCCTTGGACACACCGATGCCGAAGTTCGCGCCAAGCGCAAACAAGATCGCGCGTGTTGAGCCATCTGTCTGCGCCACCGCGACGTCCCCCGATTCATTTACGACAGCGTCATTGTGACGCCGTCAAGGCAGCGGGCAAAACCGGCGCGCAGCCCGGTGGATATCAGCGGTGAATGCCGATACCAATGCCGAAGTGCACGCGCGGCTCGCTCGCCTGCGCCGATTCCTTCGGCCACAGGTGCAGGCGGCTCACCGTCAGCACCGGATAGACATAGCGCGCCTCGCCGACCATGCCCTCGCGTGTTTCGACCACGGTGCCGACTACCGTCACCTGGCGTCCCGCGGTGTAGTCGGCGGTTTCGAGGTAGCCCGGATGCACGGCGAGGAAGCGCGCGAGCGGCGCAGCCTTCGTGTCGGGGCGATTGTCGGGATCGAGCGGATAGCCGAGCACCTCAAGTTGCGTGGCGTCCTTGAGGTTGCTGGACTGCACGATCACGCCGCCCCACGCGACCGTGCGGCCGCGCGCCGCAGCGATGTCGGCCACTGCCTGCGGGGGCGTGAGCTTGCGGTCGGCGTTACCGACATCGAACGGCGTGGCGCAGCCGCTGAGCAGCACGGCCACGGTGAGGGCGGTCAGCAAGCGGTTCATCGCGATGTGTCTCCGGGTTGGTCAGTAGCGGTACGGCGGATAGTACGGCCAGCCCCACGGGTAGGCCGGGGACCACCAATACGGCCCGTAATACGGATAGGGCGGCAGCGGCGGGGGGCGCGGCGCCCACAGGTGCAGCTGTTCGACGTTCACGAGCGGATAGCGGTAGCGAAACTCGCCGATCGCCTCTTCCACCGCACCGGCCACCGTGCCGCGCACCGTGATCTCGCGTCCCTGCGTGTAGATGGCCGGATCGAGGAAGCCGGTGACGCGGGCGCGAAAGCGTCCCTCGCTCTTGTCTTCCTCGCGCGGCTGCCCGCTGCTGTCGAGGCGCCGCGCCACGATCTCGAGCACGGTGGTCTCGGGCTCGTTGCGCACCGTGGCGAGGGTCCCGCCCCAGCGCACGGTAGTGCCGACGAAGCGTTCCGGCTCGGCCCGCACCTCGGCGACCCGCACGTCGCCGGGCGCGGGCGTGCGAATCGCCTCCGGCACCGTGCTGCAGGCGGTGAGCAGGGCGAGGATGCCGAGTACAGCGCGTGCGCGCATCAACATAGCCTGTCCATTGTATCGCCGCCGCCACGTGGTGGCACCGGTGCCTGGCCGTTCGGGTGATGCTGTGAGCGGCGCGCGGGCACCGCGTGCCGTGGCTCACAGTCGCTGCGCGCGCAGCTCGAACGTGATATCGACGCGGTCCTGCACCGCGAGGGCACCGCCCAGCACACTGTAGGGCGCAATCCCGAAGTCGGTTTGCTGCAGCGCGAACTGCCCGCTCGCGCGCAGCGTGGCGCCCTCGGCCGCGAGCGTGATGGCGACCGGCAGGCGGCGCGTCACACCGCGCAGGGTGATCTCCACGTCCCGTTGCGGATTGGCCGCGCGGCCAACCGCCGGCGGGACGTGCACGCGCACGTGCGGGTGCTCACCGACGGCGAGCGTGTGTTCGAGCATGTTGCGGCGCGTGCCGTCAATATCGTCCTGCGACGGCGTTGTGTCCACGCCCGCGGCTGCGCGCAGTGCCGGTTCGTCCACCGTGAGGGCGGCGAGCGGCGCATACAGGTCCGCGCGCGCCGCCTCCGGATCGGCCGGCTGCAACACGTAGCCGTGTACATCGCGGCTGGCGATCACGTGATCGTGGCCGAAGCGTGCCAGGCTCCCCGTGCGGTAGACGCGAATCACGACGAGCGATTGCGTCGGGTCGATGGCATACACCGCCTCGCCGCGCGCGCGTGCCTGCTGGTAAAGACTGGCGGGAAAGCCGGGTGGCGGCGGTGCCGGCGCCGGCGCGGGCGGCACTGTTGTGGTGCAGGCCGCGAGCAATCCGGCAATCACCAGGTGCAGCAGTCGCGGCGGTCGGCGCATGTCGGTTGGTCTCGCGCGGTGGTGGCCGCAGATTACCCCGTTGCGGCGCCCGTGTAACGGTGGCATGAACACAGCAGCGGACCGGCTTGAACTGGCGGTGCGAGCTGTGGTTTTATTTGCGTCCCGTCGCCATGGTCCGCGTACCAGTGGTGGCGTGGCAACAGGTCTTACCTCGGGATAGCAGCACTGTTCTAGGCAAGCCATGTTGGGTTGCTGCTGTACCGAGATCCGGTCGTCGTGGAAGCTCCGCGTGATCTCCCCCTGCGGTCGCGTCTCGATCTGCACGCACGTGTTTAACTCTGATTGAGGCAATTTGTTACATGCAAACCGGTACTGTGAAGTGGTTCAACGACGCCAAGGGCTTTGGTTTCATCACCCCGGCCGACGGCGGCAAGGATGTGTTCGTGCACTTTAGCGCGATCCAGGGCAGCGGCTTCAAGACGCTGCAGGAAGGCCAGCAGGTGCGCTTCGATGTGCGCCAGGGCCCCAAGGGCCTGCAGGCCGAGAACGTCCAGGTGGCCTGACCGCCCCGGCGTCTACGTCCATCAGACCCCGCCCACCCGGCGGGGTCTTTTTTTTCCCTCGGCGCCAATCACGGGCGCGCTTCAACCCGCCGGCAACGCGTACTATGATTAGACCCAGGTGCGGGGCTCGGGCATTCCCCGCACCTTACACCAGTCCGCTGGATGTGTTGTCTTGTGCACGGATGTGCGGCTCCCCGGAGTTCGGGCGCGCACGGCGATTTCCCGGTCACGCTGCGGCTGTTTATCCCTATTTACTCGGTCAGGAGCAAGCAATGAAGATTTTCGTAGGTGGTCTGTCCCGTGACGCGACGGAAGAAGATGTGCGCGAAGCATTCAGTGCCTATGGCAACGTGACCAGCGTGGCGGTACTCAAGGACAAGTTCACCGGCGAGCCGCGCGGCTTCGGTTTCGTCGAGATGGGCTCGAAGGCGGAGGCCGAAGCGGCGATCAACGCGCTCAACGGCACGCAGCTCAAGGGTCGCACCTTGACCGTCAACGAGGCACGCCCGAAGACCGATCGGCCGCGCAGTGGCGGATTCGGTGGCGGTGGGGGTGGCGGCGGCCGCGGCGGTTGGGGTGGGGGCGGCGGTGGCGGTGGCGGGGAACGGCGCGGCGGCGGTCGCGGCGGATTCGGGCGCCGCTAGGCAAACCACACGATGACTCCGGACCCCGCCGCACGGCGGGGTCTTTCGTTCTGGTCGCGGTGCGCGCCGTGCGTGCGGGCGCGCCGCCCGGACATCCAGGCACTCCGATGTTCACCGCTGTCTATCGCTGGTTCGACCGCAACGTGCTGGAGCTCGGGCGCGAGCTGCGCCTGTCGTACCTGCCCCCGCTCATGGTGTACATGGCGGCGGGTATCTCGGGCCTGACCGGCATCGTCGGCACGTTCTTCGTCAAGGATTACCTCGGGCTGTCGGCCGCGTTCCTCGCGGCGCTCGGCTTCTGGGCCGGCATTCCGTGGGCCCTCAAGATGCCGCTCGGGCATCTGGTGGATCTGCTGTGGCGCTGGAAGAGCTACCTCGTGTACCTCGGCGCGAGCCTGATCGCCGTGAGCCTGCTGATCATGGTGGGTCTGATCAGCGAGCGCGCCGCCATGGTCGCGGTGATGCCGGCCGAGGCCTGGTACGTGCTGTCGGTGCTGCTCGCGCCGATCGGGTATGTCGTGCAAGACGCGGTCGCCGACGCCATGACGGTCGAGGCGGTGCCGCGCGTGGACAGCAACGGCCAGCCGATCGACGCCGCCACCCGCAAGCTCATGCACACCACCATGCAGACGCTCGGGCGCGTGGCGATCATCGGCGGCAGCGTCTTTGTGGCGCTGATCAATCTGTACCTCTTTACCGGCGTGCAGCAACTGCCGCCCGAGCGCATCGCCGGGATCTACCGCGACGTCTACCTCATGGCGCTCGCGATCCCGTGCATTTCGGTGCTGGGCGTGGTGAGCGCGGCGGCCATCCGCCGACGTGACCGGCGTCGCCTCCTGCGGCAGGGCGTGCCGCCGCAGAAGGTCGCCGAATTGATGACCGAGCGCGTCGAGCCGGCATCCCCCAACTGGTGGATCCTGGGCGGCAGCCTGCTGTTCGTGGTGTTCACCCTGGCGGTCGGCCTGAACGGTGTGCCGTACAGCGAGGAGGTCGTGTTCGTGGGCTCGCTCGGAATCGTCGCGTTCCTGATCGCGCGCCTCACCCGCCAGCTCGAGCCCGCGGCGCGCGCCACGCTGGTCGGCACCGCCATCGTGATCTTCGTGTTCCGCGCCATCCCCGGCCCGGGACCCGGCGTGACCTGGTGGATGATCGATGAGCTCAAGTTCGACCAGCACTTCCTGTCGGTGCTGTCGCTCATCGGCTCGGCGCTCACCCTGTTCGGCATGTTTCTGTTCCGCCGTTTCATGGCCGAGCGTTCGATCGCCTATGTGGTGGGATTCCTTACGCTTGCGGGTTTCCTGCTGTCGCTGCCGATCGTCGGCATGTACTACGGCCTGCACGAATGGACCGCGGCGCACACCGGCGGGGTGGTGGATGCCCGTTTCATCGTGCTGATTGATACCGCGCTCGAGTCGCCACTCGGACAGATCGCCATGATCCCGATGCTCGCGTGGATCGCGAACTCCGCGCCGGCCAACCTCAAGGCCACCTATTTCGCGGTCATGGCCTCGTTCACTAACCTGGCCCTGTCACTGTCCCAGCTCGGCACCAAGTACCTGAACGAGATCTTCGTGGTCACGCGCGAGGTGCGCGAGCGCGTCAACGGCGTGGTGCAGGTTCCCGCCGACTACAGCCAGCTGGGTGACCTGCTGATCGCGCAACTGGTCATCGGGCTGGCCCTGCCGTTCCTCGCCATCCTGTTCGTGCGCCTTATCCGCTTGCGCAGCGCCTGAGCCGTAGCGATCGCGGCGTTCGATGTTCTCCCCATCGCCGCCCGGAAGGAAACTGGGCCTGCGTCGATTCGATGAGCCAGCGACACGCGATGAGGAGGCCGATCGCGCGTCGCCCGCCCAGCAAACCCCGGCGCGATCAGCACTGGCAGCACCGCGGCGTGCGAGGCGCGCAGGCGCAGCCCGACAGGCGGCCGGCGTGCCCCCGCGCGCGCCAGGCGGACGGTGCGGGTATTGCTTGATGCCATGTCTGCGCGTAACGCTGACGCGCCCGCGCGATGCGGGCAGGGCGCAGCGCGCTTACAGCATCTCGACTACCCACTTGGTGACCAGCCCCGTGGCGTGCGCGCACTGCCGGCCGCGCGCGGCGTCGAAGGCCCGGTACTCCTCCTCGTTCCACATGTCGTAGGTGCGCCCGGTGAAGCACTGTTGCAGTTGCTCACAGGTCACGCCGCCGAATTCGTGGCGGAAGCGGTCCACCAGCTCCTTGCCCTTCTTGAAGTTGTACAGAAAGCGCCCCTTGTCGAGCTGGCTGCGCTCGCGCCCGCGGCGCGCGCTCAGGGCCATGAGCCCGCCAACCAGGGCGCCGCACAGTCCGTGCCCGGACAGGCCCCCGCCGCCGGACAGGCCGTGGCTCGCCTTGATGGTGGCATCATCGATCAGCCCAACGGTCTCCTGCACCGTCGCCAGCACGCATTGCGGGCAGCAGCCGTAGTCGAGCTCGTATTGCATGGCCTTCGCGTATGCCTGCTCGGCGGCGGCGCGCCGCGCATCGAGATCCATGTTCTGCCTCCGTGGGTAAGCGGCGCTGACTCTAACCGCTCGGCGTGCCGCAAGAATTGCGATTGGTCAAACTCACCGCGCGCACCCGCGTGGTGCAGGCCGGCAGGGCGGGGCGCTTCGGCATGACGCGCTACAATACGCGCAGTCAATCTTCTCGGCCGCATCGGCCGGCCACGGGAGGGAGCCATGCACGAACCGACCGGTAAGCACGCACCGCCGCGCACCGAGGAGCTCGAGATCTCCGGCGAGAGACTGGTGGAGACGGTCAAGACGCTGGTGGCCGAAGGCAATGTGCGGCGCCTGATCATCAAGAAGCCGGGCGGCGAGGCGCTGTTCGAGATCCCGCTCACCGCCGGGGTGGCAATCGGCGGTGCCATGGCGCTCATCGCACCGGTGCTGGCGGCGGTCGGTGCGGCGGCCGCGCTGCTGGCCAAGGTCAAGATCGTGGTGGTGCGCGAGGAGCGCCCGCCATCCGCGCCGTCCGATCCCGGCGCGCATCCGCCGACGACCGGCTAGCCGCGGCGCGCCGCCCGCGCGGCCTGCGCACGGAGCAACCATGGCACTGCCCGACTACCAAGGCGGCAGCATCGTCAACCTGATGGCCTCGGTCATCGAGGCGCTGGGCGGCCCGGCGCCCGGGCTGTATCCGCGGTTGCGCGACATCGACACCGACGCCTGGCGCGCCAGCCGCTCGCTGCTGCTGTTGGTGATCGACGGGCTTGGTTATGAGCACCTGCAGCGCGCGGGTCGCGGGGACCTCGCGCGGCATCTGCGCGGGCGCCTGACGTCGGTGTTTCCGTCGACCACCGCCACCGCGGTCACGACCTTTCTCACCGGACTGGCGCCCCAACAGCACGGGCTGACCGGCTGGTTCATGTATTTTCGCGAGCTGGGCAGCGTGCTGTCGGTGCTGCCGTTCACCGCGCGCTGCGGCGGGGCGCCGCTCGGGCGGTTCATCGATGCCGGGGAGCTGCTCGGTGCGTGTTCGCTCGCCCCGCGCCTGCCGCTGCGCATGCACGTGGTGGCGCCGCGCCGCATCATGCATTCCGATTTCAACGTCGCCCACACCAACGGCGCGCAGCGCCACGGCTACGATACGCTCGCCGAGATGTTCCGGGTGCTCACGCAGTTGCTACGTGCGCCCGGCGGCGAGCGCCAGTACCTCTACGCCTACTGGCCGGAGCTCGACGCGCTGGCACACCAACACGGCATCGCCAGCGCGCCGGTGGCCGCACACCTGGCCGAGCTCGACGCGGCGTTCGGCCAGTTCCTCGCGCGCATTGCCGGCACCGACACCACCGTGATCGTCACCGCCGACCACGGCATCCTCGACGCCGGTGCCGGGCGGGTGATCGAGCTCGACGCCCATCCGCAACTCGCCCGCATGCTGCAACTGCCGCTGTGCGGCGAGCGGCGCGTCGCCTATTGCTACCTGCAGCCGGGGCAGGGCGCGGCGTTCGAAGACTACGTGGCAAGCGAGCTCGCGCCGTACGCCGAGTGCCACGACAGCGCCGCACTCGTGGCGCAGGGCTACTTCGGCCTCGGCGAGCCGCAGGCGCGCCTGCGCGAGCGCCTTGGCCACTACACGCTCATCATGAGGGACAACTACGCGATCAAGGACTGGCTGCCGGGGGAGCGCCGGCACGTGCATCTCGGCGTGCACGGGGGCTTGAGCGCGGCCGAGATGTTCGTGCCGCTGATCGTGGCGGGCGCCTAGACGGCGCGCCCATCGGTCCATATCGCCACGTCGTCGTGTCGCGGCGAACCAAGCGGCGAGCGGGCGGTCGACTCCGCTGCTACGCCACAACGACGCCAAGAAAAAGGAGACGCATCCGATGGAAGACACTGTCACCGATCAATCCAGCCTGCCCGCCATCGCCTTTGCGGTGTTGCCGGCGACCGGCGAGACCGTCGCGATCCTGCGCGGCCATCGCCACAGCTACCGCGTCGGCAGCAGCAAGCCGGCCGAGGAGCTCAACCGCCTCTACGGCGTGACGCGCGCGCAGCAGCACGCCATGATCAGCGGTTTCCTGCGCGGCTGGACGACGCCGTTGCCCGCCGCCGAGCGCAGCGCGACGGACGGCGAGCGGCCCGCTGGCGTCAGGCACCGGCAGGAATAGGCGGCGCGCGCAGGTCACGCGCGGTGCGTTGATCGCACGCGGCGTCGTGCACACGCGGGCGGCGCAGGGTTTGCGCTAAGCTTGCGGGCATGCATCATGCCCTGCGCTCGCTCGCGCACCGCAACTTCCGCCTGTTCTACTTTGGCCAGTTCGTGTCGCTGTCCGGTACCTGGATGCAGAGCCTGGCGCAGGCCTGGCTCATGTATCGGCTGACCAATTCCGGTTTCATGCTCGGCCTGGCGAGCGCCATGACGTTCCTGCCGAGCCTCGGCGTGGGCCTCTACGGCGGGGTGCTGGCCGATCGCTTCTCGCGCCAGCGCCTGCTCGTCGCCGCCCAGTGGCTCGCGATGCTGCAGGCATTCGCGCTCGCCGCGCTCACCTTGAGTGGCACGGTGGCGCCGTCGCATATCCTGGCGCTCGCACTGCTGCTCGGTATCGTGCAGGCGCTCGAATTGCCGGTGCGGCATTCGTTCGTCGCGGCGCTCGTGCCGCGCGCCGACCTGCCCAACGCCATTGCCCTCAACGCCAGCCTCTTTCATGCCGCGCGTCTCGTCGGGCCGGCGATTGCCGGCGTGCTGATTGCGCTCATCGGTGAGGGCTGGGTGTTCTTCCTGAACGGCCTGACGTTCATCGCGGTGCTGGCCAGCCTGCGGCTGATCCGGCTGCCGCATCCGGGCGAGGGCCGCGCCCCGAGCGCGCACGGGCTGCACGCCGGGCTGAGCTACGCGCGCCGGCATGCGCCGATCCGCGCGGCGCTCGGCATGGTGGCGTCGGTGACGCTGCTCGGCAGCGCCGCGGCCGTGCTGCTGCCGGTATTCGCGGTCGAGGTCTACGGCGTCGGTGCGCAGCGCCTGGGGTTGCTCATGGGGGCGATCGGCGCAGGCGCCCTGGTGGGGGCGTTCCTGCTGGCCGGGCGGCGCGCGCCGGCGGGACTGGAACGGATGATCGCGCTGGCCGGGGTCGGCACCGGTGCGGCGCTCGCGCTGTTCGCCGTGATGCCGCTGTTCGCTGCGGCGCTGGCGCTGCTCGCGCTGGTCGGTTTCTGCATCACCAGCGTCAATGCCTCGAGCAACACGTTCATCCAGCTGGCGGTGCCGGACCATCTGCGCGGGCGCGTGATGGCGCTCTATGCCATCGCGCTGCACGGCCTGCTGCCGCTCGGCAGTCTCGCCGTTGGCGCGGCCGCCGACCTCCTCGGGGCGCCGCTCACGGTCGGTGTCTGTGGTGTGCTGCTCGTGGGCGCGAGCGCCTGGTTCGGGCGGCCGCTGCGTCAGGCCGCGCGCGCCCCTGCGCCGGGCGCCTGATTACTTCTCGAGCAGGCGCGGCATCAGCTCGACCAGGTTGCACGGGCGCGTGCGGTAGTCGAGCTGCGCCTCGATGAGCCGGTCCCAGCCGGTGCGGCAGGCGCCGGAGGAGCCGGGCAGGCAGAAGACGTAGGTGCCGTTGGCCACGCCGGCGAGCGCGCGCGACTGGATGGTCGAGGTCTTGATCTCCTCGTACGACAGCATGCGGAACAGCTCACCGAATCCGTCGAGCTGCTTGTCGAGCAGCGGCGCGATCGCCTCCGGCGTACCGTCGCGGCCGGTCACGCCGGTGCCGCCGGTGGTCACGATGGCGTTGATGTCCCCGCGCGCGATCCACGCCGAGACCTTGGCGCGAATCTGGTAGATGTCATCCGGCGTGATCGCCTTCTCGGCCAGGCGGTGGCCGGCGCGGGTCAAGCGTTCCACCAGCGTCTTGCCCGAGGTGTCGTCGTCCTCGGTGCGCGTGTCGGACACCGTGAGCACGGCGATGCTGAGCGGGATGAACCGGCGTTCCTGTTTGGTGTGCGTGTGCTCTGACATGGCGCGATTTTCCTGAGGGGTCGTGGGTGGCGGGCGCAGGCTCAGGGCATGAGCCCGAAGAACGGCTGCACGGCAACGCGCATGCCCGGCTCGACGTTGCCGGCATCCTCCGGCAGCACGACGAAGCAGTTGGCCTGGCTCATGGAGCGCAGGATGCCGGAGCCCTGGGCCCCGGTGGCGCGCACCACGAGCTCGCCGTTGCTGTCGTGTTCGGCGATGGCGCGCTGGAATTCGGTGCGCCCGGGCTGCTTGCGAAAGCGTGAGACGCTGCGCGCCTCGAAGGTGGGCGGCGCGCCGACCGGGTCTTCGCCCATCATGCGCTGCAGCGCCGGCTGCACGAATTGATAGAAGGTCACCATGACCGCCACCGGGTTGCCGGGCAGCCCGAAGAAAACGCCGTCGAGGAGGCGCCCGAACGCGAGCGGTCGGCCCGGCTTCATGGCGATCTGCCAGAAGCCCACCTGGCCGAGGGCGGCGAGCGTTTCCTTGACATAGTCGGCCTCGCCGACCGACACGCCACCGGAGGTGATGACGGCGTCGGCAACGGCGCCGGCCTCGCGAAACGCCGCGCGCAGCGCCTCGCGCTCGTCGCGCACCACGCCCAGGTCGAGGATCTCGACACCGAGCGCGCTGAGCATGCCGTAGAGGGTATAGCGGTTGCTGTCGTAGATCATGCCCGGGCCAAGCGCTTCGCCGAGCGAGCGCAACTCATCGCCCGTGGAAAAAAACGCCACCCGCACGCGCCGATGCACCGCCACCTCGGCCTGCCCGATCGAGGCGAGCAGCCCGAGGTCTGCCGGGGTGAGGCGCCGGCCGCGCGCGAGCGCCACCGCGCCGCGCGCCAGATCCTCGCCGGCGGCGCGCACGTTCTGCCCGCGGCGGTGCCCGGTGCCGATGCGCACCGTCTCGCCCTGCGGCGTGACGTGCTCCTGCATGATGACCGTGTCGGCGCCCGCGGGCAGCGCTGCGCCGGTCATGATGCGCACGCACGCCCCGGGCGGCAGTGCGCCCGGGAACGCGCGCCCGGCCCAGGCGGTGCCGATGACGCGCAGCGCCGTCTCGCCCTGCGCCGGCAGGTCGCTGCCGGCGAGCGCGTAGCCGTCGACCGCGGAGTTGGTGTGGCCGGGAACGTCAAAGGGCGAGACCACGTCCTGCGCCAGTACGCGCCCGAGCGCGCTGCGCAGCGCGAGCCGCTCGCTGCCCCGCACCGGCGCAACCTCACTCAGGATGCGCCGCCGCGCCTCCGCGACCGGCAGGCGCGCCTGACCGTGGCCGCAATCGTCGCGCGCAGGCGCCATGCGGCTGCTCATCGCGGTGCCCGTTCGCCCACGGCCGCGGCTCTGGCGCGCTGGGTGCGCAGGGTCGCCAGGATGAATTCCACGAGCGCCTCGGGCTGCGCGAGATCGAGCACCGGGATGGGCAGCGGCGTGGCCGGCGGCTGATCGGTGGCGAGCGCGATGATCGAGGCATCGGTCAGGCACATGAGCGGGTGGCCCAGACTCGGCCGGTGCAGTTCGATCTTGGGGATCGGCTCGGCCTTGAAGCCCTCGACCAGGATGAGATCGAGCGCATCCTGCGCCAGCTGCCCGAGCAGCTCCGCGAGGCGCGGCTCGCCGGTATCACCGGTTTCGGTGACGAGCGCCCAGCGATGGCGCGAGGCGACCAGCATCTGTACCGCACCGGCGCGGCGCAGCTCGTAGGAGTCCTTGCCGGGCACGTCGGTGTCGAAGGTGTGATGCGCGTGCTTGACCACCGCCACGCGCAGGCCGCGCGCGCGCAGCAGCGGCAGCAGCTTGCGCAGCAGCGTGGTCTTGCCGGTGCCGCTGTAGGCAGCGAAGCCGAGGATCGGCACGCGCAGGCTGGCAAAGCTCATGCGGCACCCCCCGCGAGCCGCCGCTCGATGGCGGCGCGCTCGGCGCTGTCATTGACGTTGGCGAACGCCTCGGGTGCGTCGCGGAAATCCGCCTGCGCCACGCGGTGGCGCGCGAACCACAGATCGATCTTGCGCCCGCCGGCCGCAAGGAACGCGAGCAGGTCATCGAGCAGGCTGCGCCTGAGCAGCAGGAACACCGGGTGCGCGCGCTCGCCATCGTGCGCCACCGCGATGTCGGCCGCCGCACGCACCAGCGCCGCGCTCAGGCGCGCGACCAGGTCGGCGGGGATGAGCGGCGAATCGCACGGCACCGTCACGACATAGGGTGTGGTGGCTGCCTGCAGGCCGCTTGCCATGCCCGCCAGGGGCCCGAGGTAACCGGCGTGAACATCGGGCACCACCGCAAAGCCGAGCGCCGCATACTGTTCGATGTTGCGGTTGGCGTTGATGAGCAGGCGCGCGACCTGGGGCTGCAGGCGGCGCGCCACGTGCTGCACCATCGGCAGGCCGTGCAGCGGCACGAGCCCCTTGTCGAGGCCGCCCATGCGGCTGCCGCGCCCGCCGGCGAGGATCACTCCGGTGATGGTCTCGCGACTCGGCAGCGCGGCCTGCGTCGGGACGTTGGGATCAGTGCGGGTCATGGCCGGGTGCGACATTAAACCATGCCGCGCATTGGCGTCGATTGTCCGGCGTGCGGTGTGGGCATGGCGGCGGCAATGGCCGGATTCTCACGGCCTGGCGTTGGGGAAGAACTGCTGCTCGCCGTTGATCTGAAAGCTCGCGATCGCGGCCTGACCCTCGGGCCCGATCAGCCAGTCGATGAACTGCTGCGCGGCCGCGGCCCTGACCTTCGGGTGCCGCGCCGGATTGACCAGGATCACGCCGTACTGGTTGAACAGCCGCGGGTCGCCCGCGACGAGGATCACGTGATCCGCCTTGTTCCGGAAGCGGCTCCAGGTGGCACGGTCGCAGAGCGCGTAGGCACTCATGCCCACCGCGGTGTTGAGCGTCGGCCCCATGCCCGCGCCGGTCTCGCGGTACCAGGTGCCGCTCGCGGCCTTGACGTCCACGCCCGCGGCCTTCCACAGCGCAAGCTCGGCCTGGTGCGTGCCGCTGTCGTCGCCGCGCGAGGCGAACCCCGCCTTGGTGGCGGCGATGGCCTTGAACGCCACGCTCGCGTCGCGGGTCCCGGCAATCCGGGCGGGATCGCTGCGCGGGCCGACGATCACGAAGTCGTTGTACATCACGTCGAAGCGCTTGACGCCCCAGCCCGCGGCAACAAACCTCTCCTCCGCCGCCTTGGCGTGCACCAGCAGGACATCGCCGTCGCCGTTCTGTGCATTCCGGATCGCCTGGCCGGTGCCGACGGCGACGACCCGCACGTCGATGCCGCTGCGCCTGTGAAACAGCGGCAGGATGTGGTCGAACAGACCCGCGTCCTGGGTCGAGGTCGTCGACTGGACGATGATGAAGCGCTCGCTCGCCGCGCGCGGCGCCGTCGCACCGAGCAGCAGTGCCGCGGCCATCAGCGCTGCCAGGACCGGCAACCGCGCGGACCGTGTCTTGCTGGAGCACATGCGGCGCGCCTCGCTGTCGGATCGGTTGGCCGGTCACAGGACGATGCGACCGTCCAGAAAGGCGCGCGCCGGCGCGGACGCCGGGCCGGCAAAGAAGGCATCCGCGCGCGTCTGCTCGGCGAGGCGCCCGCGGTGCATGAACAGCACCTCGTGCGCCAGGCGCCGGGCCTGGTCGCGGTCGTGCGTGACGAGCACGATCGTGGTGCCGGCCGCGTGTGCCTCGCGCAGCAACTCCTCGATGGCATGTGTCGCGGCGGGATCGAGGCTTGCGGTCGGTTCATCGAGGAACAGGATCTCGGGCGCGGTGCTGAGCGCCCGTGCCAGCGCCAGGCGCTGCTGTTCGCCGACCGACAGCACGCGCGCCGGCCGCTCGGCGAGATGCTCGAGCCGGGCGCTGCGCAGCACCGCCGCGAGGCGCGCTTCGCAGTCGGCGCGCGTCACGCCCCGCACCGCCAGCGCATAGCGCACATTGGCGGCGACCGAGCGGCGCAGCAGCACCGGCCGCTGGAACACCATCGCCTGGCGCGCGGCGATGGCGCGATCGGCCGGTCGGCCAGCCCAGCGCACTTCGCCCCGGGTCGGTTTCAGCAGTCCGTGCAGCAGGCGCAGCAACAGGCTCTTGCCAGCACCGTTCGGGCCCAGGACCGCGGTGACCGAACCGGCCTGCAGCGCCAGGTCGACGCCATCGACCAGGCGCCGGCCACCGGCCTCGAAGGTCAGGCCGCGCGCCTCGAGCGGCAGGCAGGAATCGCGCGCATCCACCGCGGGCAGCGCCGCGGCGGCCGTGAATGCCACGTCATGCATACGCAGCCCTTGCCGCGGTGGCCTTGACCGCCATGACGCCGGCGTTCACCAGCATCGCGAGCGTGAGCAGGATGAGACCCAGCGCCAGCGCCAGCGCCAGATCGCCCTTGGAGGTCTCGAGCGCAATCGCCGTCGTCATGACGCGCGTCACGTGCGCGATGTTGCCGCCGACGATGACGACCGCGCCGACCTCGGCGATGGCGCGGCCGAAACCGGCCAGCGCCACGGTGAGCAGGCTGTAGCGGCCGTCCCACAAGAGCGTGGCGATTGTCTGCAACCGCCCGACGCCGAGCGAGCGCAGCTGCTCGTCGTACTCGGCATGGAGGTCCTCGACGACCTGGCGGGCGAGGGCGGCGATGATGGGGGTCACGAGCACGGCCTGGGCGATGATCATGGCCGTGGGCGTATACAGCAGCCCCAGCACGCCGAGCGGACCGGCATTCGACAGCAGCACGTAGAGCAGCAGCCCGACCGCGACCGGTGGCAGGCCCATCAGTGTGTTGAGCAGCACGATCGCCGCCCCGCGCCCCGCAAAGCGCGCCACCGCGAGGGCAGCACCGATCGGCAAACCGGCCAGGCAGGCGAGGCCGACCGCCGTCAGGCTGACGCGCAGCGACAGCAGGACGATTTCCACCAGTGCGCTGTCCGCGCCGGTGATGAGGGAGAAGGCCAGCCCGAAGGCCGCGGAAAGATCTTGCATGTCAGCGTACGCCTGGCCCGTCAGCCGCGATCCCGTTCGTCAGCCACGCGCGGCGCGCTCTCGTGCCGGCGCCGTGCCCGAGGCCGCACGTTTCGGCAGCGCCGCGGCGAGCGCGCCCGCCGTTTTGCAAATCCGGTGCCAGCACTCCGCCAACGAATTCCTCGCCGCATACCAGATTGTGCAATGCAAGCGCATTGACACTCGTATCAAATTGACGCAACTTACGACGCGATTGCGTCGAAATGACGCACTGGTAGTGCGGGAGGAGCGCGCGGTTGCGCCACCCCGGGCGGTTTCGAGCATTCCTTGTCGCTTAGTTGCACCGAGGCAAGGAACCATCAACGGCATGAACCAGAGCGCAAGGAGTTTCGATGACCCACCGTCCGCTGGAACGTCTGCCGAAATCAAGCGACGCGGGAGCGGGCGCCGTGCCGGGGGTTCGTGGCAAACGGCAGGTTTCGGTCCTGGTCGTCGATGATGAGCCGGGCATCCGCAGCTTCTTGCAGCGCGCCCTCACCCGGGAGTACGGGCTGGTGGAGGTCGCCGACAGCGCCGAGACCGCCGAGGAGCTGCGCGCGCGCTGCCGCTTCGATGTGCTCATCGTCGACATCAGTCTGCCGGGGCGCTCCGGCCTCGACTGGGTGGCGCAGCTCCGCGCGGCCGGCGAGCCGGCCGAGGTCATCTTCATGACCGCGTATGCCGATCTCAACACCACCATCGGCGCGCTGCGCGTCGGGGCGGTCGATTTCATCCCCAAGCCGTTTCGCATCGAGCAGCTCAATGCCGCCATCGAGCGCGCGCTCGCGCGCGGCACCCCGCGCGAGTCGCCGGCGGGTCGGGGCGCGCGTGCCGAGCCGGCGGTGCGCAGCGCACCGTT
>CAZVUN010000068.1:12038-15535 GCA_964629975.1 uncultured Acidiferrobacteraceae bacterium | reverse complement strand
CTATAGTCCGGCGCCGCCGGCGCCTACAAGGCGGACTGCGGCGCGCGCGCCGTCAAGCACGCGGCCCGCGCGGCCGGGTCAGGCGCCGGCCAGGATGCCGAGACCGCCGGCCGCGATCGCGATGGCCAGCAGGCGCGCCCGCCAGCGGGCACGCTCGCCGAACACGGTCATCGATAGCAGGCCGGCGAGCAGGATGCCGGCGTTGGTGAAGGCGACGGCGTAGGCCGCCGGGATGTATTGCATGGCGTGGATGACGAGCGCATACGCCGTGCCGATGCACAGGCCGCCCGCCAGCCAGTGCCGCAGCGGCGGCGCCTGCCGGGGCCGCCAGCGCCCGGCGTCGCGGCGGTTCAGCACGCTCAAGACCAGGAACGAAACCGCGTAGCTGGCGGTGACGAAGCCGAGCTGCGCGCCGTAGGTCGGCAGGCTCGCGACCGCGGCCTTGTCAGAGAGCGAGTAGACGCTGGTGCACAGCGCCGCGACCGCCGCCCAGGGCAGGGCGTGGCGGGTGTCGCCGTGCTCGGCGGTGCTGCCGAGCAGCAGCACGCCAGCGACACTCAGCAGGATGCCGAGCCAACCGGCGGCGCTCAGTTGCTCGCCGAAGAACGCCAGCCCCCACAGCGCGATCAGCACCGGGGAGCTGCGCACGATCGGATAGACGAGTGCCACCGGCGCGTAGTGGTAGGCGCGCGCGAGCGCGACAAAGTACAGGCTGTTGGTCGCCGCCGTGATCAGCAGCAGCGGCAAAAGCCGCCCGGACCAGTCGGCCTGCGTGGCGAGCTGATAGAGCGACCAGGGCCCGAAGATCAGCAGGTGCGCCGCGAGCCCCCACCACAGAAAGCGGCTGTTCGCGGGGCTGTGGCGCGCGAGCAGGTTCCAGGCGACGTGCATCAGCACCGAGGCGCCGAGCGCAAGCAGGGCGAGTGTCGGCATCAATTTTCAGGGGGCCGCGATTGGCCGCGGGCCGCGCAATCAATGCACATCGAGCAAGTCCAGCAGACGGCGCCCAGCTTCCTCCAGGCCGCCGTCGTTGTCGAGCGTGGCGAGGCGCTGGTGCCGGATCTCGAACTGCGTGGCGCGCGCCAGGCGCTGCGCGATGCGCTGCGCCGGCTCGGGTGCGCGACGATGCAGCCGCTCGGCCATCACCTGCGCTGTGGCCGGAACGAGCACCGCCTGCATGCACGGGTTGCGCGCCGCCGCCTGGGGCAGATACTTGCGCGATCCTTCCTGATCACGTGACAGCCGCGCGCCAACCACAGGTCGATCTCGGTGCCGAACGCGTAGCGCCAGCCGTGGCTCGCCCGGTGCAGGGCGATCAGACCGGCCGCAGGCGCGCGTCGAACCCGACCTCGGCGAGCGCCGCAGGGTCCGCGCCGCCGGTCTCGGGTGGTGGCGTGATGTCGCGGCGCGCGAACACGATATCGCACCGCCCGGCGCGCCGCCGACGCGCCCGGCGCATCACGCTGTCCTTGCCGCTGACCGAGGCGCCGAGGAGGCAGTCGAGGCGCGCCTCAGGCATGGTCGAAGTGCGCGGAAAACGCGTGCGCGCCCCGCACCCAGACGCGCTCGACCTGCGGCAGGCCGCCGAGCGTCTTGACCGCGATCAGGTCGGCGCGCTTGCCGGGGGCGATCTCGCCGCGATCGGCAAGCCCGGCGGCGCGCGCGGGGTTGGTGCTCACCAGGCGCACCGCCTCGTGCAGCGCGATGCCGGCGCGCTCGGGCAGCTTCATCACCGAGGGGAGCAGGGCGGCCGGCGAGTAGTCGCCGCACAGGCAGTCGGCGGTGCCCGCGCAGATCGCATCGAGCGCGCGCATCGAGCCGGACTGCGACTGGCCGCGCAGCACGTTGGGCGCGCCGAACAGGGTCGCCATGCCGCGCGCCTGCGCCGCGCGCGCGGTTTCGAGGTTTACCGGGAACTCCGAGATGACCGCGCCCAGATCCTTCATGAGCTCGATCTTGTCCGGGCTGTCGTCGTCGTGGCTCGCGATCGGCACCCCGCGCGCATGCGCGCGCTGTGCCAGCGAGCGCATGCGCTCGACCGCGCCTTCGGCGGCGGCGCGCTTGGCGTCGAGGATCGCATCGAGCTCCGCGGCGTCTTTCTTATAGGTGCGGGCGAGGAAGTCGCGGTAGGCGCCGATGTCCTTGAACTGTCCCTGCCCGGGCGTGTGGTCCATGAACGACAGCAGGTGCAGTTCCTCCGCGTCGAGCAGGCCGGCGAGCACCGCCGGCGCCGTCGGGTCGGTGACCTCGTAGCGCGCATGCACGCGGTTGTCCACCAGCGCGTGTGCCTGCCAGGCGTGCACCGCGTGCGCCACCTCGGCGGCGAAGGCGTTGTTGCGCACCCCGAGCTCGGCATTGGCGAACGACAGCGCGTGGTACACGGTGGTGATGCCGGCGGCGGCATTGCGCTTGTCGGCCTGGGCGCAGGCGAAGTCGAGCGGGAAGTGCACGTTGGGGCGCGGCTCGACCTCCTTTTCGAGCGCATCGCAATGCAGGTCGATCATGCCCGGCAGCAGCGTGCGCCCGGCGAGGTCGATGGTGCGCGCCCCGCGCGCGCCATCCGGATCGATGGCGGCGATCACGCCGTCCTCGATGAGGACCGACGCCTCGGCGAGCGTCTCGTCGCGCAGCACCACGCGCGCGCCGGTCAGGTAGTGTCGTTGCGTGTTCATGCCAGCTCCTCGATCAGATCGCCGGCCGCCACCGGCGCGGCGAGCGTCACCACGTCGTCGGCGAGACGTTTGACGAGGTCGGGGTGGTGAAAGATGGCGAGCATGCCGATGCCCTCCTGTTTCATTTCCTGGAGCAGCTCGACCGCCCGATCGGTGGTCGCGGGGTCGAGGCTCGCAGTCGGCTCATCGAGCAGCAGCAGGCGCGGCCGGCCGATCAGCCCGCGCGCCAGATTCACGCGCTGCTTCTCCCCGCCCGAGAAGGTCGCCGGCGCCACGTTCCACAGCCGCCGCGGCACCGCCAGGCGCGTAAGCAGCATGCCCGCGCGCGCGCGCGCCTCGGCGCGCGCGATGCCGCGCGCGAGCAGCGGCTCGGCGACCACGTCGAGCGCCCCCTGGCGCGGCAGGCAGTGCAGGAACTGGGTGACGAACCCGATCTCGCGCCGCCGCAGCTCGAGCACCTGGTGTTCGGTGGCGAGCGCCAGGTCGATCGTGTGGCCGTGCGCGTCGCGGTATAGCAGCCGCCCGCCCGACGGCCGGTAGGTGCGGTAGATGCCCTTCAGCACCGAGGACTTGCCGGCGCCGGTCGGGCCCACGAGCGCGGTGAGCCGTCCGGCGCGCACCGTGAGGTTCACGTTCGCGGCCGAGGGAATGAGCTTGCCGCGATCGTGCAGCAGGAACTGCTTGGCGTAACCCTCGACGCTCAGGATCGTGTCCATGGCGCAACTCACAATGCTGCCGCCACCAGCCGCTGGCTGTAGGGGTGCTGCGGGTCCTCGAGGATCTGGTCGGTGAGGCCGGACTCGATCACGCGCCCGTATTTCATCA
>CAZVUN010000068.1:0-11938 GCA_964629975.1 uncultured Acidiferrobacteraceae bacterium | reverse complement strand
TCCTCGAGGATCTGGTCGGTGAGGCCGGACTCGATCACGCGCCCGTATTTCATCACCAGCGTGCGGCCGGCGAGCAGCCGCACCACGCCCAGGTCGTGGGTCACGACGATCATCGCGGTGCCGAGCTCGCGCTGGATCTCGCGGATGAGATCAAGGATCGCCGCCTGCACGGAGAGGTCCAGGCCGCTCGTGACCTCATCGAGGAACAGCAGCACCGGGCGCGTGGCCAGCGCCTTGGCGATCTGCACGCGCTGCTGCATGCCGCCGGAGAATGTCCGCGGGCTCTCGTCCATGCGTGCCGCCAGCACCTCGGTGCGCGCGAGCAGCTCTTCGGCGCGGGCGCGGATCGCGCCGTAGTGGGCGATGTCGCTCATGAGCAGGCGCTCGGCGATGTTGCCGCCGGCGCTGACATTGAAATTGAGCCCGAGGTGCGGGTTCTGGTAGACCATGCCGAAGCGGTGGTTGCGCAGCCAGCGCTGGCGCGCGGCGTTGAGCGCGAACAGCTCGTATTGACGGTCGTCGTCGAAGAAGATCGCCTCGCCGGCGCTCGGCGCGTCGTCGAAGTACAGGGTCTTGACCACCGTCGACTTGCCGCTGCCCGACTCGCCGATGATGCCGAGGATCTCGCCGCGATACAGATCGAAGGACACGTCGTGCGCCGCCACCACCGTGCCGCAGTGCGGGCAGACGTTGGTGTCGGACTCGGGGCCGGTGGCCTCGATGCACAGTGCGCAGCCGCGGCCGTGGATGCGGGTGAGGCCGCGCACCTCGAGGATCTTGCTCATGCCTGCACCTCGGTCCGGGTCTGCCGGGAGAGGCGCTCGTGGCAGTAGGCCGAATCCGAGCACTGCCAGACGCGGCCGCCCGCCGGGTCGATCAGCTCGTCGAGGAACGAATCGGTCGCGCCGCAACGCGCACAGGCGCGCCGCCTTCCGGCCGCGTCGCGGAAGTCCTCGACGCGGAACGGCTGGTCCTCGAAGGCGAGCGGCACGGCGTCGGTGTAGGGCGGCACGGCGTAGATCTTCTTCTCGCGCCCGGCGCCGAGCAGGACGAGCGCGGGCGAGCGGTGCAGGCGCGGCACGTCCCAGCGCGGGATCGGCGAGGGATCGATGACATAGTGGCCGTGGATGCGCGTGGGGTAGCGGTGCGAGAGGGTGATCTCGTCGAAGCGCACGAGATCCTCGTAGAGTTTGACCAGCAGGCGCGCGTAGTCGGCCTCGCCGTGCATGATTCTGCGTTTGGCCTCCGACGGCTCCACCACCACCAGCGGATCGGGGTAGGGGACCTGCAGCACCAGAATCTGATCGGCACGCAGCGGTATTTCCGGGATGCGGTGGCGCGACTGGATGAGCGTCGCCGCCTCGGTGCGTTCGGTGAGCGCGACCCCCGGGCAGGTGAGCCGCACGAACTCGCGCAGGTTCACGGCATTGACCGAGTCGTCCGATCCCTGGTCGATCACCTTGAGGGTATCGTCGGGTCCGATCAGGGACAAGGTCAGCTGCAGGCCACCGGTGCCGAAGCCGCGGCCCATGGGCATCTCGCGCGAGGCATAGGGCGTCTGGTAGCCGGGGATCGATACCGCCTTCAAGATCGCGCGGCGGATCTCCCGCTTGGCGTATTCATCGAGGAAGCCGAAGGAGTAGCCGGCCTCATCGCGCGGCAGTTCATAGTTCGGCGTCATGAGGCATTCTCCGCGGCCTTGCGCCGGGTGGTGCGCAGCCGGTCGAGGTCGGACTGGAAGGTCACGTAGTGCGGCATCTTGTAGTGCGCGCAGAAACCCATCGAATCGACGCCGTCCACGTGCAGCAGCACGAACTCCGGATCTTCCGCCGGGTGCGTGGGCCCATCGCGCATGCCCTTTTGCAAGGCGCGATCGAGGATCGCCATGCTGATCGCCTTGGTCTCGTTGTGGCCGAAGCAGGCCCCGTAGCCGAGCGTGAAGGTCGGCGGCGCACCCGCTTGCGCGTCCTCGTACATGGCCACCACCTCGCACTCGGTCATGAGCACCTCGCCGGCCTCCATCGGCTCGCCGGTTACCGGGTGCGGGAGCATCACCGGCAGGTAGCCGACGCGCAGCTCCGCCACCGTGGGATGGATATCGCCGTAGCCGCGCATGCTGGAGTAGGCGATGGCGAGCAGCGAGCCGGTCTCGGCGCGCGCCAGGGTGGCGAGCGCCGCCGGGCGCGATACCGGGAACACCAGCGGTTCGCGCGTGATGTCGAAGGCGCTCGCCGGTGTGGCGCGCACCGGCGGCAACAATCCCTCGGCGCGCAGCGCCTCGAGCACCTTGGGAAAACTCGCCGGCAGTTCGGCCTCGGGGGTGGTGGCAAGGAAACGGCGCGCGACGTCCTTGAAGGCCTGCGGGGATTCATCGGCCAGCTCCAGGCGCATGAGCCGCAACGCATAGTCATACGTCGGCCCGAGCATCTGCCCGCCCGGGATGTCCTTGAACGCCGCCGAGATGCGGCGCAGCAGACGCATGCGCCCGGTGTCCTGCGGCGGGGTCTCGAGCAGGCGCGGCCGGGTCGAGCGATAGGCGCGCAGCGCGAAACCCGCCTCCAGGGTGTCGCCCTGGAACTGCTTGATGGCGAGCGCCGCAAGCCGCGGGTGATAGAGCCCGCCTTCGGAGACCACGCGCGAGACCAGCAGGCGCAGTTGCTGCTCGATGGTCTCGAGCGCAAGCGGCGTTTGCCCCTCGCCGCCGGTGCGCAGGAACTCGGTGGCCTGCGCCGCGGCCTCGATCGCCGCGCGCCCGCCCTTGATTGCGACATAGGCCATCAGTGCGGCTCCCTTTCAATGCGCGTGGTGCGCGGCAGCGCGGCGCAGCGCGTCCCGTCGCACAGAATGATGTCCACGCCGAGCGGAAAGCTCGCCACCCAGTCGGCGCGCGCGCGGATCCAGTGCCGGTGCCAGCCGCGCACGGCGAGCTCGGCGCGATCCTCGATGCCCGGGCCGCTCAGGCGCAGGACCGACCCCTCGCCCAGCGCGGCGACGGCGAGGATCAGCGTCGCGCCGCGTTCGGGCGATTCCAGCGAGCCAAGCTGCGGCGCGAACTCGGGCGCGTGCGCGCCGTCGGCCACCACGAAGGCGGCCCGGTCCGGCGCCGCGCGCCGCGCCTCAAGCCGCGCCCAGTCGGCGGTCGCGATCAGACCGTGCGGATCGGCGAGCGTGGTCTCGCCATCGAGCAGGGTGGCGAGCACCTGCATCCGGGCATCGCCGTCGTCAAGCACCGCGATGTGCCCCGGATGGGCGAAGCACGTGAGCAGCTGGCGGAAGACGCGCTGCTGCGTGGTCGGCTGCCACGCGGCGCTTGGCGACCGTGACGGTGCAGGCTCAGGCATCGTCGTCCTCCCCGGTCTGCGCGAGGAGCGAGAAGTCGACACGCGTACGCGCGAGGATATGCCGGCGCTGCGCGTCGTGCTGCGCGTACGCGCGCATGCCGCGCTCGGTGAGCGCCGCCAGCGCCTCCCACCCCGGCAGGCGCGCGCTCAGTGTGGCGTCGAGGATTGCAAAGGCACGTGTGAGCCGCGCCCGATCGTCGATGCGCACGGCGCCGCCGTGTCCCGTGCGCCCCTCGCGCGTGCGCACCTGCACCGCGGCGCGCGCCACCGGCACCTCGCCAAGATAGAACGGCTCGTGGAAGGCGCCGTCGCGCAGCGTCAGCAGGCCGAGCCCGGCCTGCGGCAGGCCGATGTCCTGCACCTCGTGCGTGCGCGCGATCGCCTCGGCCGCGCTCAGGATCTCCTCGGCCGGCAGCGCCGCCCACGCGCGCGCCCAGTCGGCGCGCGCAACGTGCAGCGCGTCGGCGGTGTGGCCCGGAGGGGTAGACAAGGGAGGGGGCATCGGTGCGCGCTCGCGGGTCTTGCGGTCCGCTACAGGATGCGCGCGCGCAGGCGCGCCGAGAACTGATCGAGCAGGAACACCGTGAGGAAGATGACCAGCAGGATCGTGCCGACGTGTCCGAAGTGGAACATGTCGAAGCGGCCCTTGAGCTCGAGGCCGATGCCGCCCGCCCCGACGATGCCGATCACCGTGGCCATGCGCACGTTGCGATCGAGGATGTAGAGCGTGTAGGCGATGTACTGCGGCAGCACCTGCGGCAGCACGCCGTACCACAGGGTCTTCAGCTTGCCGGCGCCGATCGCGGCGAGCGCCTCCTGCGGACCGCGATCGGCGTTCTCGATGTCCTCGGCGTAGAACTTGCCGAGGAAGCCGGCGCCGTGGATGCCGAGCGCAAGGAAGCCGGCGATCGGCCCGAAGCCGAAGGCCAGCACCAGGAACAGCGCGCTCACCAGCTCCGGCACGGCGCGAAACAGGCTGATGGTCGAGCGCGCGGTGTGGTAGGCGAGGCGGTTGGGCGCGTAGTTGGCCGAGGCGTAGTAGGCGAGCGGCACCGACAGCAGCACCGCGAGCAGCGTGCCCCACAGCGCCATCTCCAGTGTCTCGAGCATCTTGGCGAGCACGTGCGTGAGATAGCCGAGCGGCTTGACGAGCACTTCCTTGCGCTCCACCGTCTCCTCGATCTGCAGGGTCTGGGTGTTCATGCGCGGCTCGCGGATCTCGCGGATTTCGATGCGCGCGAGCCACGGCAGCTGGTCGCGGTCGAGATTCTCGATACGCGCGGTCTCGATCTCCTCGGCGATGCGCAGCGGCCACAGCGATTCACCGACGCGCCTCAGGCCGTCGGCCACCGGCGAGTGCTCGGCGAGGCCCACCGCGTAGCCGACCGCCTGGGCGCTGTCATGCAGCAGGCGCGGGACTTCCATGCGCATGCCGGTCACGGCGAGCAAGGCAGCCGCCGCGAGCGCGATCAGCACGTGGCGTGTGTTGTACGGCGGATCGAGACGCCAGCTGTCCGCGCGGTTGACGGAGATGTCGCTCATGCGCGGTGCTAGGCGGCAACACCTTCGAGCGCGGGTGTGAGCACCGGTGCGGCCGCCGCGTCCTCGTGCGCGGGCCGCGCCAGCGCGCCGTGGTAGAGGTTTTCGCACACCGGGTCGGTGAATTCGTGCGGTGCGCCGTCGAACACCAGGCGCCCGTGGCTCACGGCCACGATGCGGTCACCGAACTCGCGCGCCAGCTCCGGCTGGTGCAGGCTGCACAGCACCGTCGCGCCGTGGGCACGCGACTGGCGGCGCAGCAGCTGCAGGATGCCGCGCGCGATGCGCGGATCGAGGCTCGCCACCGGCTCATCGACCAGCAGCACCGCCGGGTCCATCATGAAGGCGCGCGCGATGCCGACGCGTTGCTGCTGCCCGCCGGAGAGCTCCGACACCCGGCGCGGCAGGTGTTCGGGCGTGAGCCCGACCTCGGCGAGCAGGTGGCAGGCCTTGGCGCGCAACGGGGCGGGAAACCAGGCGAGCGCGGCGCGCCACCATGGCACCTGCGGCAGCGCGCCGGCGAGCACGTTGAGCGCCACCGACAGGCGCGGCGTGAGGTTGAACTGCTGGTGCACGGTCGCCACCTTGCGCCGCAGGCGCGGCAGCGTCCGGTCGGTGAGTGTTTCGCCGGCGAGCGCGACCTCGCCGGCGCTGGGCCGAGTCAGGCCGTTCAGCAGCCGCAGCAGCGTGGACTTGCCGGCCCCGGAAGGCCCGAGCAGCACGCAGAACTGGCCGCGCGGGACGTGCAGCGAGAAGTCGCGGATCGCCTCGGTGCCGTCGGGGTAACGCTTGGTCACGTTGTCGAATCTCAACACGGCGCGACTCCTTGCGGTTGCCGGCGCGGGCTCAGCGCTGCGCGGCCTTCTTGAGGATCTCGGCCTTCACCTGATCGTCGACCAGCGCCATCTTCCGGCCGGCGACGTCCATACCCGATTCCGGGAACGAGGCATCGTAGCGGTCGACCTTGGCGCCGCCATAGCCGCGGATCATGTCCGGGGTGACGCCCGGCGCCTTGTGCACGTTGTTGAAGGCATCCTTCAGCTTCTTCTGCGTGGCCTCGGGCAGCGCGGTGGACATGGCGAGCGGCGGCTGCGGGATCGGATCGCTCTTGGCCAGCACCCGCACCTTCTTCGGGTCGATGGCGCCCTGCTTGATCGCTTTCTCCAGCGAGTCGAAGGACGCACCGCTCACGTCGGCCTTGCCCTCGGCCACGGCCTTGAGCGAGTTGGCGTGGCTGCCGGTGATCACTACCTGCTTCATGTCGCGCGCCGGATTGACACCCGCGTCCATCAGCATCGCCACCGGGTAGAGGAAGCTCGAGGTCGAGTTCACGTCGCCGAGCGCCAGACGCGCCCCCTTGACGTCCTTGGGGCTCTGGTAGGGCGCGTCGGCGCGCGTGAACAGACCGGAGTAGTAGACGGAATTGCCATGGTGCACCGCCACGGCGAGGAGCTTGGCGCAGCCCTTGTCGCGCACCGGGATGTAGCTCGCCGGGCCGAAGAACGCGATCTCGGTCTGCTTGGCGCAGATCGCCTCCATCACCGCGCCATAGCTCTGGCCGACCTTGATGTCGAACTTCAGTCCGGTGCTGCGCGAGACGGCGTTGAACACCGGGAGGAAGTCGGCCTTGGTGCCGTCCTCGGTGCCGCCGTCGGCCGGGACCAGCATCACCCGCAGCGGGCGCTCCGGGCTGCCGTCGCGCACGGCATCGGCGTCGGCGCTAAGGGCGATGGCGGCCGCAGCGCCGAGGATGGCGGTGACAATGAGTTTCTTGGCAAGCATGGCGGGTATTCCTCCTGCGGGATGGTCGTACTGGGTTGGCATTTCCTACGGACTGACGTGCAGCTGCACGCGATCGGAACGAAAGCGCGTGAGCGCATACTCGACCGGCCGCGCGTCCGTCACGTCGACGTTGACGCTCTTGACGCGCAGCACGGGGTGGGTCGGCGCTATGCCGAGCAAGCGGGCGTCCTCGCCCAGCGGGGCGATCGCCGTCACCAGGCTCATCGTGCGCCGCAGCCGCAGCCCCAGGCGCACTTGCAGGAACTCGTGCAGCGACCCGCCGCGATAGTCATCGAGCGCCGCGCCGACCGCCGCCTGCGGCAGGAAATGGGAGATCAGGCAGAACGGCCGCTCCTCCACCGAGCGCAAGGTTTCCAGCCACACCACCGGCGCGCCCGCTGTCAGGGCGAGGTGCTCGGCCACCCCGCCGTGCGCCGGGATGAGCAGTTTGCGCAGCACCTTGCTCGAGGTGCTCTTGCCGAGACCTTCGAGGGTCTCGGTGAAGCGCGTGGTGCGGCCGACCGGGTAGTCGAGCGGCCGATCGACGACGAAGGTGCCGCGACCGTGGCGGCGCTCGAGCACGCCTTCGGCGACCAGCGCATCGATGGCGTGGCGCACCGTGTGGCGGTTGACCGCGAAGCGTTGCGCGAGCTGTTGTTCGGACGGCAGGCAATCGCCCGGGTGGTGCAGCGTTGCGATCTCGTGGCGCAGCGCCCGGCAGATCTGGCTGTACAAGGCCTCGCCGCTGTGGCGGTTGATGAGCAGCAGACTCATCTAGATATCCCGATGATCAAGCGTGCGGTGACGATAGCGTGGCTCGATGACCGGGGCGTGACCGCGGCATGAAAGTTGGGTGAACGCGGCGTGCCCGTCAGCCGCTACCGGCCTCGGGTGAGTAGCGCGTGGTGACGATGCGCAGCACCACGAGCGCGATGATCACGCCCATGCCGAGCAGCACCTTCTCCGGCGCGTATTGCTTGAACCACAGACCGATCAACTCGCCGATGAGCACGACCAGCGCCGTGTCGAGGATGAAGGTGACCCGCACGCGCCCGAGCTTGAGGTAGGACTGCAGCGTGCGAATGACCTCGAGCAGTGCGAGCAGGAGAAGGCTGTTGACGATCGTGTGCTCGGCGGCCGTGGCCCAGCCGCCGGCGAGCGCTGTGGGTAGCGCGCGCAGCATGCCGTACACCCCGCCCAGCATCCACAGGCACAGCGCGACGATGGTGGCGCCGGTAAGAAAGCGCACCAGTGCCAGGTAGATGCGATCGGCGACCGCCGCCCATGCCCCGGCACCGTCGAACTCGCCCGCCGTGATGTCGTTGGTCGCCATGAACCGCCTCCGCAACCGCCACCGGTGGGCAGAACATTAGCGTGCGCTGATGAACCCCAGGTTACCCGCGGGTGATGTCGGCGTGGCGCCGCGCCTCGTGCGGCGCGGTCTCGAGACCGAGCGCCCGCAGCACCTGGGCGCGGTTCTCCTCGGCGAGTGCGCGGCGCGCCTGCCCGCTCGTGGCGAGCGGTGGGCAGAACTGCACGTGCGCGTGCAGGCGCGCTTCGCCCAGCAGTCGCCACAGGTGCGTGAGGAGGTCCATGTCGCCGACGAAGGGCGCCGCCGGATGCGTGTCGCGGGTGCCGGGCGCGCGCGGGTAGGACAGCGCCACTGCCTGCACCGGTGCGCGCGTGCGGATCGCGGCCTGGTACAGGCGCGCGTGAAAGCGCCTGACGCTTTGCCCGTCGGTGGTCGTGCCCTCGGGAAAGATGATCGCGGCGCGCCCCTGGTGCAGCGTCCAGGTCAGATGATCGGCGGCCTCGGTCACGGTATCGCGGGCACCGCGCGCCAGAAAGAGGGTGCCGGCGCGCGCCGCCAGGGCGCCCACGATCGGCCAGGCGCGCACCTCGTGTTTGGAGACGAAGCCGGCCTCGAGCACGGCGCCCAGCACCGGGATGTCGAGCCAGGAGATGTGGTTGGCGGCGAGGAGCGCGCCGCGCACGGGCCGCGCGCCGCTCACGCGCACCTGCACGTTGAGGATGCGCAACAGGCGGCGCATCCACCAGCGCACCAGGCCGCGGCGCCGCGCGTGATTGCGGTCGAGCCCGCTCAGCGCGAGCAGCGCGAAGCCGAGGTGGGCGATCCAGACGCCGTTGGCGAGGTGCAGCACGATGCGCAGCGCGCGCAGTGCGCGGACCAGCTCCCGCGCCAGGGCGGAGCGTTGCCTCATGCGCGCTGCACGAAGTGGCGAGCGTAGCGCTCGCTGACGTCCTCGGCGCGCAGCAGCACGAACAGGTCGGCCACGTTGAAGTGCGGGTCCCAGGCCGGTGCGCCACAGATCTTGGCGCCGGCGCGCAGGTAGCCCTTGATCAGGGCCGGCACCTGCGGCTTGTCCTCGGTGTCGGTCAGGTTGATCTGCGGCAGCGGCACGCGCGGGTACACGCGCCACGCCTCGGGCGCCAGATGCTGGCGGGCGAGGCGCTCGTAGATCAGGGTGGCCTCGCGCGTGCCGGTGCGCAGCGCAATGCTGGCGCAGCCCATCAGGTAGTCGATGCCGTTCATCACCATGAAGCGCGCCAGCCCCGACCACAGCAGCGCGATGGTGGCACCGCTGCGATAGTCCGGGTGCACGCAGGTGCGCCCCACTTCCATGAAGCGTCCCGGGATGGCGAGGATGCGCGTCAGGTCGAACTCCGACTGCGCGTAGTAGCCGCCGGCGCGCGCCGCCTGGGTGTCGGTCAGGATGCGGTAGCAGCCGACCACGGCGTCGCCGTCCTTGACCAGCAGGTGCTGGCAGAACGGATCGTAATGATCGGCCTCGATGCCCGGTTCCGCGCACTCCAGGCGCGCGCCCATCTCCTCCACGAACACCTGATAGCGCAGGCGTTGCGCGGCACGGACTTCCTGCTCGCTCGCGGCCAGCGTGAGGTGCAGGCGCTGCGGCGTCTGCACCTGGAACAGCTTCACCAGTTGCGCGGACAAGGACATGCGGGCCCCCTCGTTGGATGCGATGGCGCGAGCTTGCCCGCGGCCGATGAAACGCGCGTTGCGATCCCGTGACGTTTCGCAGAAACGCACCCGTGGAGTGGCGCCGGAGCACGCGACGGTTGCGACGGTGTGCATTGATCGTCGTCAATCCGTGTGCTGTCACATCAATGTCAAAAAAAATTCACACCGGGCAGGAGGGGATTTTTGTATTTTTCTCGCCCCCACTGCTTGATCTGCGGCCTGCACCTAAGCGGAGACGAGCCGGGGGACAATCGACCGGGAGCAACGACAATGGCCGTGCAGGACATCTTCAAGAGCAATGTCGCCATGGGGCTCGCCGTCGGCGTGGCGGCGGCGGTGCTGATTCCGCTGGCGCTGCCGGTGGTGGCGCGTGCCTCCAAGCCCTTTGCCAAGGCGCTGATCAAGAGCGGTCTGATCGTGTACGAGAAGGGACGCGAGGCGTTCGCCGAAGTGGCCGAAGTGGTCGAGGACGTGGTCGCCGAGGCCAAGGCCGAGATCGAGCAGGAACACGCGCCCAAGATCGCGGCGGTCGCCGACGTCGCGGCCAAGCCGACCCCGGAGGCCTGAACCGCCGATGCTGCCGCTCGCCGAAGTCAGCCATGCCGGAACCCGGCACCTGCGCCTGCGGGTGCCGGAGCGGCGCGGCGACGCCAGTTACTTCCAACAGGTCGCCGAGGCGCTCGCCAGGCTGCCGGGCGTTGAGCGCGTCGAGGCCAATCCGCTCACCGGCGGTATCCTGCTGGTGCCGGGCGCTGTGGGAGCGACCCTCGCGGCGCAGGCCGAGGCGGCCGGGCTGTTCCGGCTCGGCCCCGCCCCGGCGGCCGTGCCGCTTACCGAGTCCGTGGCCGCCGCGTTCCGCGACCTCAACACGGAGCTCACGCGCCTGAGCGGCAACCGCGTCAATCTCGCCAGCGTCGGCTTCGTCGGCCTGGTGGGTGCAGCCGTGGTGCAGTTGCGCAATGGCCACATCCTCGGGCCGGCCGGCACGCTGCTGTGGTACGCCGCCGGGTTGCTGCTCATGACCGAGGCCGCGCGCGCCGCCAAGGCGAAGGCGTCATGATCGCATCACACCGCCAGCGCATCCTCTCGTTCGAGGGTTTCCCATGACAGCGACTGACACGGAACATCCGGACGCTGCCAAGGGCGCCAGACCAAAAACCAAACGCAGCAAGAGGGCTACGACCATGCAAACTGAAACCCAAACACCCGCCGCTGGCGCCGCCTCCATCGGGCATGCCGGCACCACGGTCAAGGAAGGGATCGTGACGAGTCTCAAGGGCATCGACGAAATCGAGGCCGAGATCGTTTCGCTGGTGCGCAGCACGGTCTCGAACGGCCTGCGCGCCACCGGGGCCGTGGCTACCGAAGCCATCGCCATCGCCAAGGATGTCATGAAGGGCGCGATCCAGGCGACCGAAGAGGTCGGCACGGGACTGGTGCTGTCGACCAAGAGTGTGGCCAAGGGAGTGATCATGGGCGTGACCGATGTCGGCGGCGACGTGCTGGGCGCGGCCAAGTCCACGGCCAAGACCGCGGTCGCGAGCGCCGCCGAGGTCGGGGCTGACGTGGGCGTGGTCGCCAAGCGCGCGGTCGACGGCGTGGTCGAGGCGGTGGCCGAGACCGGCGGCAATGTGTTCGAGATCGGCAAGGCCGCGGCGAGCGGCGCGATCGAGGCCGCCGGCACCATCGGCAATGCCGCCGTCACCACGGTGCGCGACATGCTGGTCGGCGTCGTCAGCGGGGCGAAACAGGTGGCGGGCACGGCCCTGCCGCAGCGACCGGGGACCGAGCAGCAGAAGTAGCGGCTGCGTTGCGGCCCGCGCCGCGGATCAGCCCGGCCGCGCCCGCACCCCGGCGAACTGACGCCGCACGCCGCTCAGGAGCGTCCCATCGTAGCGCGCACCTGCGGCGGCGAACGCCCGGGGCAGTTCGGTCCAGGGCAGCGCGGGATAGCGGTGGTGGACGCCGTGCAGATGGAAATTCAGGCAGGCGCGCGCGAGCGGGCGTGGCAGGCTGAGGTTGAGCGCATGGCGCGGCGCATCGGGCGCGGTGCCGTAGTGAAACGCATTGTCGAGCAGCGAAACGATGAGCCCGCGCGCGGCGAGCAGCGCCGCGAGCCATGCCCAGTGCTCGCCGTAGAGCGCGGCGCTCGCCGCGATGAGCAATAACAGCGCCAGGCCGTCGATGCGCAGCGCATCGAGCGCCGGGGCGCGGAGCAACCGGGCGGCGGGCCCAGGCGCGCGCCGCGGCCGGCATGCGGCGTGTTGCCCGGCGC